>JBCCRT010000055.1:0-17366 GCA_039201235.1 Planctomycetota bacterium
GGGCCACGCCCTGCTCATCGGCGTGCCGGGGCTCGCCAAGACGCTGCTGGTCAAGACCCTCGCCGGCGTGCTGGGCTGGGAGTTCAGCCGCATCCAGTTCACCCCCGACCTGATGCCGGCCGACATCGTCGGCACCGAGCTGCTGCAGACCGGCGACGACGGGCAGCGGGCCATGCGGTTCGTGCCCGGGCCGATCTTCGCCAACCTGATCCTGGCCGACGAGATCAACCGCACGCCGCCCAAGACCCAGTCGGCCCTGCTCGAGGCGATGCAGGAGCGGCAGGTCACGTCGATGGGCCAGACCCACCGCCTCGCCCCGCCGTTCGTCGTTGTCGCCACGCAGAACCCGATCGAGCAGGAGGGCACGTACCCGCTGCCCGAGGCCCAGCTCGACCGGTTCATGCTCAGCCTCCGGCTGGACTACCCCGATGCGGAAGAGGAAGAACGGATCGTCGCCCAGACCGCCGCCCCGTCGGACGCCGACCTCTCGCCCGTGCTGAGCATCGAGCAGCTGATGCGGTTTCAGGCGTTGACGCAGCGCGTGCCGTTGAGCCCGCACGTGGTGAGCTACGCCGTGGCGCTGGCCCGTGCCACGCGGCCGGCGTCGAGCGCGAGGCCCGCGGGCAGCGACGTCGCCGAGCGTTACGTCGAGTGGGGCGCCGGCCCCCGCGCCGGCCAGCACCTGGTCCGCGTCGGCCGGGCGTTGGCGCTGCTGTCCGGCGAGCCGGCGGTCACGACCGCGCACGTCCGCCGCGCCGCGCCGCACGTGCTGCGTCACCGCGTCCTGCCGAACTACCACGCCGCCGGCGAGGGCGTGACCGCGGGGGACGTGGTGACGCAAATTATTGAGTCGCTCGCCGAATGATGACCCGCCATCTCTGAGTCTTCACGTGACTTCTCCCGCCCTCCTGACCCCGACCGACCGCGCGGCGCTTCGGCACGTGGTGTTCGCGTCGCGCCGGCCGGTGACGGGGCACTACGCGGGCCGGCACGCCTCGCCGCAGCGGGGGCACAGCGTCGAGTTCCTCGACTACCGCGACTACACCCCCGGCGACACGCCCAACGACATCGACTGGAAAGTCTTCGGCCGCAGCGACCGGCTGCGCGTCAAACGCTTCGAGCACCAGTCGGACCTGACGGTCCACGTGTTGGTGGACGCGTCGGGGTCGATGGGGTATCGGGGGCTTGGAGGCTTGGAGGCCCGGGGGCCTGACAAAACCGGACGCCGCCGCTTGCGTGGCTTGTTCCCAAGCCCCCAAGCCCCCAGGCCCCCAGGCCCCTCCAAATACGACCACGCCACCCGCCTCGCCGCGGCGGTCGGGCTACTCGTGACGCAGCAGCAGGACAAGGTTGCGCTGGCGATCGCGCAAGACGGGCTGCACACCACGCTGCGGCCGGCGGGGACGTTTCCCCACCTGCGTCGGCTCGAGACGGTGCTGACCGAAACCGAGCCGCGGGGCGAGTCGAAGCTCGCGGCGGCGATGCACGGGCTGGCGGGGACGGTGCGGCGGAAGGGGTTGCTGCTGGTGCTGTCGGACCTGGCCGAACCGAGGGAGGCGGTGCTGGGCGGCGTAGACCGCTGGCTGCACCGCGGGCACGAGGTGATCGTGCTGCGGGTGCTGCACCCCGACGAGCGTCGGCTGCCGGACTTGGCCGAGGCGGTGTTCGTGGACAGCGAAACGGGGCGGTCGGTGCGGGTCAACGTCGACGACCTGCGGCCGAGTTACGAGCAGCGGTTCGCGGAGGACGCCGCGGCGTGGCGGGCGGCGCTGCGGGCGCGGGGGGGGGACTACCGGGAGGTGACGACCGACACGCCGCCGGCGGAGGCGCTGCGGGCCTACCTGTTCAGCCGGGCGATCAGCCATTAACCGCCAAGGACACGGGGGACGCCAAGGAAGACAAGCGGAATTAAAAAACATCGAGATGAAACTTATGGTTTTGATTTTTACCTATTTCCCAAAACGTCTTGATTTCGTTTTCCTTGGCGCTCTTGGCGTCCTTGGCGGTTAACCGATCCCATGACGACCTTCGCGTTTTTGAGTTTGACGACGCCGGCGATGCTGTGGGGGGCGGCGTTGGTGGCCGGGCCGGTGGCGGCGCACCTGCTGACGCGGCGGGCGCGGCGAAGGGTGGTGTTCCCGTCGGTGGCGTTGCTGGTGTCGGCGGCGGCGGGCTCGGCGTCGGGGTATCGGCTGCGGCGGTGGGTGCTGTTGGTGCTGCGGTGTCTGATCGTGCTAGCGGTGGTGGCGGCGTTTGTCCGGCCAACGTGGACGGGTTCTGCCGGGAACGGGGCGACCGCGGCTCCCGCGGGCGGGGCAACAACTTCCGGTGTGGTGGTGGTGTTGGATTTGGGGGTATCGACGACGCGGGTCGCCGGGGACGGGCGGGCGGTGGCGGAGCGGCTGCGGGGGTTGGCGGGGGCGCGGCTGGCGGCGCTGCGGAGCGGGCGGGACGGGGCGGGGGTGGTGTTGGCCGACGCGTCGCCGGGGGTGGTGTTCGAGCGGGTGAGCCGGAACCTGGCGGCGCTGCGGGAGGCGGTGGCGGGGGCCGAGCCGACGGAGCAGCGGGCGGACCTGCCGGCGGCGGTGACGCGGGCGGGGCGGCTGCTGGGAGACGCGGGGGACGAGTACGAGCAGCGGCGGGTGGTGGTGTTCACGGACGGCCAGCGGTCGGACTGGGAGGATGCGGGGGCGGTGCGGTTGCCGGCGGGGGTGGGGCTGGAGGTGGTGACGGTTGGCGATGACCGGCCGTGGGCGAACGTGTCGCTGAGCGCGGCGGGGGTGACGCCGAGCCGGCCGCGGGTGGGCGAGGCGGTGGAGTTGGGGGTAGACGTGTCGCACACCGGGGACGCCGCGACGCGGGTGCGGGTCGATCTGTTTCTGGACGGCGCGGAAGTCGATACGAAGTGGGCCTCGCTGCCGCGCGGGGGGCGGCAGCGGGTCGGTTTTACGCGTCGGCTGGAGCGGGCGGGGGCGCACCGGGTGCGGTTCGTGGTCGATGCGGACGACGAGTTGGCCGCGGACGACGAGGCGGTGGCGGTGGTGCGGACCGAGGGCCGGCGGGCGGTGGTGGTGGTGGGCGACGGGTTGCCGGACCGGGCGGGGACGGCGGGGTACTTCATTACGCGGGCGCTGGCGCCGCGGGGGGATGCGCGAGACCGGTACCGGGTGACGCACGTGGCGGGGGCGGAGGCGGACGACGCGGCGCTGGCGGGGGCGGCGTTGGTGGTGGTGGGGGACCTGCGGCGGACGACGGGGGAGGCGGAAGAGGCGCTGGGCGGGGCGCTTCGGCGTTACGCGGAGGCGGGGGGGGCGGTGCTGGTGTTTGCGGGGTCGTCGCCACTGCGTGGAGCAACGGAGGTGCTGCCCTGGTCGTGGGGGCCGCGGCTGGCGTCGGCGCGGGTGGACGGGATCGACACGGAGGCCGCGTTGTTGGCGGACCTGGACGGGGCGGCGCGGGAGGCGCTGCGGGGGGTGCGGCTGCGGCGGGCGTGGCGGGTATCAGAAGTCGGAGACGGCGCGGCGGTGTTGATGCGGTTCCGGGGGGGGGCGCCGGCGTTGGCGGAGCGGCCGGTGGGTAAGGGGCGGGTGGTGGTGGCGGCGTTTTCGCCGTCGGCCGAGACGGGCCCGCTCGGCAAGGAGGGGGTGTTCGTGGCGTTGCTGCACGGGTTGGCGGGGCGGTTGTCGGCGGGCGGGCCGAGCGAGGCGACGGCGTATGCGGGACGGGCGTTGACCATCCCGGCGGACGCGTGGCCGGACCCGTCGGGCGTGGCGGCGGTGGTGCGGACGCCCGGCGGGGGGGCGGCGCTCGACGGCGTGGTGAGCCTGGACTTCGACAACGCCCGGCTGGATTTGGCGGCGGCGGCGCGGCGGGGGTTTTACGTCTGGACGCAGGGGCCGGCCGAGTTGGGGGTCGCGGCGGTCAACCTCGACCCGCGGGAGAGCGACCCCAGGACGATCGACCCCGAGGTGATGGCGGCGGAGCTGGCGGCGGCGGCGGGGGCGGCGGTTTCGGTCGGCGCAGCGGCGACGGCTTCGAAAGAAGTCGGCGGGGGCCGGCCGTTGTGGGGCGTTGCGCTGCTGCTGGCGATGGCGTTGTTGTGCGTCGAGATGGGGCTGCTGGGGAGGTGGCGGAAGTGATGGGGACGGGGTGGACGCCGAGTCTGTTGGCGGGGATGATTTTTCGGCCGGTGGTCGATCCGTTGTGGGTGGGGCTGCTGACGGCCGGGGCGTTGGGGTTGGCGGTGTGGGCGTGGCGGCGGGGGCATGCGGGCGAGACGGGGGTCGCCACACTCACGGCGATGTTGCTGCGACCGATGGGAGTGGCGGCGGTCGGTGTGCTGCTCATGGGTCCGAGCGTGATGCCCGAATCGGGCGAGGCCCCGACGCCGACGCCGTTGACGATCCTGGTCGACGCGTCGGCGTCGATGCAGACGCGGGACGTGCCTGCCGGGGGAGGTGGAACCGGCGGAGGGTCGGCGGTGCCGCGGTACGCCTTTGCCCGGGGGGTGTGGCTGGACGTGGATCGGCTCGCGTCGCTGCGGCGGGCGCACGACGTGTGGGTGTACAGCTTCGGTTCGGGGCTGAGCGCGGCGGTGCCGGATGAGGACGGGGCGGACCGGCGGGCTTCGGACGTGCTGGGCGCGGTGGCGGAGGCGGCAAACCTGATGGGGGAGGGGCACGTGGTGGTGATCAGCGACGGGCGGCACTCGGTGGGGGGGGATGTGGGGGCGACGGCGCGGCGGGCGGCGGTGGCGGGGGTGCAGGTACACACGGTGACGCTGGGCGGGGCGACGCGGGCGACGGACCTGGCGTTGGAGGCCCGGCCGCGGCAGCGTTACCTGATGGCGGGCGAGGCGGGGGTGCTGGACGTGCGGCTCGAGGGGGTGAACGCGGCGGGCCGGGGCACGACGCTGCGGGTGCGTCACGGCGGGCGAGAGACGACGCGTCGGGTGGCGCTGCCGGCCGGTGACGCCGCGGCGGGCGGCGACGCGTCGGTCCGCGTCGAGGTGCCGGTGCGACACGATGAACCCGGGTTGTACGTGTACGAGGTCTCCGCGGACACGCTGCCGGACGAGCCGGAGGCGAACAACAACGCGGCGACCGTGTTTCTGGAGGTGACCGAGCGACGGATGCGGGTGCTGGTGCTGGAGGGTCGGCCGCACTGGGACACGAAGTTTCTGAGTCAGGCGCTACGCCGCGACGATCGGGTCGCGCTCAAGCAGATCACGCAGGTGACCCCGGAGCGTCGGGAGCGGATCGTGACGCGGGCGGAGGAGGCGGGACCAGACGCTTCGCCGCCGGGCGGCGGCTCAGCGTCGGCGTCGGCGTTTGGGGTGCCGGAGTCGCTCGAGGACTGGTCGGCGTACGACGTGTTGGTGCTGGGACGGGGGATGGAGCACGTGCTGAGCGTGGCGTCGGCGGACGCTCTGGTGCGGTACGTCTCGGAGCGCGGGGGCCGGGTGGTGCTAGCGCGGGGCCGGGCGTACGACCCGGGGCGACCGGGGGGTGGGGCGCTCGGGCGGGCGTGGTCGGTGATGGAGCCGGTCGTGTGGTCCCCCGGAAGTGACCACGGCTTGGGCGGAGTGCTTTACCCGACGGACTACGGGCAGACGCACCCGGCGTTTGCGCGGCTGATGCGGGCAACGGACGGTGTTCCAGCGGTCGCGGCGTTGCCGACCCTGGACGAAACGTCGGCGATCGATGGCTTGAAACCGGGAACCCGGGTGTTGGCCACCCTGGGCGAGCCACCCCAAGCTCCCGACAGCGTCGATGAAACCTCCGAGGGTGGGGGGGGCATCGTGGAGATGGGATACGGTCGGGGGCGGGTGGTGGCGGTGACGGGGCAGGGGTTGTGGCGGTGGGGGTTGGCGACGGGGGCGGACGAGGACTTGGCGGGGGTGTACGACGCGTTCTGGTCGTCGCTGGTGCGGTGGCTGGTCATGGGGGCCGAGGCGGACGCGGGGGCGGACGTGTCGCTGCGGCTCAGCGGGCGGAGCGTGGCGTTGGGGGAGGTGCTGACGGTGACGGTGGTGCAGCGGGGCGCGGCGGAGGGGGCGGAGGTGTCGGCCGAGGTGGTGGGGCCGGACGGGGCGGTGACGGGGCTGTCGTTGGAGCGGCGAACGGGGGCGGCGACGCGGCGGGTCGGGGCGTTTACGCCGACGGAGACGGGGGTGCACACGGTGCGGCTGCGGGGACTGGATGAAACTCCCGAAAGCGGGGTGGAAACTTCCGGGGGGGGGAAGTTCGCGGTGTACGATGGGAACATGGAGCGTCGGCGGACGGCGGCGGACCCGGGGCTGATGCGTCGGCTGGCCGAGGATTCGGGGGGTCGGGTGCTGGACCCGCGGGAGCCGGGGGCGTTGGGGCAGCTGCTCGCGGCGGAGCGGGCGGCGCAGGTGGTGCCGCCGGTGCCGCGGTACGTGTGGGACCGGTGGGGGTGGCTGGTGCTTTTGCTGGGCGGGTTCGGGGCCGAGTGGTTGCTGCGGAAGAAAGGCGGGCGGTGGTGACGGGCCGAGCGTGGGACGGATTCGTGCTGTCGGGGCCGGCGTCGGCGGGGGCGACGCCGGGGTTGGCCGCGACGCTGCGGCGGTTGATGTGGCGGCGGTCGGCGGGTCGGCGGTTGATGGCCGGCCTGGACGGGTTGGCGGGCTGGCTGGTGCTGCTGCAGGTGGGGGTGGTTCTGGACGCGTTGGCGGGGCTGCCGGCCTGGGGGTTGGTGGCCGTGGATGGGGTGTTGCTGTCGGCGTTGCTGCTGTGGGCCTGGCGGGTGCTGGGGCCGACGGGCCGTGCGGCGGGCGACGTGCGGAGCGCGGCGGTCGAGTTGGAACGGCGGGGCCTGGCGGGGCCGAGCCGGCTGGTGAACGCGCTGCAGTTTTCGGAATCGGGGGCGGTTGGAGACGGCGCGCGTGGCAGCGCGGCGCTGCGCAGCCTGGCGGTGCGGCAGGGCGAGGCGGCCGCGGCGTCGATCGCACCGGGGGCGTTGGTGCCACGCGGCGGATTGAAGCGGGCGGCGAAACGGGCGGCGGTGGTGATGATTCAGTTGGCCTTGCTGGTGGCGCTGCCGCCAACCTGGCCGTTGATCGGGGCGGTCGGGCCGCGGCTGCTTTCACCGTTCGCCGGGCTGCCGCCGTATACGCCGCTGCGTTTTGACGTGACACACGACCCGGCCGAGGTGCCGGTCGGGTCGGCGGTGACGGTCACGGTGCAAGTCGCGGGGCCGGGGCGGGCGCTGCGGAAGGTTGAAGCGGTCGATCTGGTCGAGGTTGAGGGCGAAGCGGTGGCGATGGTGCGCGAGTCGGAGCCGTATCGTTTTTCCGCTCGCCTGGCGCGGTTGGAGACGGCCCGGTCGTTTTTCGTTCGCACCGAGGGCGGGCGGTCGCGGACGTTCACGCTGACGCCGGACCCCGCGCCGCGGTTCGCAGCGTTGCACGCGACGCTGACGCCGCCGGACTACGCCCGCCGGGAGGCGGCGACGCGGCGGCTGGCGATTCTGGAAGTGCCGGGGGTTCCGGGCGACGCCGCGCTCAACGAGCTGGAAGTCCTGCCCGGCACGGCGGTGACGCTGACCGCCCGGAGCAACGTGGCGTTGGCCGGGGCGACGGTGGTGCACGCCGGGGGTGAGGCGGCGGGCAAACCGATCACGGGAGCACCGCAGACCGCGGCGGTGACGTTCGTGCCGCGGGCTTCGGGGACGTTTCGTTTGACGCTCGAAGGCGTGGACGGCCACCTGTCTCCGGCCGCCGCCGAGGTCGCGGTCACGCTGCGGGACGACGCGCCGCCGAGCGTGGAGATCCCCCATCCCCTGCCGGTGGCGTTCGCGGTCGAGGGCTACCCGGTGCCGGTGGCGGTGCGGGCGTCGGACGACGTGGGGGTGGCGTCGGTGGTGCTGCGAGCGGGGGTCAACGACGCGGCCGGCGAGGCGATCGTGCTGCACCGCGGTGAAGCGGGGCGGCCGACGCGGCTGGAGACGGGCGTCGAGCTCAACCCGGCAGCGATGGGCGCTGCGGTCGGCGACGTGGTGCGCTACTTCGCGGTGGCGCGGGACGCACGGCCCGAGGCGCTAGGCGGCCCGCCGGGCGACGTCGGGCAGACGGCCGAGTCGGCGGTCCACACGGTGCAGATCATCTCGGCCGCGCAGTGGCGGGACATGCTGCGGACGCAGGTCGGCATGGACCAACTCGCGGCCGAGGCCGAGGCGCTGCGGGCGGAGCTGGACGCGTTGGCCGACGCACGGGGCGAGGCGGCCGCGGCGATGGAAGCGTTGCGGGAAGAACTTGAAGCGGGTGAGGCGTTGACGCCCGAGCAGCGGGAGGCGTTGGCGGACCTGGAACGGCAGCTCGGGTCCTTCGCGGAGCGGTCGGCGGCGTTGGCCGAGGCGCTGCGGCAGCGGGCGGAGCAGGAGCCGCTCTATGAGTTCGAAGAGCCGTACCAGGAGCAGTTGGCGGCGTTGGCCGAGCGGTTGGAGAGTGAGGCGGCGCGGGCGGAGGCCGCGCGAGAGGCGGCCGCGGCGGTAGGGGAGGGCTTGCCGGGGGTGACGCCGGTGCGGTTGGACGACTTCCGGGGGCGGGCCGAGGGGTTTGCGAAGGCGGGCGAGCCGTTCGACGCCGCGTCGCGGGAGGCGTACGAGCGGTTGGCCGAGGATTTGGCCCGGCTGGAGCTGGCGGAGGAACTGGTGTTCCACGCCGAACGCATCCTGGCCGTAGTCATCGAACAGCGGCAGCTGCAACAGAAGCTCGCGGCCGTGCAGCACCTGGCCTCTGACCAAATGGACGCGGCGGAGCTTCAGCAGCTCCGGGCCTACGGCGAACGGGAGGCGGAGCTGAAAGACGAGCTGGAGGACGCGGGGCTGATGCTTCGGGAGGCGGCGGAGTTGGCCGGGCCGCTGCTGCCGCGGATGTCGGGCAGCGCGGTGGCGTTGGTCGAAGCCCTCGACGGGCTGCAGGTCGATGAAGACCTGACGGCGGCGGCGGAGCGGGCGGCGGCGGGGGATGCCGGGTTGGCGCACGCGTCGGCGGCGGTGGCGGCGGACAAGCTGGAGTCGCTGCTGTCCGAGTCGGGGACGGCGATGGCGGGTCTGGCGTCGGACGAGTTGGACGGGGCCTTGGGGCTGCCGAAGGAGGGGCTGCAGAACGCGATGCGGCAGCTGGCCGCGGCGCGGCGGTCGGCAGGGGCGCTCGGGATGGAGCCGGGCGGAGCCGGCGGTTTGGGATCGAGCGGCGGTGGCGGGCGGGGCCGAATGTCGATGATCGGCCCGGGGGCCGAGGGGCGGGGGTTGGCGGGTGGCGGGTCGGGGCCGGACTCGCTGTGGCGCGGGCCGGGGCGGGGCGGCGGGCCGAACGGGGGGGACACGGCGGGGGACGCGGGGCCGGCCGAGCGGATCGACCCGGGCGGGGCGGGCGAGACGTTGGAGGCGGTCGGGGTCGGGCCGGGGGTGCCGGCGCGGTACCGGGAGGTGGCGGCGGCGTACTTCCGGCGGCTGGCGGAGGACGCGGTGCGGGGCGAGTAGCGGGCGGGCTTTGTCGTTCTCGTAATCGTGCTCGTAATCGGTATCGGTCGTGACACGATCCACCGTTATGGCGGACGGCGATTACGAGCACGATTACGAGAACAAGAACGAAAAGAAAAAGCGGCGGGCGGGCTACGTTGCGCGCAGCAGGATCAGCGTCGTGTCGTCGGTCGCCCGCCGCGGCCCGGTGTGTTGGCGGACGGCCCAGAGGATATGGTTGAGCGCGTCGTTGGCGTCGCGACCGTGGTGCTCGAGCAGGAGTTGTTCGACCCGCTCCCGGCCGAAGCGGTGGCCGTCGGGGTCCATGGCGTCGGCCAGGCCGTCGGTGTACATCAGCAGGACGTCGCCGGGCTCGAGGTCCCACATGCCCTTGTCGTAGACCGCGTCGGGGTCGACGCCGACGATCATGCCGCCCTCGTCGAGCGGGTGGAGCTTGCCTTCGCGGACCACGAGCGGCGGCTCGTGCCCGGCGTTGCAGTAGGTCAGCCGGCGGGTCTCGGGGTCGAGCGTGCCGTACCAGAGGGTGGCGAACTCGGCGTCGAGGGTGTCGCGGCAGAGGGTGCGGTTGACGCGGGCGATCACCTCGTCGAGGTCGTAGACGTCCTGGGCGAAGGCGCGCAGCGACGCGCGGACGGACGCCATGAGCAGCGACGCGGCGACGCCCTTGCCCACCACGTCGCCGATGCCGATGCCCAGCGAGTGGTCGAGGCGGACGAAGTCGTAGAAGTCGCCCGAGAGCTCGAACGACGGGACGTAGCGTGCCGCGAGGTCGAAGCCGGGCAGTTCGGGCATGCGGCGGGGCAGCATCCGGCGTTGGACGTCGGCGGCGAGGTGCAGCTGGCGGAGCATCTTCTGGTTCTCGCCGCGGGCGGCGTCGAGGCGGGTCTTCTCGATCGCGGTCGCCAGGAGCTGCGCGATCGCGCGGACCAGGTCGGTCTCGAACTGGGTGAACGCGCGGGTGTCTTCGGTGAACAGCTGGAGCGTGCCGACGGGCTGGCCGCGGTAGATGATGCCGACGCAGAGCATGGAGGCGAGCCCCTCGTCCCGCGCCTGGTCGGGGAAGAACACGCGGGGGTCGGTGGGCAGGTCCGCGATGTAGATCGTCTCGCCGCGCAGCGCGGCCGCCATCATCTCCGAGCGGTTGACCAGCAGCCGCGCCTTGTGGATGTAGTCCTCGCTGAGCCCGGTGTTGGCGCGGCGTTGCAGCTCGGGCCCCTCGTCGGTGTCACGCAGCAGGCGGATCACCACCGCCCGGACCCGCATCAGCTCGGCGACCGCCGCGGCGGCGGCGTCGAGGACCTCCGGCAGCTCGTGCCGCTCGGCCAGCAGGGTCGAGACGCGGTAGAGCACGGAGAGTTCTTCGAGCCGCTGCTGGGCGTGGTACTGCTCGTAGCACAGCCGGGCGATGGCGTTGGCCATCAGGTAGAGGAACTGGATCGCCGCGCCGCGGTTGGTGCCGAACGCCAGCTCGGCCGAATCGATCAGCTCGCGCCGCTGGACATCATCGAGGCGCAGGGCCGCGGCCAGGCCGTCGAGTTCGTGCAGGTGCGTGTCGGCCGGAGCGTCGGCCCCTTCCGGGGCCGGGGCGGACTCGATGACGATCGAGCCGAGGGTCTGGCCCTCGACGGCGATGGGGGCGCTGAAGGTCGGCTCCTCGCCGAAGCGTGACGCCTCGGGGTCGGTCACCCGGTCCAGGTCGATCAGCTGCTCGAAGGCCAGGTCCGACTGGTGACGCTTCGCGGCGTCGGTCGGGGCGGTGACGGGCTCACCGGCGGCGTCGAGGATCGTGGTCGTGAGCCGGGTCAGCGACGCGAAAGCGTCCTGGATCTCCTGGAGCGTGGCGAGGTCGACGAAGTCGGTCAGCCGCAGCGGCGGCGCGGCGGGCACCGGCGGGGCGGACGAAGGGCCGGGGGGCGGAATCGGGGTCGGGGTGTCGCTCATCGGGCCGGACATGGTACCGAGCCGCACAGCCCGACCCGCCGGCCGGCTCAACGCCCCAGCACCCGACCCAGGACGTCGGCGGGGGTGATGCGGTCGATCCGCTGCCGGGTGGCCTCGACCGGGTCGTAGGTGCCGACCTCGGGGGCGGGCAGCAGCTCGACCGCCGCGTCTGCATCGACCTTAGCCAGGGCGAGCGAGCCGTCGCCCGAGACGGTGACGATCCACCGCCCGTCGGTGAGCCGGCGGTAGATCGCCTGGCCGTGGCGGACCGAGGGGTCGGACCAGTCGACGTCCAACAGGGCCGAGTCGATCACGCCGGCGTCGTCGGGGGCCGAGCGGGAGTCGAACACGCGGCGGATCAGCAGCCGGTGGTCCTTGACGACGTAGTCGACGTAGATCGGGTGGGCCGGGTCGGCGGCGACGGGGTGGGTCTCGAGCCGGCCGTCGGCGGTGCGGACGTTGACGCAGACCGTGCCGTCGGCCACGAGCAACTCGGTCGCCGCGGTGCGGGTGACAGCCCGGTTGTAGGTCTCAACGAGCTGTTGGTGTTCGCCGCTGAGCTCGACGAGCCGCTCGTGGTACACGTCGGCGGCGACGCCGCGGTGCAGCATCTGGTAGCCCAGCACGCCGGCACCGGCCAGCAGGAGCAGGCTCGCGGTGGTGGTCAGGCGGTTGATCGCCCCGGAGACGGTGGGTCGGCGTTCGAGCATGACGGTGTTTATCGGTTGACGCGGCGATGTCGGCTTAGCATGTCTGGATGGCTGGATGGCACGACATCGCCGAGTGGTTGCGGCGGGCGAAGGCGCGGCACCCGCGGGCCGCCGTGGGCGTCTACGTTGCGTTTTTGGTCGGGACGATCCTGCTGATCTGGTTCGGCCCGTCGATTCAGCGTTCGCTGAGTGATACGGTCGCGGGTTGGCGGGTCGCGAAGATCGAGGCGTTGATCGACGATCGCGCGGCGGCGGCGGGGCTGGACGCGGAGCTGGTGCGGCGGGTCGTGCGGGCCGAGAGCGGCGGCGACCCGCGGGCCGAGTCGCCGCGGGGGGCGCGGGGGCTGATGCAGGTCACCGACATCACGCTCCGCGACGTGCGGCAGCGCAACCCGGACCTGCCGCGGGGCGACCTGTTCGACGCGGGGTACAACCTGACGGTCGGCACGACGTACCTGGCGTATCTGATGGATCGTTTCGACGGGGACGTGACGCTGGCGGTCACGGCGTACCACATGGGCCCGACGCGGGTGCGGCGGGTCCAGCGGGCGAACCCGGGGATCACGCCGACGCAGCTGGTGACGCGACACGCGGGTCCGCAGACGCGGGCCTACGTGGGGAAGGTGCTGCGGGGGTACGAGGGGCCGGCGTCACGGTGAGGCGTCGGCCGCGGTGGGCGGGTCGTAGCCCACGGGGGTCTGCGGCTCGGCGGTCGGGGGACGCCAGAACAGCAGGAGCTCGGCGAGCAGCGTCCGGCGGGGCGGGTGAGGGGTGTAGGTGTAGGGCCCGGCGTCGTCGAAGAGCGCTCGGCCGCGGTCGCCGGCGACGTCGTTCCAGGCCCTCGGGTCGTCGCCGGCGTCTTGGCCGGTCAGGAGGATCAGGCTGTCGCGGGCCGAGCGGGAGACGCCGAAGTCGCGGTCGTCGAGGGCGGCGACCAGGCCGTCGAAGGCGTCGCGTCGGCGGTACTGGCCCAGGGCGTGGGCGGCGGTCATGCGGACGTCGGCGTCCTCGTCGTCGTTGGCGGCGCGGACGAGGGCGGGGACGGCCTGGCGGTTGTGCAGCCGCTGCAGCGCGGCGGCAGCGCGCCAGCGGAGGAAGGCGTCGTCGCGTTGCAAGAGGGGGGTGAGCCGGCCGGTGTCCGCGGGCTCGCCGTGCCGGCCCAGGGCCGAGGCGGCGACGGCCGCGACGGTGGCGTCGACGCCCGGGGCCGCCAGCGTGGCGCGGTAGAACTCGAGGTAGACCGGCTCGGCCGCGGCGGTCGACGTGGCGATCCGCAGCAAAGCTTCACGCCGAAGGTCCGGCGGGGCGTCGGGATCGGACGCGAGGAAGACGGTCCGCTCGGCCTCGCCGAGGGCGTCGAACTGTTCCTGGGTCAGCCCGCTGCCGGCCACCCCAACCTCGGCCGGCACCGGGTCGTTCGCGCAACCGGGCAGCAGCAGCGCCGCGGCGGCGGCGAGGGGCACGAGGCGGGACATCAAGCGGAGCGTCCGCATGCACGCAATGTATCGTGAGCCCATGGCCTCGCCCAACCCCCCCGCGGCCCGCGACCCGGACCCCCGGCGGTGGGAGGCGGCGGCCCCGTGGTTCTGGGTCGCGGCGGCGGTCAGCGCGGCGTGGCTGATGGTGTCGCTGGCGTTCGCGGCCGAGCCGGCGGCGAATCGCGGCGAATCGCTGGACGCGCTGGGGTGGCGGAGCGCGATGGCGGCGGCGGCGGGCCTGGGCGGCGGGGTCGCGGTGTACGGGCTGTGCCTGAACGACCTGCTGGACCGCCGGCGGGACCGGGCGCTGCGGAAAGCGGCGGCGGCGGGGCTGATCGCGTCGGGCCGGCTGCCGCGACGGGCGGGGCTGGGGGTTTGCTTGGCGGCGCTGCTGCTGGCGGTGTTCTGCGCGGACGCGATGGGGCCGGCGAGCCTGAAGCTGACGCTGCTGCTGGCGGGGGGGGTGCTGTTCTACAACCTGACGCTGCGGTTCGTGCCGGGGATGGGGGTGGTGGGTTTGGGGTTGTTGATTGCGCTGCTGATGATGGTGCCGAACCCGCGGGCGGGTTTTTTGTGGCCGGTGCTGCTGTCGATGACGCAGGTGATGGCGATCGGTCGGTGGCGGAACCGGGGGGCGTACACGCCGGCGTGGTCGAACTGGTTGGTGGTGCTGGGGTGGGCGTTTTGGGTGTTGTGGGTGGTGGTGCTGATCCGGGAGCGGGCGGGGTTGGCGGCGGGGGTAGTGAGCTGGTGGCTGCCAGCGGCAGCGGGGGGGGTGGGGCTGGTCGTGGCGATCTGGTGGGGCCGATCGCAGCGGGGACGGGCGGCGGTGGGGCGGTTCGCGGTGGGCTGGCTGTTGGTGATCGACGCGACCTGGCTGGCGTCGTGGGGCCGGTGGGACGCGGCGGGGCTGCACCTGGGACTGCTGGTGGCGACAGGGTTTACGGCTTGGGCGTGGTCGCGGCGGGTCCCGACCGGCCGGGTTTTATCGACGAACTTGCGCGGCGTTAACTAATCGTTAACGATGTGAGTCTACTTTTCGCACCGACGACGAGCCGCACCCCGCGGCTCGGTCGCGTCATCCCCCAACCACGATTTTTGGAGAGCCCTGCTATGAGACCGATTTCGACCGTGACTGCGCTGGGGGCCGCCGCCGGCCTCACCCTTTCCCTGGGCTCGGCCCCGACCGCGACCGCCGAGATCACCGGCTCGGTCGAGGTCGCCGGCTCGTCGACCGTGTACCCCATCTCGACCTTCGTCGGCGAGCAGTTCACCAAGGCCTACCCGCAGGTGAGCGTCAACATCCAGAAGATCGGCTCGGGCGGCGGCTTCAAGCAGTTCGTCGTCGGCAACACCGACGCCTCCAACGCTTCCCGCGTGATCAAGGCCAGCGAGATCCAGGCCGCCGCCGACAACGGCATCGAGTTCATCGAGACCCTGGTCGCCTACGACGGCCTGTCGATCATCATCAACATGTCCAACGACTGGGCCGGCGAGCTCACCGTCGATCACCTCAAGACCATCTTCGACGCCGGCTCCGACGCCGAGACCTGGAAAGACGTCGACCCCAGCTTCCCCGACGTGCCCCTGAAGATCTTCATCCCGGGCGAGACCTCCGGCACGTTCTCGTACTTCCAGGAAGAGGTCGTCGGCAAGGACGGCGAGGTCCGCGGCACGCCCGTGGGCGAGAACGACAACCTGACCATCGCCGGCGTCGCCGACGACCGCGGGGCCATCGGCTTCCTGGGCTACGCCTACTACTCGCAGAACAAGGACAAGGTCAACTCGGTCGCGATCAAGAACAAGGCCGGCGAGTTCACCCGGCCGACGCCCGAGACGATCGAGTCGGGCACGTACAACCCGTTCAGCCGCCCGCTGTTCGTCTACTGGAACGTCGAGAGCCTGAACAAGCCCGAGGTCGCCGCGCTGGCCGAGTTCACCCTCGACGTCGCCCCGACCGCGGCCGAAGAGGTCGGCTACGTCCGCCTGCCCGAGTGGGTTTACGAGACCATGATGGACCGCGTCGCCGACAAGGTTACCGGCTCGATCTACTACGACGCCGAACTCAACAGCCAGAAGGGCACGCTCAAGGAACTGCTCGGCGGCGAGTGAGCCGGCCTTGGCTTCCTGACGCCCCGAAGCGACAACCCCGACGAGGCGGTGCCTGACCGCGCCGCCTCGTTTTACGCCCGCCCCCGCCGAGTTTCTCATGACCGCCAGCATCACCACCGGCGACGGGATGAAGGCCATCGCCCAGTCCCAGCCCAAGGGCCGGGAACGCTCCACCCTGGTCCGCGACCTCAAGGAACGCCTGATCGTCGGGGTGCTGGTGCTCTGCGGGTTCATCACCGTCAGCGTCACCTTCCTGATCGTGGTGATCCTGGCCCGCGACGCGCTGCGGTTCTTCGGCGGCGAGCTGCGCGACGTGCAGGGCCGGATCGCCGACGTGAGCCTCGCCGATTTCCTCTTCTCGCTGGACTGGAGCCCGCTGCAAGGAAGCGACAAGGGCTTCGGGATCTGGCCGCTGATCACCGGCACGTTCCAGGTCACCGCCGTGGCGATGTGCATCGCGATCCCCGTGGGCCTGATGGTGGCGATCTGGCTCAGCGAGTTTGCGTCGCCCAAGGTGCGGTCGGTGATCAAGCCGGCGATCGAGATCATCGCCGGCGTGCCGACCGTGGTCTTCGGGTACTTCGCGCTGACGTTCGTCACGCCGCTGCTGCAGCTGGACTTCACCGGCATCCAGACCGGCGTGCCGAGCCTCGACAAGGCCAACCCGCTGGACATCCAGATCTTCAACGTCCTCGCCGCGGGGCTGACCGTCGGGATCATGTGCATCCCGATCGTCACGTCGCTGTCCGAGGACGCGCTGCGGGCCGTGCCGCGGGCGCTGCGCGAGGGGTCCTACGGCCTGGGGGCGTCGCGGTTCGAGACGTCGGTCAAGGTCGTCTTCCCTGCCGCGCTGTCGGGCGTCGTGGCGGCCTGCCTGCTGGCGTTCGCCCGGGCGGTCGGCGAGACGATGATCGTGGCGATCGCCGCCGGCCTGAGCCCGCCGGACCTCGCGGCGGGCCTGGGCAACCTCTTCGCCCTCAATGAGCCGACGCAGACGATGACCGGCTACATGGTGTCCGTGTTCTTCGGCGACCTGGCCGCCGGGACGGTCGAGTACCAGTCGGTCTACGCCGTGGGCATGACGCTGTTCCTGATCACGCTCGGCATCACCGCGCTGGGCGCGCTGGTCCGCAAGCGGTTCCAGCAGAAGTACGAGTAAGCCGACATGCCCGAGTACCCCACCACCAGCCGCTCGGCCCGGCAGCTCAAGAACGTGCTGTTCCAGGCGCTGGCCATGACCGCCGCGAGCGTCGCGCTGATCGTGCTTGCCACGCTGCTGGTCTCGATCTTCGCCCGCGGCCTGCCCCGGCTCAGCTGGGACTTCGTCGTCGACCCGATGTCCAGCGACGCCGACGCCGCCGGCATCGGGCCCGCCGTCGCCGGCTCGATCGCCATCCTCTTCATCTGCGCCATCTCCGCCATCCCCCTCGGCGTCGCGTCGGCCATCCTCCTCGAGGAGTACCGGCCCAAGCACCCCGCCCTCCGCCGGCTCCACGGCTTCGTCCAGAGCAACATCACCAACCTCGCCGGCGTCCCGTCGATCGTCTACGGCATCCTCGGCTTCACCCTGCTGGTCGCCTTCTTCCAGACCGACAGCCTCAACGAGTCCTGGGCCGAC
>JBCCRT010000056.1:0-17339 GCA_039201235.1 Planctomycetota bacterium
CGCCATCTGGTTCGGGTACGGGAACAGCCAGTAGGCGAACCAGACCCGCCCGACGTGGATGCCCGGGAACGTGCCGGCGCAGATGACCGCGAAGATGGTCATCGCCTCGGCGAAGCGGTTGATCGAGCAGCGCCAGTTCTGCCGGAACAGGAACAGCACCGCGGAGATCAGCGTCCCGGCGTGGCCGATGCCGACCCAGAACACGAAGTTGACGATCGGGAAGCCCCACGCCACGGGCTGGTTGTTGCCCCAGACCCCGACGCCGGTCGTCACCAGGTAACCGATGAGCCCGAAGAACAGCCCGGCCCCGCCCGCGGCCGTGAGGAAGCAGACCCACCACATGATGTGGGGCCGACGCTCGGCGTTGGCCGCCACCGCGTCGGTCACACCCTTGAAGTCCTTGCCGCCCAGCACCAGCGGCGGGCGCACACGCGGGTCGTCGCCCATCGGGTCGACGGTCTGCGGGATCAGGGGTCCGGGGGAGAGGGTGGCCATGGGCTTTTCTTACGAAGCTTTTTTCTCGGGCAGCGGCTCGAGCGTGCTGATGTTGACCACGGCGCAGCGGATGCTGGGACCCACGGCAATCTCGCGCTCGGCGTCGATGTCGCGGAAAACGTAGAGGGTATCGACCGTCAGGTGGGCCATCTCCGAGTGACGCACCGAGAACCGGTCGCCGTTGGTCATGACGACCTCGAACGGCTCGAACGGCTGCTCTTTCAGTTTTTCGCGTAGTTCGTCGGGATCCATTTTGGTTCAGACCTTGACGGGGTTGCGCACCAGACCCAGGTGCTGGGTCCGGGGCCGGGCGTTGAGCTCTTCGAGCAGCTGGTAGGCCCGCTTGTTCTTGCTCTGGATCTGGGCGACCTTCGAGGTCGGGTCGTTGAGGTTGCCGAAGGCGACCGCCTCGGTCGGGCACGCGCCCTCGCAGGCGGTGACCAGCATGTCGTCGGTGACGTAAGGGTAGTCGTCGATCGCCGCCAGCGCCGCGTCCTTGTCCGGCCCTTCGGCTAGTTTGTCGGCGGCGGTCTTGGCCTCGGCCCAGCGGGCCTTGGCCTCGATCTTGGCGCGGGTGATCCGCTGGGTGCAGTAGGTGCACTTCTCCATCACGCCGCGCATCCGCACGGTCACGTCGGGGTTGAACACCATCCGCCGGACCTGGTCGATCGCGTCGAGCTGCTCCTGGTCCGGCATCTTCAGCCAGGGGTTGTTCTGGATCCCGCCGTCCTTGCCGGTGTTGCGGAAGTAGTCGCTGTCGAGCTTGGCGTGGTAGTCAAAGTAGTTGAACCGTCGGACCTTGTACGGGCAGTTGTTGGAGCAGTACCGCGTGCCGATGCAGCGGTTGTAGACCATCGTGTTGAGCCCCTCGGTGTCGTGCACGGTGGCGGCGACGGGGCAGACCTGCTCGCAGGGCGCGTTCTCGCAGTGGACGCAGGACACGGGCATGTGCACCGCGTCGACCAGGTCCTTGTCGTCTTTGTCGAGCTTGAAGTTGCGGGTCGCCGTCGGCTTGCCGCGGAAGTAGGTGTCGACGCGGTGCCAGTGCATCTCGCGGGACATCATCACCTGATCCTTACCGACGATCGGGATGTTGTTTTCCGACTGGCAGGCGATGATGCAGGCGGTGCATCCGATGCAGGCCGTGAGGTCGATGGTCATGCCCCACGCGTGCTTATCGTTGAACTGGTCGCGGGGCCGCCAGCCCTCGACGAGGTCGGCGTCGAGCTTGCCCTCGGCGACCATCTGCTCGGCCCGGCGCTTGAGCGACAGGGCCCGCTCGGCGTGCTCCTCGGCCAGCGGGGCGTCGTAGAGCTGCAGCGACAGGTCGCCGTGGGCGTCGTCGTTGGCGAACGAGCGTTGGCCCGACTTCTTGAGGTCTTTCTTGTACTGTTCGAGCGAGGCTTGTTTGACGATCTTGCCCTCGTCTCCGGGCAGCTTGCCGACGCGTTTGTCCAGGGCGTACTGGGCGGTGGCGTCGGTGCCGCGCTGGTCGCCGATGAGGTTGGGCTTGAGCCGGTCGGTGTCGATGAGGTGGTGGATCGACGTGGTGGCGATCGGGTGGGAGAGGCCGGTCTTGCGGACCGCGGCGTCGAACGCCAAGCCCTGGGTTTTGGTGCCGCGGATCGCGTAGGTGTCGAAGCCCACGCCCACGGCGATGCGTCCGCCGACGCGTCTGCCCTGGCCGTAGCTCAGGACGATCACGCCGGGGGCCTGACCCGGCGTGAGGAAGGCAGCGGCTTTCACCGTCCGGCCGTCGATCTCGATCTCGATCACGTCGCCGTTCTTGAGCTTGAGCTTCTTGGCGTCGGCGACGCTGACCCAGGCGGGGTTGTCCCAGGTGATCTTGGTGATCGGGTCGGGGACCTCCTGCAGCCAGCCGTTGTTGGCGTACCGGCCGTCGTAGGCCTTGGCGTCGGCGCGGAAGGCGACCTCGAAGCGGTCTTCGTTGCGGGACACGCTCACGCCGGTCGGCTCCGCCCCCCGCGGCGTCGGCGCGGTTTTCGGGTAGGCCGTGCTCGCCAGCACCGCGTCGTGGACCGCCGCCCGCCAGCGGTCTTCGCGGGAGGTGTCGATCGGCCCGCCGGCCCAGCTCGAGCTCGCGACGTCGTACGCCCCGTTGCCCAGCGGCTCGCTCCACGCCCGGCGGACCAGGTCGTAGCCCTGCGTCGCCTCGTCGCGGGTCATCCGGGCCAAGAGTTCGATCGGGCTGACCCCGCCGAACAGGGGCTGGATCAACGGCTGCTGTAGCAGTACCGTGCCGTCCCACGTCCGCCCGTCTCCCCAGCACTCCAGGGCGTGGGCCCGCGGCACGTGCCAGTCGCAGGCGACCGATGTCTCGTTCTCGTAGTGCGAAAGGTGGAGCCTGGTCGGCACCTTCGCTAGGGCGCCGGCGAAGCCGAGGTCGGCCGGGGCGTCGAACACCGGGTTGCCGCCGAGGATCAGCAGGGTGTCGACCCCGCCGGCGTTGAGCCGGTCGGTCAGCTCGGCGATCGCGTCGACCTTGGGCTTGGCCTCTTCGTCGGGCACCCGGGTGAGCAGGGCGGGTCGGCCCTCGCCGAGGTTGCCCAGGTGCTGGTTGATCGACCAGGCCAGGGCGTGGACGCCGGCCGGCTGGTTCGGGCCCACGGTGATCAGCGATTCGCCGGGGTGGGCCTTGAGGTCTTTGACCAGGTGGTCGATGAAGGCGCGTTCGGCGTCGTCGGTGAGCGTCGCGTTGCCGCGGAAGCCGGGGACCGCGAGGGCGGCGGCGAGCGCATCAAGCATCGCCGCGACGGTCGACGGCCGGACCTGCAGGTGCACGTCCGCGGATGAGGACGTGGGCGTGAGGCAGGGGCCCAGGGCGTAGACCCGGCTCATCTCGCCGGCGTCGCAGCTCAGGCGGAGCTTGCCCCAGCCGCGGGCGTGCTTCGCGGCGGCGGGGTGGTCCGAGAGCGGGTCGCCGTCGAAGCAGGCGACAATTTTGGCCTTGCCGAAGTCGTAGTGGGCCCGCATCGGCTGGCCGAAGGCGAGCCGGCTGCCCTCGACTTCTGCGTCGCGGTGGGCGGGTTCCCAGGTGGTCCAGGTCGCCCCCGGCACGGCCGCGAGGAAGCGGCGTTTGACGTCGGCGAACGTCGGGCCGTGGTCCGCCTCGCTGAGGACGGCGACGCGGCCGCCGTCGAGCGGCACCGACCGCAGGGCCGTCTCGAGGTCCGACACGCCGCGTTGCCCGCCGGTGTAACGGACGACGGACCGGCTGCGGTCGGGGTCGTAGAGGTTGAGGATCTCGGCGATGGTGAACGAGTCAGCCGCGCCACGCTTGATCTGCCCGGCGGCGAAGCGCTGCGGGTCGCCGATCACGGGGTCGAGCGGGCTGCCGGCGATGTAGATCGGCCGGCCGTCGAACGTGGTGACGAACACGCCGTACGCCACGCCGTTACGCGGGATCATCGAGGCGTAGAGCTCGGGCACGCCCGGCAGGGTCCCCTCGGGCCGGGCGTTGTGGGCGACGATTTTTTCCTTGGGCCAGCGGCGGCAGCCGGTCAGCGTCAGCCCGGCCAGCGCCATCGACGCGCCGGCGAGCTTCATAAACTTACGCCGCGACATCGACAGCAGCTCGTCGGGGTCGTACTCCGGGAACTCGCGAGCGATCCGCTCGGCAACTTCGGGGCTGTTGGCGTAGTCGTCGAGGTTGCGCCAGTAGGTGCGGCCCATGCCCATCAGCTCGTCCGCGTCCCCCGGAAGCTCGGTGACGCCGGATCCCGAAATCAACTTGTCGATCGTGGATTCGGTCATCGGTGGCAGGTCGAGCAGGCCTGCATGTAGGCCGCGTTGTGGACGTTGTACTGCTTCTTGATGCGCTTGCCGACGAGCAGTTGGGCGGCGGTGCGGTCGCCCGCCTCGATCGTGCCGGCGGCGACCGCGGCGACCACCTCGGGGTCGTCCAGCGGCGTCCAGGCCATGTTGGTGACCTCCGACGGCGGACGCAGGTGCTTTTCCGGGGCCCGGTGGCAGTCGATGCACCAGCCCATGGACAGGTTCTCGACCTGCCAGACGCCCTCTTCACCCATGCGGTCGACCCGGCCGTGGCAGGAGTAGCAGCTCACGCCCTTGGTCACGTGCGCCTGGTGGCTGAAGTAGGCGTAGTCGGCGATGTCGTGGACCTTGATCCACTCGACTGGTCGGCCCGATTCGTATGCTTCGTACAGCGGACGCAGCTTCGGGCTCTGTTTCTTGATGCCGGCCCCGTCGCCGGGGTTGTGGCAGGCGATGCAGGTCTCGACCGGCGGGACCGCGGCGAACGCCGCGTTGTTCACGCTGGTGTGGCAGTAGGTGCAGTCCATGCCGAGCTGCCCGACGTGGACCTCGTGGCTGTAGGGGATCGGCTGTTCAGGCTGATAGTTTTTGTTGAGCGTGTTGGGGTTCAGGCCCAGACCGACGACCGTCGGTACGTACAGCCCGCCACCCATCGCGCCCAGCAGCAACAGCGGCAGCAGGTAGTTCGCCCAGCGCGGAAACACGAACTTCTGGGGAGGTTGAGGGTCAGTCACCAAGGCAAGCCTGACGGGTGAGGAGCGTCGCATGGGTCGGGTCACGGCGGCGTCGTCGGAACCCCCGACGCGGCGTAGCAAACCATGCTGATTTTTGGCCCCTTAAGCGACCTGTAGCTTAGCCGGCATCTTCCGCCTTGACAAAATCACCGGGCCTTTTCGAATTTGTCGGCCGGTCAGGTAATTCGACTTCAAGAACAAGCAAAAACGTCCGCCGCGATTGCGGGTGACAAACGCGACGCCATCTCATTTCCCCGCCCCGCGTCGGCCCCGCCTCAACCGGTCGGGCGGGCCAGCCCCAACAGCATCAGCATCAACGCCGCGGGCCACACCCCTGGCGTCACGGACCCGGCCAGCAGACAGGCCCCCATCGACAGCCACACCCCCGCCGCCAACACCGACCACAGCGACGTCACCCCCCGCAGGTACGCCTCCGCCGAGCCGGTGTATCCCGCCCGGAAGCACTGCCCGTAGCCCGCGATTGTCGCCGGCACCGCCAACAACAGCCAGAACACCGGCACCAGCCACCACGCCGGCGCATCCAGGGGCACCCGGTCCGCCACCGGCACCACCACTAGCATCGGCAGTACCGCGACCCCAGCCAGGCCCAGCCAACGGGCCCACGCCCGCCGCCGCACCGCCTCCGGCCCGTTTCCCGGCTTGATGACCCCGTTCCCGGCCGGCGATTGATGCACGTTCATTCTGATTCTCGGGTCAATGATGGTAAGAAAGTACTGCGGCCACGGCGTCACTGCACACACCGAGAACCCGTAGGACAACGTCGTGGCTCGAGGCCGGACATGATTTATCGACACCAAGCTTGATCAGGCGGGTTGACGCGTTATATTTAAATGCATCAATCTGCCCCCGGAAGGCGGTGAGTTGGGCTTCGGCTCACTCACCGCTTTTTTTTTTGCAAAGCAAAGCGTTATTCTGATTCGTATGAGGATCGCCAGCCGCCTGCCTTCCGTCATTGCATCGAGTCTGTTCGTGTGCGGCGGCCTCGCGGCCGGGCCGGTCGGCTGCGGTGTTGGGGATGACCGTTACGACGTGCGGTCCCCGCGGATCACCGCGGCCGAACCCGACGAACGGAACGACCCGGCGTCGGTCGGACCGGCGTCCGCGGCGGAAGCCGGCACGCCGGTCGAGGCGATGGTCGGGCAGATCGCCGGCCGGCCGATCTACGCCCACCACGTGCTCGACGGCATGGAGCAGCAGCTCGCCACCCTCGGCCGACGCCTGCCGGCCCGGGCGTTCCGCGAGCAGGCCACCGCCCTGGTCTTCGAGCAGGTCCGCGGCCTGGTCCGCGACGCCCTGATCCGCGACGAGGCCGACCGTGCCCTCACGCCCCAGCAGCGGTTTCAGCTTGACTTCTTCGTCAACTACCAACGCGAGGAGCTGTTGCGGCGCTACGGCCGCGGCTCACGCGCTTTGGCCGAACGCGCGATCCTTGAAGAAACCGGCCTGACCTTCGCCCAGAACCTCCGCGATCTGCGGACCCAGGCGGTCATCAGCACCTACCTCGACCAAAACCTTCGGCCGCTGATCGACGTCAACCGCCGCGACATCGAACGCTACTACCGAGACAATTTCGAGACGTTCAACCCGCCGACGAAGCGGGCGGTCCGGTTCATCTACGCCGCCGACGACGAAGACGCGGCGTGGTTCCTCGAGCGGCTCGACGCCGGTGAGCCGTTCGTCTCGTTGATGCTCGACGACCGCAACCTCAACGCCAACCGCAGTGCCGCGCTGGAAGTCGAAGGCGACGGCACGATGTTCGGCCCCGCGATCGACCCGGCGGTGATGGACCTCGAAGAAGGGGGCTGGGCCGGGCCGATGCCCAACCGCGGGCAGCGGTGGTTTGTGTTCGTCGAGGAAATGGATCAGCCGGCGGGGCGGACGCTGTTCGAGGCGCAGGTCGAGATCGAGCGGGCGCTGCGTCTTCGCCGGGAGCGGGAGCTGCAGATCGAGCTCGGCGAGCGGCTGCGCGGCAACGCCAGCTTCACCGACGAGATGCGGATGACCGAGGCGGTTGTCGAGATCGCCGCCGCCCGGTACGCCGGCGGGTGACCGGCTGGCTCGACCGGCTGCGGGGATTTCGCCGTGGCGACGCCGCTCACCTGCGTCGCGGCCGCCGCGGCGAACGGCTCGCCGCCCGTCACCTCAAACACAAGGGCTATCGCGTGCTGGCCCGCAACCTCCGCAGCCGGCACGGCGAGCTCGACCTCCTGGTCGAATCGCCCGACGGGGCGGTCGTTGTGGTCGAGGTCAAGGCCGGCGCCGCCAACCCCGCCTTCCCGCCCGAATTGCACGTCACGCCGGCCAAGCAACGCAAGCTCGTCGTCCTCGCCGCCACGCTGGCCCGCCGCCACCGGCTCACGACCCGCCGCATCCGCTTCGACGTCGTCGCGGTCGAGTTCCCCGACGCCGGCCCGCCGACGCTCCGGCACCACGCCGCGGCGTTCGAGTCATACGTCTGACGAGTCCGGCTCCAGCACACGACGCGGCGCGTCCCAGTAGATGTCCCGCAGCGTCGCCTCGCCCAATTCGGCCCCGGCCAGGTGCGCGGTGCTGTGCTCCGGCAGCGTCGGGTCGACCTTGTGCAGGTCCGGGTCCACGATCGGCGACGGGCCGTCGTACGCCGTCTCCAGCATCGTCCGCAGCGCCCAGAACCGCGAGGCGTAGAGGTCGAAGCCGATCGCGCCGCCCATGTGCTCGTTGGCGACGATGTCCGTGCCGAAGAGCACCCGGCCCGGGTTGTCCTCGCAGAATTGCTTGAACCGCTGGGGGTGCCGCGACAGCTCGCGGACCTGCCACTTGCACGCCGACGTATCGACGACGTAGTTCGGGTGGCGGTCGAGGAAGGCCTGGAGCCAGTCGAGGTCTTCGGGGTAGCCGCCGATGTGCGCCCCGATCCAGGTCACGTCGCGATAGCGTTCGAGGGCGTCTTCGAGCGGTTTGAACTGGTCGAGCTTCGTGCCGTAGCGGGCGGTGTCGGTGTACGCGGTGGCGAACCAGGTGTCGGGGTCGCCGACGTGGGTCATGAACACGCGGTAGCCCAGGTCGTAGGCGAGCTTCATCCCCTGCTGGCGGATCGGCGAGTCGAGGAGCATCGCGTCTTTGGCCAATGGGTCGTCGGTCATCTCCGCGAGGTCCCGGCCGCGGGGGGCGCACCAGAACTTGATCACCGTGCTGCCGAACTCACGCCGGAAGCTCTCGATGTCGCGCAGCCACTGGGTCGTGAACGTGCCGGGCGTTTCGCGCTTGAGGTAGTCGGGCACGCAGATGAATTTGATGCGGTCGCCGAATTCGGGATGCAGCCGGCGGGCGTTGTCCAGGCCGGTCATGGTCCAGGTCTTCTTGACGTGAAACAGGTCGGCGACCTCGAGGAACAGCTTGGCGGCCCGCGGCGTGCCGACGTGGGTGTGGACGTCGAGGACCGGGCCGCGGTAGGGCAGTTGCTCGGCCAACGCGCGGTAGTCGAGCCCGAGCGTGTTCGCCGGGTCTTCCGGGGGCTCGGGTGTGGCGTGGGTGAGCCCGAGAAGATCGGCGGGCACGTCGGCGAGGGGGGGGTCGGCCATAGCCCGCGATCGTAGCCGGCCGCGCCGCGGCAGATCGCGTTTATGATGCAGCGGCACGTCAGGGATCGACGACAGGTGTGGGGCCCGACACGGAGGCCGACCATCAGCCCGAAGAAATTCAACCTCGACGACGAGCTGGCCGGCGACGAGCTGCTTGCTCGGCCCGACACGGTCCGCCCCAAAGCCGGCCAACGCCAGGTCGCCCCAGGTGAAGCGAGCCGGACCCAGACCCAGCGGCTCCGCGCCCGCCGCGTCGATCTGGTCGCCCTCGACCTCGACGGCACGCTGCTCACGAGCGACAAGCGCCTGTCGGTCAAGATCATCGAAGCCGTCACCGAGGCCCGCCGCCGCGGGATCAAAATCGTCCTCGCCTCGGCCCGCCCGCCGCGGACCTGCCTCGAGATCTACCGTCACCTCAAGCTCAATACCCACCAGGTCAACTACAACGGCGCGCTGATCCAGCACCCCGACCACGCCGAGCCGCTGCGGCACGAACCGCTCACGCCCGACCTCGCCTACGCCATCTGCACCGTCGCCCGCAAGACCGACCGCAAGTGCATCATCGGCCTCGAAATCCTCGACAAGTGGTACACCGACAAGCACGACCCGAGCCTCGTCACCGAGACCAGCAAGAAGTTCAAGCCCGACTACGTCGGCCCGCTGCTCGAACCGCTCAAGCAGCCGGTCACCAAGCTGCTGGTTATGGCCCCGCCCGAGCGGATGGCGGTGATCCGCAAGGTTCTGGTCGACCGCTACGCCTCGGCCGCGACGCTGGTGACGGCCGAGGACCACCTGACCCAGATCGCCAGCTACCAGGCCGACAAGGGCCGGGCGCTGGGTTATCTGTGTAAGAAGTACCGCATCGAGCCGCAGCACACGATGGCGATCGGCGACGGGCCGAACGATATCGGCATGCTCAAGTTCGCCGGCCTCGGCGTGGCGATGGGTAACGCGTCCGACGAAGTCAAGGCCGCCGCCGACGTCGTGGCCCCGAGCAACGACGACGACGGCGTGGCCGACACGCTGTGGAAGTACGTCGCGTGAGGGAGGAAGTAAGTAGTTGAGTAGTTGGGTAGCGGAGTCGACGCCAGTGACCGCCGAAGCCGAGTTGACCGGGCCAGGATCAACTGTCGTTGACTCATCTACTCAACTACCAAACTACTCAACTACTCAAAAAAAGCCGCTGACGTGATGGGTCACGCCAACGGCCGGAGGAGGGATGGGTGGTGTTGTATGAATCGCTACGTCGAAACGGTACGTCCGGTTCGCCGGTTCGGATTCACTTCACTTCGATCTTGCGCGGCTTGCTTTCTTCGCGCTTCGGGAGCTTGAGGGTGAGCACGCCCTGGTCGAGCGTCGCGTCGATCTCGGTGGTGTCGTAGGCCTTGGGCAGTGTGAAGCGTCGCTCGAGGTGGGTCGCCCGGCGCTCCTGCACGTGCGGCTTGTCCTGATCGTCACGGATGGTGTCGCGTTTCGCTTCGATGCTCAGCACACCCTGCTCGACGCTCACGTCGATCTGGTCCTTGGCGAAGCCGGGCAGGTCGGCGGTGACGACGAGGTGCTCGCCCCGCTCGACGATGTCAACGGGGAAGCCGGCGGTGCCAACGCCTTCTTCGACGCTGTCCCACATGCGGTTGACCACGCGGTCGAAGTCGCGGAGGGCCTGGAACGGGTTATCAAACGTGCGGCGGATCGTGGGAACCATGAGGGGGTCTCCTTCGTTTCCTGACGTTCGGCGGTGGGTGGTGGTGTCGGGCCGACGCGGCGTTGCGTCCGTGATGCCCGGCCGCCGGAGCCGAAACCGACCGACGACTCGCTAATTAGAACAACCACGATGCCAACGAAAAATTACTTAAATCCATAATTTTGAGCAATTAACAATCTTGTGTGTGCAGGCAAAATCTGCCTTTTTGGCAGTCCCGTCTTCCAGGGGCGTCGGATCGGCTTTGCGTGGCGGGTGGGGATTCGCACAATGGCCCTCATGCCGATCCGCTGCGCCATCGTGGGACCGACCGGCCTGACGGGGTTGCACCTCGCCCGGCTGCTGTCCGCCCACCCCGAGGCCGAGCTGACCTACCTCGCCAGCCGTCGGCCCGTGGGGGAGCTGCCGGACCTGCGTGACGAGTTCCCGGCCCTCCGCGGCGTTATCGACGAGGACGTCGCGCAGTGCCGGCCGATCGACCCGGGCCGGATCGCGGAGGCTGCCGATGTCGCGTTTCTTGGGCTGCCGCACAAGGCGTCGATGGCGATCGTGCCGGGGTTGCTCGACGCCGGGGTCCGCGTGATCGACCTCTCGGCCGACTACCGGCTGGCCGACGCCGCGCTCTACGAAGACGTCTACGCCACACCGCACACCGACGCGACCCACCTCGCCGAGGCGGTCTACGGTCTGCCCGAGCTGTTCCGCGCCGACCTGCCCGACGCCCGGCTGGTCGCCAACCCCGGCTGCTACCCGACCGCCGCCGCCCTCGCCGTCGCGCCGCTGCTGTCCCACGCCGTGGTCAAACCCGACCCCGTCACCGTCTACGCCGCCTCGGGCACCAGCGGCGCGGGCCGGGCCGCCAAACCCGCGACCGCTTTTCTCAGCGTCAACGAGGCCTTCGGCCCCTACGGCACGATCGGCGGCCACCGCCACCAGCCCGAGATCGCCCAGACCCTGACGCGGGTCGCCGGCAAGCCGGTCGCCCCGCTGTTCCTGCCGCACCTGCTGCCGATCGACCAGGGCATCCTCGAAACCATCACCCTCGCCCCGGCCGACGACGACGTCACCGAGGCCGACCTCTTCGAGGCCTACCGCGACGCCTACGCCGACGAGCCGTTCGTCCGCGTGAGGACGCCCGACGACACGCTCCCGAACACCAAGCACGTGGCCAACACCAACTTCGTCGACCTCACCGCCCGCCTCGTCGAGACCGACGCCGGCCGGCGGGTCGTCGCCTTCGTCGCCGAGGACAACATGGTCAAGGGCGCGTCGGGCCAGGCCGTGCAGAACATGAACGCGATCTTCGGCCTGCCCGAGACCACCGGCCTGCGCTGAGTAGCGGGCGAGCCTGTTCGCCCTCAATCCGCGGGCACCCCGCCTTCAAGCAGCACCACCCGCCCGAACACCGGCCCCGTTCGCGTCGTGTTGTCACCGGATCGAATCAACACCACGTCCTCGAACAACAACCCGTGGCCCCACGGCGGCGTCGGGTCGGGGCTGTGGTCCTCCCACTTGAGGTTCGGTACAAGCATGATGTCGGCCCGCGTCACGCCCGGCGGCACGACGGCCCACCGCCCGGAGCCGTACCCCGTGTCGTTGCCCGCGCGTGCCTGCAGGTTCTGGTGGTCCGGGGCGTCGATCCAGCCGTCGCCGAAATCGACCCGCACAACGTAATCCAGCCGCACCGGGGCGCTGCGGGCCTGCACCGACATCGAGAGGTTCTGGCCTTGCCGGCTTTTGGTTAAGGCGATCCGGTCGAGGTACACGGCCCGCTCGACCGCCGGGCCGAGTGATGCGTCGAGGTTCAGCGGTGGGCGGTAAGGGGCATCGACCACGATGCCGCGGCGCGTGAGTTCCCCGCCCCAGTACGAGGCCAGCGTCGGCACATGAGCGACCGCGGCCTGGTCGGGTTCGAGCCGCACGGTCGCTTCGCCGGCCGCGGGGCCGGGGCCACGCCGGAAGCGGACTTCGCGCCAGCCCGCGGGCGTGCCGGCCGGCACGTGGACGCGGCCGACCCGCCGCGGTTCACGCCCGGCCTGTTCCAGCCAGACCGCCATCGCCAGCGACGCCGGTGGCGGGTCGAACCGCAGCCAGACCGACCCGCCACGCCCGGCCGACTCGACCCGCGTCGCCGTCCACGCCGCATCGACCGCGTCGGTGACGGCAGGGTCGATCGCGAACTCGTCCACCACCGTGTCGGCCGCGGCGACCTCGACCGGGGCCGACAAGTCGATCGTGAACGCTACCGGGTCGGCCGGAACCGGGGCGGTCAGAGTCATCGTGAGGTCCAGTTGCGACCGCATCGTCGCCGGCCCCAGGGGTGCGGCTTCGAGCTTTCGACCTAATGAGAACGAGGCGGCGTAACCGCCACGGAAGCTGCCTGCCAGCCCGGTCCGTGCTTGCTCGAAGCCGCCCGCGGCCACGACCTCGACCCCGGCGAGGGTCCACGCCGAGGCGACCTGCGTCATGTCCCACTGCGCGTTCGGCGTGGTGCGCCGCAGGGCCGAATCCAGGTCGATGCGCAGGCTGTCGCCCCGTCGCAGGACCGGCCGGACGGTCAGCTGGGTGTCGAACGATTGCCTCGCCAAGCGTTCGAGCTGCGGCGATGAAAGGTGCCCGCGGACCATCAGCGTTTCCAAAATCTCGGGCCAGGGCTCGGCCCACGCGAGGCTCGGGTTGCCCTGGAGCCGCAGGGCCGGCTCGACCAAGGTGGCCTCCTGCGCCACGCTGAGCCGGCGCTGGCCGAGCCGCTCGGCGAGCTGTATCGCGTTAGGTTCTTGCGGTGTGCCGATTTGCCGGATCGCGTCGTACCGCAGCCAGAACGTCGGCTTGCGGGTGATCCAGTCGGCCGCGCCCCACCACGTGTTGCCCGCTCCGGCCGAAAGGCAGAGCCCGGAGAACAGCAGCAGCCCGCCGATCAGCAGCGTCCGCCCCGAGCGGCGGCGGTTGCCGCGGCGTAGTGCCCGCGGCGCGTCGAGCCGGCCACCGCATTCCGCACAGGTCACGCCGCCCGCGCCGCCGTGCAGGTCGTACCCGCACCGCCGGCAGATCGGGTGGTCGTCGATCCGCACGCCCCGCCAGCCCCGCACCAATACGCCCACCGCCAGCAAGGTGACGGCGACGGCCGAGACGACATAGAAGACGATCGATCCGGACACGCTCACCCCCGGTGGAACTGTTTCTCGAGGTCGCGCAGCGACAGCCGGATCGTGGTCGGCCGGCCGTGGGGGCAGCTGCTGCCGCGTTCGATGGCGTCGCGGCGGGCCAGCAGGGCGGCGAGCTCGTCGTCACTCAGCCGGTCGCCGGCCTTGACCGCGGCCTTGCAGCTCATCATGTCGAGCACTTCGTGCAGCGCGGCCTCGCCCCCGGAAGCGTCGGCGTTTAACTGTGAGCCGGAGAGCGCACCCGACTCGGCCTTGTCCAGCAGCTCGGCCACGAAGTCGCTCGGCTCGACGCCGCGGTCGAACAGCAGCGACGGGAACGCCTGGACCCCGATCGCCTCGGGGCCGATCGGCGACGCCTCGACGCCGAGCTTGTCCAGCAGCGGCCGGAGGTCGTCGAGCAGGGCCTGCCGCGCCCCGTCGGCGTCCACCACCGCGGGCATCAGCAGCCGCTGCGACTCCAGCGATCGGCCGTCGACGAGGATGCGTTGCCGCAGCTCTTCGAACATCACGCGTTCGTGCAGCGCGTGCTGGTCCACGATCAGCAGCCCCGGCTCGCCGTCGGGCGACTCGTCGGGGGTGACGACGTAGCTGTTGTGGAATTGCAGGATGGGGGTCGTGGGCAGTGGGGTTGGGGCAGTGGGGGAGGACGGGAGCGCAGCCGGGTCGGTGGTGTCGGCGAACATGTCTTCGGCCGCCATTTCCCGGCGAACTTCTTCGTACACGAAGCCTTTCTGTTTCGGGTCCATCTGCCGGAAGTAGTTGACAAAAGCGCCGGGATCGGACCGCGTTGACGGCCCGGCGCCCGATTCGGGCTTTCCGCCCTTACCCCCACCGCCCAAACCCCACTGCCCACTGCCCGCCGCCGGCGTGAGGTCTGAGGCCAGCAGGCGTTGCCGGACCTGGGTGAGTACGAGGCCGTGGACCGCGCTGGGCTGGCGGAAGCGGACCTCGGCCTTGGTGGGGTGGACGTTGACGTCCACGAGGCCGGGGTCGAGGTCGACAAAAACGACGGCCACGGGCTGGCGGTCGGGGGCGATGAGGCCGCGGTAGCCCTCTTTGAGGGCGTGGGCGAGGTTGCGGTCTTTGACGGGCCGGCCGTTGACGCAGAGGTACTGGGCCTTCGCGGTGCCGCGGGCGATCGACGGCTCGCCGAGCAGGCCCCAGGCGCGGGCGGGGCGGAGGTCGGAATCGGTGGGTCGATCGCTGACGTGTTCGAACTCGAGCAGGGCCTCTTCGAGGTCGTGGCCGAGCAGGGCGACGCAGCGTTGGCGGCGGGTCTGGCCGGGGGGCAGGTCGAGGGTGCGGCGGTCGTTGTGCGACAAATTGAAGCCGACGCCGGGGTGGACCATGGCGGTGCGGGCGACGGCGTCGGCGATGTGGCCGAACTCGGTGGCGGCGGTGCGCATGAACCGCCGGCGGGCGGGGACGTTGAAGAACAGGTCGCGGACCTCGATCACGGTGCCCGGGGCCATCGCCGCGGGTCGGGGCTCGCCGCGCTGGTCGCCGGCTTGCTCGACCTCGACGCCCGCTTCGCGGTCTCGCGGCCGGCTGCGGAGGCGCAGCCGGCTCACGCTGGCGATCGACGCGAGCGCCTCGCCGCGGAAGCCCAGCGTGGCGATGGCCGTGAGCTGCTCGGCCGAGGTGAGCTTGCTCGTGGCGTGGGCCGTGAGCGCCAGGCCCAATTCTTCCGGGGGGATGCCGTGGCCGTCGTCGGCCAGGCGGACGAGCGCCATGCCGCCGTCTTCGACCGCCACGTCGATGCGGGTCGCCCCGGCGTCGAGGGCGTTTTCCAGCAGCTCCTTAACCACCGACGCGGGCCGTTCGATCACCTCGCCGGCGGCGATCTGGTTCACGAGGTGTGGCGGCAGCTGGCGGATCGGCATCCCGTTATCGTACCCCCCCGGAAGTTACAAGCCTTGAGGGACGAGGACGCCAGATGAAACTCACCGCCGCCGACGTCGTGCTGTTCCAGGGCGATTCGATCACCGACGCCGGCCGGCAACGCATGGACCCGGTGACGCACCGCCCCGACGCCCTCGGATCGGGCTACGCCGCCATCGCGGCGGCCCGTTTGCTCGCGGATGTTCCGGGGGTCACGGTCCACAACCGCGGGGTCAGCGGCGACCGCGTGACCGATCTCCGGGACCGGTGGAACGAAGATTGCTTGGCCCTGCGGCCGACGGTGGTGTCGGTGCTGGTGGGCGTCAACGACACCTGGCACGGCGTGGCCGAGGGCACGCCCGAGCGTGGCACCGACCCCGGAACGTTCGAGCGGGTGTACCGCCAACTTTTGCAAGACACCCGCGACGCCCTGCCCGGGGTGCGGTTGGTCGTGTGCGAGCCGTTCATCCTGGAGTGCGGCGTCGTGCCGGGGCTGAACTTCCACCCGGATATCGACGAGCGGATCGCGCGGGTGCGGGCGGTGGCGGGGGACCTGGCGGACGTGACCGTGGGGTACCCGTCGGCCTTCGCCGCGGCGCTGGCCCGCCACGACGACTCGGCGTATTGGGCCCCCGACGGGGTGCATCCGAGCGTCGCGGGGCACCAAATCATGGCCGACGCCTGGCTCGCGGCCGTGACCAACTCCTGACCGACGGTGGACGGGCCGTTATGTTCCGGGGGTGTCGCAGACGCTCACCGAGATCAAGCAGTTGCTCGCCGGGCACGGGCTGCGGCCCAAGCACCGGCTGGGGCAGAACTTCCTGCACGATCACAACCACCTCGTGCGAATCCTCGACGCGGCGGAGGTCGCGGCGGGCGACGTGGTGCTGGAGGTCGGGCCGGGCACCGGGGCGTTGACCGAGCGGCTGCTGGCGGCGGGGGCCGAGGTGGTCGCGTGTGAGGTGGACCGCGACCTCGAGGCGGTGCTGCGTGAGCGGATCGACACAAGCGAGGACCGTTTCACGTTGGTGGTGGGCGACGTGCTGGCGGACAAGCGGACGCTGAACGCCGAGCTGCTCGATCGGCTCGCGAGCCGGCGGTTCAAGCTGATAGCGAACCTGCCGTACCAGGTCGCGTCGCCGCTGCTGGCGAACCTGGTGCTGGACCACCCGGCGATGGACGCGGCGGTGGTGATGGTGCAGAAGGAGGTGGCTGACCGCCTCGCCGCGCCGCCGGGCGGGAAGGACTACGGGGCGCTGGGCGTGCTGGTGCAGGCGGTGTGCCTGGTGCGGCGGGTGGGGGTGCTGCCGCCGAGCTGTTTCTGGCCGGCCCCCAAGGTGTCGTCGGCCGTGGTGCACTTTCAGAGACGCCCCGAGCCGTTGACCGACGACCCGCACGCCCTGGCCGGCCTGCTGCACACGCTCTTCGGCAAGCGCCGCAAGCAGCTCGGCGCGATCCTCGGCCGGGGGGTCGACTGGCCGGCCGGGGTCGAGCCGACGATGCGGCCCGAGCAGCTCACGGTGGAACAACTCGTGGCCCTGTCGCGGTTGAACCTCAGCTGACGCCGACGCGTCGCGGCGGCTCCGCGTTGAACGCTCGGCGGCTTCGCGCTACCGTGTCCGAGTCAGGAGACCCTATCTGCATGTCGAAAAGCCCCCGCATCCTCGTCGCCGTCCCGGTCTACAACGAGCAGAAACACATTGCGAACGTGATCGCCAAGATCGCGGAGTTCGCCAGCGAGGACGTGCTGGTGATCGACGACGGCTCGACCGACTACACCCCGATGCTGCTGGCGATGCAGCCGGTCGACGTGGTGCGGCACAAGACCAACCTCGGCTACGGCCGAGCGATCCGCGACGCGTTCCGCTGGGCGCAGAGCCGCGGCTACGACTGGCTGATCACGATGGACTGCGACGAGCAGCACGAGCCCGAGGCGCTGCCGCGGTTCGAGGCGGCGATCCGCGCCGACGACGCCGACCTGATCTCC
>JBCCRT010000057.1:0-17313 GCA_039201235.1 Planctomycetota bacterium
CGCCATCTGGTTCGGGTACGGGAACAGCCAGTAGGCGAACCAGACCCGCCCGACGTGGATGCCCGGGAACGTGCCGGCGCAGATGACCGCGAAGATGGTCATCGCCTCGGCGAAGCGGTTGATCGAGCAGCGCCAGTTCTGGCGGAAGAGGAACAGCACCGCGGAGATCAGGGTCCCGGCGTGGCCGATGCCGACCCAGAACACGAAGTTGACAATCGGGAAGCCCCACGCCACGGGCTGGTTGTTGCCCCAGACGCCGACGCCGGTCGTCACCAGGTAGCCGATGAGCCCGAAGAACAGACCCGCCCCGCTGGCGGCCGTCAGGAAGCAGGCCCACCAGATGATGTGGGGCCGACGCTCGGCGTTAACCGCCACCGCGTCGGTGACGCCCTTGAAGTCCTTGCCGCCGAGCACCAACGGCGGGCGCACGCGCGGGTCGTCGCCCATCGGGTCGACGGTCTGCGGGATCAGGGGTCCGGGGGAGAGGGTGGCCATGGTCTGTATTCGATCAACAAGCCGAGTTGTCGCTACGCCTTTACCGGGTTACGCACCAGCCCCAGGTGCTGGGTCCGGGGCCGGGCGTTGAGCTCTTCGAGCAGCTGGTATGCCCGCTTGTTCTTGCTCTGGATCTGGGCGACCTTCGAGGTCGGGTCGTTGAGGTTGCCAAAGGCGACCGCCTCGGTCGGGCAGGCGCCCTCGCAGGCGGTGACCAGCATGTCGTCGCTGACGTAGGGGTAGTCGTCGATTGCCGCCAGCGCCGCGTCCTTGTCCGGCCCGTCGGGCAGCTTGTCGGCGGCGGTCTTGGCCTCGGCCCAGCGGGCCTTGGCCTCGATCTTGGCGCGGGTGATGCGCTGGGTGCAGTAGGTGCACTTCTCCATCACGCCGCGCATCCGCACGGTCACGTCGGGGTTGAAAACCATCCGCCGGACCTGGTCGATCGCGTCGAGCTGCTCCTGGTCGGGCATCTTCAGCCAGGGGTTGTTCTGGATCCCGCCGTCCTTGCCGGTGTTGCGGAAGTAGTCGCTGTCGAGCTTGGCGTGGTAGTCGAAGTAGTTGAACCGCCGGACCTTGTACGGGCAGTTGTTGGAGCAGTACCGCGTGCCGATGCAGCGGTTGTACACCATGGTGTTGAGCCCCTCGGTGTCGTGCACGGTGGCGGCGACGGGGCAGACCTGCTCGCAGGGGGCGTTCTCGCAGTGGACGCAGGACACGGGCATGTGCACCGCATCGACCAGGTCCTTGTCGTCCTTCTTGAGCTTGAAGTTGCGGGTCGCGGTCGGCTTGCCGCGGAAGTAGGTGTCCACGCGGTGCCAGTGCATCTCGCGGGACATCATCACCTGGTCCTTGCCGACGATCGGGATGTTGTTTTCCGACTGGCAGGCGATGATGCAGGCGGTGCAGCCGATGCAGGCCGTGAGGTCGATGGTCATGCCCCAGGCGTGCTTGTCGTTGAACTGGTCGCGGGGCCGCCAGCCCTCGACGAGGTCGGCGTCTAGCTTGCCCTCGGCGACCATCTGCTCGGCCCGTCGTTTGAGCGACAGGGCCCGCTCTGCGTGCTCCTCGGCGAGCGGGGCGTCGTAGAGTTGCAGCGACAGGTCGCCGTGGGCGTCGTCGTTGGCGAACGAGCGCTGGCCGGGCTTCTTGAGGTCCTTCTTGTACTGCTCGAGCGAGGCCTGCTTGATGATCTTGCCCTCGTCGCCGGGCAGCTTGCCGACGCGTTTGTCCAGGGCGTACTGGGCCGTCGCGTCGGTGCCGCGCTGGTCGCCGAGGAGGTTGGGCTCGAGCCGGCCGGTGTCGATGAGGTGGTGGATCGCGGTGGTGGCGATCGGGTGGGACAGGCCGGTCTTGCGGACGGCGGCGTCGAAGGCGAGGCCTTGGGTCTGCGTGCCGCGGATCGCGTAGGTGTCGAAGCCCACGCCCACGGCGATGCGTCCGCCGACGCGTCGGCCCTGGCCGTAGCTCAGCACGACCACGCCGGGGGCCTGCCCGGGCGTGAGGAACGCGGCGGCTTTCACGGTCCGGCCGTCGATCTCGACCTCGATCACGTCGCCGTTCTTGAGATTGAGCTTCTGGGCGTCGGCGACGCTGACCCAGGCGGGGTTGTCCCAGGTGATCTTGGTGATCGGGTCGGGGACTTCTTGGAGCCAGCCGTTGTTGGCATGCCGGCCGTCGAAGGCCTTGGCGTCGGGGCGGAAGGCGACCTCGAAGCGGTCTTCGTTGCGGGAGACGCTGACCCCGGTGGGCTCGGTCCGGGGCACGGCCGGGGCGACCTTGGGGTACGCCGTGCCCGGCAGCACCGCGTCGTGCACCGCCGCCCGCCAGCGGTCTTCGCGCGAGGTGTCGATCGGCCCGCCGGCCCAGCTCGAGGTCGCCACGTCGTACGGCCCGTTGCCCAGCGGCTCGCTCCACGCCCGCCGGACCAGGTCGTAGCCCTCGGTCGCCTCGTCGCGGATCAACCGGGACAGGAGTTCGATCGGGCTGACCCCGCCGAACAGCGGCTGGATCAGCGGCTGCTGCAGCAGCACCGTGCCGTCCCACGTCCGCCCGTCGCCCCAGCACTCCAGGGCGTGGGCCCGCGGCACGTGCCAGTCGCAGGCGACCGACGTCTCGTTTTCGTAGTGCGAAAGGTGGAGCTTGGTCGGCACCTTCGCCAGAGCGCCGGCGAAGCCGAGGTCGGCCGGGGCGTCGAACACCGGGTTGCCGCCGAGGATCAGCAGCGTGTCGACCTCGCCGGCGTTGAGCCGGTCGGTCAGCTCGGCGATCGCGTCGACCTTGGGCTTGGCTTCTTCGTCGGGCACCCGGGTCAGCAGGGCGGGCCGGCCCTCGCCGACGTTGCCCAGGTGCTGGTTGATGGACCACGCCAGGGCGTGGACACCGGCCGGCTGGTTCGACCCGACGGTGATGAGCGACTCACCGCGGTGGGCTTTGAGGTCTTTGACCAGGTGGTCGATGAAGGCGCGTTCGGCGTCGTCGGTGAGCGTGGCGTTGCCGCGAAAGCCGGGGACCGCGAGGGCGGCCGCCAACGCGTCGAGCATCGCTGCGACGGTCGACGGCCGGACCTGCAGGTGGACGTCGGCGGACGACGAGGTGGGCGTGAGGCAAGGGCCCAGGGCGTAGACGCGGCTCATTTTGCCGGCGTCGCAGCTGAGGCGCAGCTTGGCCCAGCCGCGAGCGTGCCGCGCGGCGGCGGGGTGGTCCGAGAGCGGGTCGCCGTCGAAGCAGGCAACGACCTTGGCTTTGGCGAAGTCGTAGTGGGCCCGCATCGGCTGGCCGAAGGCGAGCCGGCTGCCCTCGACCTCCGCGTCGCGGTGAGCGGGCTCCCAAGTGGTCCAAGTCGCCCCCGGCACGGCCGCGAGGAAGCGGCGCTTCACGTCGGCGAACGTCGGGCCGTGGTCCGCCTCGCTGAGCACCGCCAACTTCCCGCCGTCGAGCGCGACCGACCGCAGCACCGCGTCGAGGTCCGACAGGCTGCGCTGCTTGCCTCCGTAGCGGACGACGGACCGGCTGCGGTCGGGGTCGTAGAGGTTGAGGACCTCGGCGATCGTGAACGAGTCGGCGGCACCGCGTTTGATCTCGCCGGCGGCGAAACGCTGCGGGTCGCCGATCACCGGGTCGAGCGGGCTGCCGGCGATGTAGATCGGCCGGCCGTCGAACGTGGTGACGAACACGCCGTAGGCCACCCCGTTGCGGGGGATCATCGAGGCGTAGAGCTCGGGCACGCCCGGCAGCGTGCCCTCGGGCCGGGCGTTGTGGGCGACGATTTTTTCCTTCGGCCACCGCCGGCAGCCGGTCAGCGTCAGCCCCGCCAGCGCCATCGATGCGCCGGCGAGCTTCATGAACTTGCGCCGCGACATCGACAGCAGCTCGTCGGGGTCGTACTCCGGGAACTCCCGGGCGATCCGCTCGGCGACCTCGGGGCTGTTGGCGTAGTCGTCGAGGCTGCGCCAGTAGGTCTGGCCGGTCCCCATCAGCTCTTCGGGTTCTACCGGGAGCTCGGCGACGCCCGATCCCGCAATCAACTTGTCGATCGTGGATTCGGTCATCGGTGGCAGGTCGAGCAGGCCTGCATGTAGGCCGCGTTGTGGACGTTGTACTGCTTCTTGATGCGGTTGCCGACGAGCAGCTGGGCGGCGGTGCGGTCGCCCGCTTCGATGGTGCCGGCGGCGACGGCGGCGATCACCTCGGGGTCGTCCAGCGGGGTCCAGGCCATGTTGGTGACTTCCGACGGCGGACGCAGGTGCTTCTCCGGGGCGCGGTGGCAGTCGATGCACCAGCCCATCGATAGGTTCTCGACCTGCCAGACGCCCTCTTCGCCCATGCGGTCGACCCGGCCGTGGCAGGAGTAGCAGCTCACGCCCTTGGTTACGTGCGCCTGGTGGCTGAAGTAGGCGTAGTCGGCGATGTCGTGGACCTTGATCCACTCGACGGGCCGGCCCGACTCGTAGGCCGCGTACAGCGGCCGGAGCTTCGGGCTCTGCTTCTTGATGCCGGCCCCGTCGCCGGGGTTGTGGCAGGCGATGCAGGTCTCGACCGGCGGGACCGCGGCGAAGGCCGCGTTGTTCACGCTGGTGTGGCAGTAGGTGCAGTCCATCCCGAGCTGCCCGACGTGCAGCTCGTGGCTGTAGGGGATCGGCTGCTCGGGCTGGTAGTTCTTGTTGAGCGTGTTGGGGTTCAGGCCCAGCCCCACGACCGTCGGCACGTACAACCCGCCACCCATCGCGCCCAGCAGCAGCAGCGGCAGCAGGTAGTTCGCCCAACGCGGAAACACGAACTTCTGGGGAGGCGTTTCTTCAGTCACCGAGGCAAGCCCGACGGGTGAGGAGCGTCGCACGGGAAGGGTCGCGGCCGCGTCGTCGGAACCCCCGAGGCGGCGTGTCGAACCCGTGCTGGATGGTGGCCCCTGTTTCGATCCATAGCCTAGTCGTTATCCCCCGCCTTGACAAAGCGAAAGCAGCTTTCCGGAATTGTCGGTACGCCCGGCGATTTCACTTCAAGAACAGGCAAAAAAGTCCGCGACGGCCGCGGCCGACAAACGCGACGGCTTCTCATTTTGACGGCCCGCGTGCGCCCGCCTTACGCCGTCGGCCGCGCGAGGCCCAGCAGCATCAGCATCATCGCCGCCGGCCACACCCCCGGCGTCACCGAACCGGCCAGCAGGCACGACCCCATCGACAGCCACACCCCCGCCGCCAGCACCGACCACAGCGACGTCACTCCACGCAGGTACGCCTCCGCCGAACCGGTGTAGCCCGGTCGGAAACAGTGCCCGTAGCCCGCGAGCGTCGCCGGCACCGCCAGCAGCAACCAGAACACCGGCACCAACCACCACGCCGAAGCCCCCAGCGGCACCCGGTCCGCCACCGGCACCACCAACAGCATCGGCAGCACCGCGAGCCCCGCCAGACCCAGCCACCGCGCCCACGCCCGCCGTCGCACGGCTTCCGTCACCGACCGATTGTCCGGGTCCACGGCTCCGGCGTCGAGTGGTGGATGATTAGTGTTCACGCCGGTCCCTTCATCTTTCCGGCCTTTTGATCCTTACCGTACGCCGATTGAACCCCGCAACCGGCAATTCACCCAAGTCTTTAAGGCACGACACCGTGTGGCCGCTTGCGGTGGAGGTCACAGGTTGTGCCCACCAGAATTTACCCTGACCCATCGATGACTGCACCCGAGCCAAAGCGTTGAGATACGATCGCTTTTGAACACGGCGATTGGTTTGCCCAGCGAAAGCTTGAACCGTCGGGTTTCGGCGTTATATTGATTAAACGATGCCCCCGGAAGGCGGTGAGTTGAGCTTCGGCTCACTCACCGCTTTTTTTGAGGGCTTAACTGCGCTGCGATCCGTACGGGGCGGCTTGGCACGACACTGGAACGCGGCGGGGCGTTATGTTGAACGGATATGCGTCACGTCAATCGACCGTTTTCGGTTCGTGGGCTTGGTCGCGCCTTGGGCTGCGGACTCGCGGCGCTCCTCGCCGGTTGCGGCGTGGAGCGTGAGACGTTCGACGTGCGGTCCCCGTTGATCACGGCGACCGCGGCCGACCGACCGGCCGCCGCGGGGTCGGCGGAACCGGCGGCGGACGCCGACGCGACACCGGTCGAGGCGATGGTTGGGCAGATCGCCGGCCGGCCGATCTACGCCCACCACGTGCTTGAGGGTATGGAGCAGCAGCTGGCCACGCTCGGCCGACGTCTGCCCGCCCGGGCTTTCCGCGAGCAGGCGACCGCCCTGATCTTCGAGCAGGTCCGCGGCCTGGTCCGTGACGCGCTGATCCGCGACGAGGCCGACCGCGCGCTGACGCCCCAGCAGCGGTTCCAGCTCGACTTCTTCGTCGACTACCAACGCGAGGAACTCCTGCGCAAATACGGCCGCGGCTCGCGGGCCCTCGCTGAACGCGCGATCCTCGAAGAGACCGGCGTGAGCTTCGCCCAGAACCTCCGCGACTTGCGGACCCAGGCGGTCATCAGCACCTACCTCGATCAGAACCTCCGGCCGCTGATCGACGTGAACCGCCGCGACATCGAACGTTACTACCGCGACAACGCCGAGACGTTCAACCCGCCGGCGAAGCGGGCGCTGCGGCTGATCTACGTCGGTAACGACGAAGACGCCGCGTGGTTCCGCCAGCGGCTCGACGCCGGCGAGCCGTTCGTGTCGCTGATGCTCGACGACCGCAACCTGAACCCGAACCGCACGACCGCCCTGGAAGTCGAGGGCGACGGCACGATGTTCGGCCCGACGATCGACCCGGCGGTGATGGACCTCGAAGAGGGGCAGTGGGCCGGGCCGCTGGCCAATCCAGAGCGCGGGCAGCGGTGGTTCGTGTTCGTCGAGTCGCTGGACCGGCCGGCGGGGCGGTCGCTATTCGAGGCGCAGGTCGAGATCGAGCGGGCGCTGCGCATCCGCCGGGAGCGCGAGCTGCAGATCGAGCTCGGCGAGCGGCTGCGTGAGAACGCGAGCTTCACCGACGAGATGCGCATGACCGAGGCGGTCGTCGAGATCGCCGCCGCGCGGTACGCCGGCGGGTGACGGGCTGGCTCGACCGGCTGCGGGGACGAAGCAGCGGCGACGCGAACCACCTGCGCCGCGGCCGCCGCGGCGAACGGCTCGCCGCCCGGCACCTGAAGAAAAACGGCTACCGCGTGCTGGCCCGCAACCTCCGCAGCCGGCACGGCGAGATCGACCTCGTCGCCGCGTCGCCCGACGGGGCGGTGGTGATCGTGGAGGTCAAGGCCGGCGGCGCCAACCCCGCCTTCCCGCCCGAGCTGCACGTCACCCCGGCCAAGCAGGGCAAACTCGTCGCCCTCGCCGCCGCGATAGCCCGCCGCCACCGCCTCACGCAGCGACGCATCCGCTTCGACGTCGTCGCCGTCGAGTTTCCCGATGTTGGCCCGCCGACGCTGCGGCACCACACCGCGGCGTTCGAGTCACACGTCTGACGAATCCGGCTCCAACACACGACGCGGCGCGTCCCAGTAGATATCACGCAGCGTCGCTTCACCCAGTTCGGCCCCGGCCAAGTGCGCGGTGCTGTGCTCCGGCAGCGACGGGTCGACCTTGTGCAGGTCCGGGTCCACGATCGGCGACGGGCCGTCGTAGGCCGTCTCCAGCAGCGTCCGCAGCGCCCAGAACCGCGAGGCGTAGAGGTCGAAGCCGATCGCGTTACCCATGTGTTCGTTGGCGACGATGTCCGTGCCGAAGAGCACCCGGCCCGGGTTGTCCTCGCAGAACTTCTTGAACCGCTGCGGGTGCCGCGACAGCTCGCGGACCTGCCACTTGCACGCCGAGGTGTCGACGACGTAGTTCGGGTGGCGATCGAGGAAGGCCTGCAGCCATTCGAGGTCCTCAGGGTAGCCGCCCAGGTGCGCCCCGATCCAGGTCACGTCGCGGTAGCGTTCGAGGGCTTCTTCGAGCGGACGGAACTGGTCGAGCTTGGTGCCGTAGCGTGACGCGTCGGCGTAGGCGGTGGCGAACCAGGTGTCCGGGTCGCCGACGTGGGTCATGAAGACGCGGTAGCCCAGGTCGTAGGCGAGCTTCATGCCCTGCCGGCGGATCGGCGAGTCGAGGCGGATGGCGTCGGCGGCGTCGGGGTGGCCCATCGCCTCGGCCATGTCCAGGCCCCGCGGCGCGCACCAGAACTTGATCACCGTGCTGCCCATCTCCTCCCGGAAGCTCTCGATGTCGCGGAGCCACTGGGTGGTGAAAGTCGTGTACGAGTCGCGCTTCATGTAGTCGGGCACGCAGATGAACTTGATGCGGTCGCCGAACTCGGGGTGCAGCCGGCGGGCGTTGTCCAGCCCGGTCATGGTCCAGGTCTTCTGCACGTGGAACAGGTCGGCGACCTCGAGGAACAGCTTCGCGGCCCGCGGCGTGCCGACGTGGGTGTGCACGTCGAGGACCGGGCCGCGGTAGGGCAGCCGCTCGGCCAGAGCGCGGTAGTCGAGCCCGAGCGTGTTCGCCGGGTCTTCCGGGGGCTCGGGCAGCGCGTGGGTGAGCCCGAGAAGATCGGCGGGCACGTCGGCGAGGGGGGGGTCAGCCATGGCCCGCGATCGTAGCCGGCCGCGCTGCGGCGGATCGCGTTTATGATGCGACGGTACGTCAGGGATCGACGACAGGGGTGGGGCCCGACACGGAGGCCGACCATCAGCCCGAAGAAATTCAACCTCGACGACGAGCTGGCCGGCGACGAGCTGCTTGCTCGGCCCGACACGGTCCGCCCCAAAGCCGGCCAACGCCTGGTCGCCCCAGGTGAAGCGAGCCAGACCAAGACCCAGCGCCTCCGCGCCCGCCGCGTCGACCTCGTCGCCCTCGACCTCGACGGCACCCTGCTCACCAGCGACAAACGCCTGTCGGTCAAGATCATCGAGGCCGTCACCGAGGCCCGCCGCCGCGGCATCAAGATCGTCCTCGCTTCGGCCCGCCCGCCGCGGACCTGCCTCGAGATCTACCGCCACCTCAAGCTCAACACCCACCAGGTCAACTACAACGGCGCGCTGATCCAGCACCCCGACCACGCCGAGCCCCTGCGGCACGAACCGCTCACTCCCGACCTCGCGTACGCCATCTGCACCGTCGCCCGCAAGACCGACCGCAAGTGCATCATCGGCCTCGAGATCCTCGACAAGTGGTACACCGACAAGCACGACCCGACACTCGTCACCGAGACCAGCAAGAAGTTCAAGCCCGACTACGTCGGCCCGCTTCTCGAGCCGCTCAAGCAGCCCGTCACCAAGCTGCTGGTCATGGCCCCGCCCGAGCGGATGGCGGTGATCCGCAACGTCCTGGTCGAGCGCTACGCCTCGGCCGCGACGCTGGTGACGGCCGAGGACCACCTGACACAGATCGCCAGCTACCAGGCCGACAAGGGCCGGGCGCTGGCGTACCTATGCAAGAAGTACCGCATCGAGCCGCAGCACACGATGGCGATCGGCGACGGGCCGAACGACATCGGTATGCTGAAGTTCGCGGGCCTGGGCGTCGCGATGGGTAACGCCTTCGACGAGGTCAAGGCCGCCGCCGACGTCGTCGCCCCGAGCAACGACGACGACGGCGTGGCCGACACCCTGTGGAAGTACGTCGCCTGAGCCGGTCCGCTCAAACATGATCCCCGATGAAAAAAAAGCCGCTGACGTGATGGGTCACGCCAACGGCCGGAGGAGGGATGGGTCGTGTTGTCTGGCTGAATACGCCAGATTCATGTGTCCGGTTCGCCGATTCGAGTTCACTTCACTTCGATCTTGCGAGGCCTGCTTTCTTCACGCTTGGCGAGCTTGAGCGTCAGCACACCGCTCTCGAGTGTCGCGTCGACCTCGGTGGTGTCGTAAGCCTTGGGCAGCGTGAAACGGCGGACGAGATGCGTCGCCTTACGTTCCTGCAGGTGCGGCTTGTCCTGGTCGTCGCGGACGGCGTCACGCTTGGCCTCGATGCTCAGGACCCCCTGTTCGACGCTTATGTCGATCTGGTCCTTGGTGAAACCCGGCAGGTCGGCGGTCACGACGAGGTGCTCGCCCCGCTCGATAATGTCGACGGGGAAGCCGGTCGAGCCGACACCCTCTTCAACGCTGTCCCACATGCGATTCACCACGCGGTCGAAATCGCGGAGGGCCTGAAACGGGTTATCAAACGTGCGGCGGATCGTGGGAACCATGGTGGTGTCTCCTTCGTTTCCTGACGTTCGGCGGTTCGTGGTGTGGTCGGGCCGACGCGGCGTCGCGTTCGTGATGCCCGGCCGCCGGAGCCGAAATCGACCGGCGACGCATAGCAGGTATCAAGAGGGATGCCAGTGAAATATTTTATTATCTAAGCTACAGCAGTAGTTTGAGATCGAAGTGTCCGGGGCTAATCCTGCCTGTTTGGCAGTCTTGCTTCTGGGGGGCGTCGGATCGGCTTTGCGTGGCGGGCGGGGATTCGCACAATGGCGCGAGATGCCGATCCGCTGCGCTATCGTGGGACCGACCGGCCTGACGGGCTTCCACCTAGCCCGGCTGCTGTCGGCCCACCCCGAGGCCGAGCTGACGTATCTGGCCAGCCGTCGGCCCGTGGGCGAGTTGCCGGACCTGCGTGACGAGTTCCCCGCCCTCCGCGGCGTGATCGACGAGGACGTCGCCCAGTGCCGGCCGATCGACCCGGGCCGGATCGCCGCGGCGGCGGACGTCGCCTTCCTCGGACTGCCGCACAAGGCGTCGATGGCGGTCGTGCCCGATCTGCTCGACGCCGGGGTCCGCGTGATCGACCTCTCGGCCGACTACCGGCTCGCCGACGTCGCACTCTACCAAGACGTCTACGCCACACCCCACACCGACGCCGGCCACCTCGCCGAGGCGGTCTACGGCCTGCCCGAGCTGTTCCGCGCCGACCTGCCCGACGCCCGGCTGATCGCCAACCCCGGCTGCTACCCGACCGCCGCCGCGCTCGCCGTCGCGCCGCTGCTGTCCCACGCCGTGGTCAAACCCGACCCCGTGACCGTCTACGCCGCCTCGGGCACCAGCGGCGCGGGGCGGGCCGCCAAGCCCGCGACCAGCTTCCTCAGCGTCAACGAAGCCTTCGGCCCCTACGGCACGATCGGCGGCCACCGCCACCAGCCCGAGATCGCCCAGACCCTGACGCGGATCGCCGGCAAACCCGTCGCCCCGCTGTTCCTGCCGCACCTGCTGCCGATCGACCAGGGCATCCTCGAGACGATCACCCTCGCCCCGGCCGACGACGACGTCACCGAGGCCGACCTCTTCGAGGCCTACCGCGACGCCTACGCCGACGAGCCGTTCGTCCGCGTCAGAACGACCGACGACACGCTCCCGAACACCAAGCACGTGGTCAACACCAACTTCGTCGACCTGACCGCCCGCCTCGTCGAGACCGACGCCGGCCGACGGGTCGTCGCCTTCGCCGCCGAGGACAACATGATCAAGGGCGCCTCGGGCCAGGCCGTGCAGAACATGAACGCGGTCTTCGGCCTACCCGAGACCACCGGCCTGTTCTGAGTAGCGGGCGAGCTTGCTCGCCTTCAATCCTCGAGCACCCCGTCATCCAGCGGCACCACCCGCCCGAAGACCGGGCCGCTTCCCGATGGCGTCAACACCACATCTTCGAACAGCAGCCCGTGCCCCCACGGCGGCGTCGGGTCGGGGCTGTGGTCTTCCCACTTGAGGTTCGGCACGAGCATGATGTCGGCCCGTGTCACGCCCGGCGGCACGACGGCCCACCGCCCGGAGCTGTACCCCGTGTTGTCGCCCACGCGGGCCTGCAGGTTCTGGTGCCCGGGCGCGTCGATCCAGCCGTCACCGAAATCGACCCGCATCACGTAGTCCAGCCGCACCGACGCGTTGCGGGCCTGCACGGACATCGACAGCTGCTTGCCCCGTCGGCCGTCGGTCAGGCCGATCCGGTCGAGGTACACAGCCTGCTCGACCGCGGTGGCCAGCGACGCGTCGAGGTTCAGCGGCGGATGGTACGGGGCGTCAACGACAATGCCAGACCGGACCAACGGTTCGCCCCAGTACGCACCCAGCGTCGGCACGTGCGCGACCGCGGCCTGGTCGGGTTCGAGCCGCACGGTCGCTTCGCCGGCCGCGGGGCCGGGGCCACGCCGGAAGCGGACCTCGCGCCAGCCCGCCGCATGGCCGGCCGGCACGTGGACGCGGCCGACCCGCTGCGGCTCACGCCCGGACTGCTCCAGCCAGACCGCCATCGCCAGCGACGCCGGCGGCGGGTCGAACCGCAGCCAGACCGACCCGCCGCGCTCGGCCGACTCGACCCGCGTCGCCGTCCACGCCGCGTCGACCGCGTCGACGAGCGCGGGTTCGGCGACGAACTCGTCCACCACCGCGTCGGCCGCGGCGACCTCGACCGGGGCCGAGAGGTCGACCGTGAGCGATACCGGGTCGGTCGCGACCGGAGCGGTCAGGGTCATCGTGACGTCCAGTTGCGATCGCAGAGTCGCCGGGCCCAGGGCGGCGGCTTCGAGCTGTCGGTCCAGCGAGAACGAAGCGGCGTAACCGCCGTGGAAACTCCCCGCCAGCCCGGTCCATTCTCGCTCGAAACCGCCCGGAGCCACGACCTCGACCCCCGCGAGGGTCCACGCCGAGGTGACCTGTGTCATGTCCCACCGCGCGTTTGGCGTGCTGCGTCGCAGGAACGAATCTAGGTCGATGCGCAGGCTGTCGCCCCGCCGCAGGACCGGCCGGACGGTCAGCCGGGTGTCGAACGATTGGGCTGCGAAGCGTCCGAGCTGCGGCGGCGACAGGTGCCCGCGGACCACTAGCGTTTCCAAAATCTCGGGCCAGGGATCGACCCACGCCAGGCTCGGGTCGCCCTGCAGCCGCAGGACTGGCCCGACCAACGCGACCTCCTGCGCGACGCTTAGACGCCGCTGGTCGAGACGCTCGGCAAGCTGCATCGCGTTGGGTTCCTGCGGCGTGCCGATCTGTCGGATCGCGTCGTGCCGCAGCCAGAACGTCGGCTTGTGGATGATCCAGTCGGCCGCGCCCCACCACGTATAACCCGCGCCACCGGCAAGGCCCACACCCGACAGTAGCATCAGCCCGCCGACCAACAGCGTCCGGCCCGAGCGGCGGCGATTACCCCGACGAAGGGCCCGCGGACCGTCGAGCCGGCAGCCGCATTCCGCGCAGTCCGACCCGACCGCGCTGCCGTACAGGTCGTACCCGCACCGCCGGCAAATCGGGTGGTCATCGAGCCGCGGGCCGCGCCAACCCAGCCACAAAACCGCCACGCCCGCCAAGAGAATCGCAACGCCCACGATCAGGACCGTCATCGAACCTCACCCCCGGTGAAACTGCTTTTCCAGGTCGCGCAGCGACAGGCGGATGGTGGTCGGCCGGCCGTGGGGGCAGCTGCTGCCGCGTTCGATGGCGTCGCGGCGGGCCAGCAGGGCGGCGAGCTCGTCGTCGCTCAGCCGGTCGCCGGCCTTGACCGCCGCCTTGCAGCTCATCATGTCCAGCACCTCGTGCAACGCCGCCTCCCCGGCCGAAGCATCGGCGTCAAGCTGCGAACCCGACAGCAACCCCGACTCGGCCTTATCCAGCAGCTCGGCCACGAAGTTCGCCGGCTCAACGCCGCGGTCGAACAGCAGCGACGGAAACGCCTGGACCCCGATCGCCTCGGGTCCGAGGGGCGACGCCTCGACGCCGAGCTTCTCCAATAGCGGCCCGAGGTCGTCGAGCAGGGCCTGCCGCGCCCCGTCGGCGTCCACGACGGCGGGCATGAGCAGCCGCTGCGACTCCAGCGATCGGCCGTCGACGAGGATGCGTTGGCGCAGCTCTTCGAACATCACCCGTTCGTGCAGCGCGTGCTGGTCCACGATCAGCAGCCCCGGCTCGCCGTCGGGCGACTCGTCGGGGGTGACGACGTAGCTGTTGTGGAATTGCAGGACGTGGCGGATTTCGGATTTCGGATTTCGGATTTCGGAAGCGGCCGGGCCGTTGCCGTTTCCGGCTGCGGTGAGCAGATCGTCGGCCATCTCGCGGCGGACCTCGTCGTAGACGAAGCCCTTCTGCTTCGGGTCCATCTGCCGGAAGTAATCGACGAAGGCGGATGGGGTGGCAGGGGTCGGGGACCGGGGATCGGGGATCAGGCCGGCGGTGCCAGACGTCAAAGGGGCGGTGGTTGTTGACCCGATCCCCGGTCCCTGATCCCTGATCCCTAAAGCCGGCGTCAGGTCGGACGCGAGCAGGCGTTGCCGCACCTGCGTCAGCACCAGGCCGTGGACCGCGCTGGGCTGGCGGAAGCGGACCTCGGCCTTGGTCGGGTGGACGTTGACGTCGACGAGGCTGGGGTCGAGGTCGACGAAGACCACGGCCACGGGCTGGCGGTCGGGGGCGATCAGGCCGCGGTAGCCCTCTTTGAGGGCGTGGGCGAGGTTGCGGTCCTTGACGGGTCGGCCGTTGACGCAGAGGTACTGGGCTTTGGCGGTGCCGCGGGCGATCGACGGCTCGCCGAGCAGGCCCCAGGCTTGGGCTGGGCGTAGGGCCGCCGAGTTAGAACTTCCGGGGGGGTCGTCGGTGTGTTCGAACTCGAGCAGGGCCTCTTCGAGGTCGTGGCCCAGCAAGGCGACGCAGCGTTGCCGGCGGGTCTGGCCGGGTGGCAGGTCGAGGGTGCGGCGGTCGTTGTGGGATAGGGTGAAGCCGACGAACGGATGGACCATGGCGGTGCGGGCGACGGCGTCGGCGACGTGGCCGAACTCGGTCGCGGCGGTTCGCATGAACCGCCGGCGGGCGGGGACGTTGAAGAACAAGTCGCTGACCTCGACGACGGTGCCGGGGGCCATCGCCGCGGGCCGGGGCTCGCCGCGCCGGTCGCCGGCCTGCTCGACCTCGACGCCTTCTTCGCGGTCGTGCGGCCGGCTGCGGAGGCGGAGCCGGCTGACGCTGGCGATCGACGCGAGCGCCTCGCCGCGGAAGCCCAGCGTCGCGATGGCCATGAGCTGCTCGGCCGAGGTGAGCTTGCTGGTGGCGTGAGCCGTGAGCGCCAGGCTCAGTTCTTCCGGGGGGATGCCGTGGCCGTCGTCGGCGAGGCGGATCAGCGACATCCCGCCGTCCTCGACCGCCACGTCGATGCGGTTCGCCCCGGCGTCGAGGGCGTTCTCCAGCAGCTCCTTGACCACCGACGCGGGCCGCTCGATCACCTCGCCGGCGGCGATCTGGTTCACGAGGTGCGGCGACAGCTGACGGATCGGCATCCCGTTATCGTACCCCCCCGGAATTCACAGGCCCCGAAGGACGAGGACGCCAGATGAAACTCACCGCCGCCGACGTCGTGCTGTTCCAAGGCGACTCGATCACCGACGCCGGTCGGCGACGCGTCGATCCAATGACGCACCGCCCCGACGCCTTGGGCGCGGGCTACGCCGCGATGGTGGCTGCCCGCATCCTGGCCGATCTTCCGGGGGTCACGGTCCACAATCGCGGGGTCAGCGGCGACCGCGTGACCGATCTCCGGGACCGGTGGGACGAAGATTGCCTGGCCTTGCGGCCGACGGTGGTGTCGGTGCTGGTGGGCGTCAACGACACCTGGCACGGCGTGGCCGAGGGCACGCCCGAGCGGGGCACCGACCCCGAGACGTTCGAGCGGGTGTACCGCCAGCTGCTCCACAACACCCGCGACGCCCTGCCCGGGGTGCGGCTGGTCGTGTGCGAGCCGTTCGTCCTGGAGTGCGGCGTCGTGCCGGGGCTGGACTTCCACCCCGACATCGATGAGCGGATCGCGCGGGTCCGAGCGGTGGCGCGGGACCTGGCGGACGTCACCGTGCGGTACCCGGCGGCCTTCGCCGCGGCGTTGGCCCGCCACGACGAGCCGGCATATTGGGCCCCCGATGGTGTTCATCCGAGCGTCGCGGGGCACCAAGTCATGGCCGATGCGTGGCTCGACGCGGTCGGCTTAGGTTGATCCCCCTCTCCCGCCGGGAGAGGGCCGGGGTGAGGGCGGCCGAGCCGCGGATCACGGTATTCATCAGGGTCCGGGTTTTGTCACACCGCCCTCACCCCAACCCTCTCCCGCGGGGAGAGGGGGCCAAACCATCTTGAGCGAGGCGTTATCTTCCGGGGGTGTCGCAGACGCTCACCGAGATCAAGCAGTTGCTCGCCGCGCACGGCCTGCGGCCCAAGCACAGGCTCGGGCAGAACTTCCTACACGACCACAACCACCTGGACCGCATCCTCGCCGCGGCCGACGTGGCGGCGGGCGACGTGGTGCTCGAGGTCGGGCCGGGGACCGGGGTGTTGACCGAGCGCTTGCTGGCGGCGGGGGCCGAGGTCATCGCCTGTGAGGTGGACCGCGACCTTGAGGCGGTGCTGCGGGAGCGGATCGGCGGAGATGATGAGAAGTTCGTGCTGGTGATGGGCGACGTGTTGGCGGACAAGCGGACGCTGAACGCCGAGCTGCTCGACCGCCTCGCGGGCCGGCGGTTCAAGCTGGTGGCCAACCTGCCGTATCAGGTCGCGTCGCCGCTGATCGCAAACCTGGTGCTGGACCACCCGGCTTTGGTCGCGGCGGTGGTGATGGTGCAGAAGGAGGTGGCCGACCGGCTTGCCGCGCCGCCGGGCGGGAAGGACTACGGGGCGCTGGGCGTGCTGGTGCAGGCGGTGTGCGCGGTGCGGCGGATGGGGGTGCTGCCGCCGAGCTGTTTCTGGCCGGCACCGAAGGTGTCGTCGGCCGTGGTGCACCTGCAGAGACGTCCCGAGCCGTTGACCGACGACCCGCACGCCCTGGCCGACCTGCTGCACACGCTTTTCGGCAAACGGCGTAAGCAGCTCGGGGCGATCCTGGGCCGCGGTGTCGATTGGCCCGCCGGAATCGAACCGACGATGCGGCCCGAGCAGCTCTCGGTGGAACAACTCGTGGCCCTCTCGCGGTTGAACCTCGGCTGACCCGAGACGCAACGCCGGCCACCCGCGTGGCGGAGCCCTTCGGTCCGCGCTAACGTGATGAAGCCCGGAGAATCCTCTTTCATGCCGCCCAGCCCCCGCATCCTCGTCGCCGTCCCGGTCTACAACGAGCAGAAGCACATCGCCAACGTGATCGCCAAGATCGCGGAGTTCGCCAGCGAGGACGTGCTGGTGATCGACGACGGTTCGACGGACTACACCCCGATGCTGCTGGCGATGCAGCCGGTGGACGTGGTGCGGCACAAGACCAACCTCGGCTACGGCCGGGCGATCCGCGACGCGTTCCGCTGGGCGCAGAGCCGCGGCTACGACTGGCTGATCACGATGGACTGCGACGAGCAGCACGAGCCCGAGGCGCTGCCGCGGTTCGAGGCGGCGATCCGCGCCGACGACGCCGACCTGATCTCC
>JBCCRT010000058.1:0-17210 GCA_039201235.1 Planctomycetota bacterium
CGACGGCGTGGTCGTCACCGACAACCGCGACGTCGAGAGCCTCCGCCGCGTCAAGGACGAGGTCAAGGAAGTCCGGGCCGGCACCGAGTGCGGCGTCCGCGTCGCGGGCTTCGACGACCTCAAGCCCGGCGACGTGCTGAGTTTCTACAACGTCACCGAGGTGGCGAGGACGCTGGACTGATCCGTCGGGTCACCGGGCGGTCTTACTCAAGAGTCGGCGATCGGTCACCCGCCGCCGAGTTTCGCCTCGACCGCCACACCGCGCCATGTCACAACGCATCCAACAAGTCGAGTCCCTCCTGCAGCGCACGGTCGCGTCCGTGCTGCAGCGCGGCCTGGCCGACCCGCGGATCAAGGGGCTGGTCAGCGTGACGCGGGTCGAGGTCTCGCCCGACCTTCGGCACGCGAAGGTGTTCGTGTCCGTCGCCCCCGAGGAGCACGAAGACCTGACGATGTACGGCCTGCGTGACGCGACGATGCACGTGCAGCGCAAGGTGAAGTCCGCTGTCGCGCTGCGGTCCGTGCCGCACCTCTCGTTCCGGCTCGACCAGGACCTCAAGAAACAGGCCGCCGTGTTCGCCGCGATCGACGCGGGCCTGAAACGAACGGCGCAAACCAAGCCCGAAGCCGACGCCACCCCGGAGGATTGAGACCGCCTTGGCCAAACAAGACCCCGCCACCGCGAAGAAGTTTGCCACCCTGCTCAAGAAGGCGCAGTCCGCCTACGCCGACGAGGACCCCCCGCCCCGCGACCCGGTCGCGCAGCTCATCGTCGCGTTCCTGCAGTGGAACGCGACGCGTCGGCAGGCCGAGGACGCCTTCGCCGCGCTCATGGACGCGTACATCGACATCAACGACCTGCGGGTCAGCCACCCGCACGAGCTGGTCGCGGTGATCGGCGAGGACTACCCCGCTGCCGCCGAGCGGGTGATCCGGCTGCGGGAAGCCCTGCTGGAGGTCTACAAGCGCGAGCACGACGTGCAGATGCACTCGATCGCGGGCAAGGGCAAGAAGGACCAGCGGGCGTACCTCGACACGCTGCCGGGCGTCACGCCGTACATCGCCGCGGTGGTCGCGTTGCTGTCGTTCGGCGGCCACGCGATGCCGGTGGACGAGCGGCTGTGCGAGCGGCTGATCGACGAGGGGTGCCTCGACGAAGGCACCACGCCCGCCAACGCCGAGTCGTACCTCGCACGACTCGTCAAAGCCGGCGACGCCCTCGAGGCCCACCTCGCCCTGCAGGCCTGGGCCGACCAACCTCCCCGGCCGCGGAAGAAGCCCGCCCCGTCGAAAAAGAAAACCACCAAGAAGAAGACGGCCAAGAAAAAGACCGCCCGCACGAAGAAGAAGTAAGCACCGCGCCGCATGAACACCCCCGCCCCCGACACGCTGCGCCTCGGCATCCCGAAGGGCTCGCTGCAGGACGCCACCATCGACCTGTTCTACCGGGCCGGCTACCGCGTCAACGTCTCCAGCCGGTCGTACTACCCCGAGGTCGACGACCCGGAGATGTCGGCCGTGATGTTCCGCAGCCAGGAGATGTCCCGCTACGTCGAGGACGGCGTGATCGACCTGGGCATCTGCGGCCACGACTGGGTCGTCGAGAACGCCAGCGACGTCCACGAGGTCTGCGAGCTCGCCTACTCCCGCGCGACCAGCAACCCCGCCCGCTGGGTGCTCTGCGTCCCCGAAGAGTCGGACGTCCAGACACCCGAAGACCTGGCCGGGGGCATCGTCGCCACCGAGTTGAAAAAATCGGTCCAACGCTACTTCGACGACAAGGGTATCGCGGTCAAGAAGGTCGAGTTCTCCTGGGGCGCGACCGAGGTGAAGGCCCGCATGATCGACGCGATCGTCGACATCACCGAGACCGGCAGCTCGATCCGGGCCAACAAGCTCCGCGTCCTCGACACGATCCTGACCTCGACCACGCGGATGATCGCCAACCGCGACGCCTGGTCCGACCCCCGGAAGAAGGAAAAAATCGAGGACCTGGCGTTGCTACTGCGGGGGGCGATCGCCGCGAAGGGGCAAGTCGGGTTGAAGTTCAACGTCCCCCGTAAAAACCTGGACGCCGTCTTGGGCCTGGTGCCGGCCGCGAACTCGCCGACGATCAACGACCTGCAGGACCCCGCCTGGGCGTCCGTCGAGGTCATCGTGGACCGGAAGGTCGAGCGGGCGCTGGTCCCGAAACTCTCGCGGGCCGGGGCCTCGGCGATCTTCAGCTACCCGCTCAACAAGGTGATCCCCTGACCGCGATACCGGTGCCGCCGGGCACCCGCGTCGCGGAGGGGGCGTAGAATCGCATGATGGCAAGACGGCCCGGCAGCACCGTTTGGGTTCTCGCCGCCGCGGGCCTGGCGTCCTGCGCCTCCCCGCCCGGGGAAGCCCCGACGTCGGGTGAGTCCGGGCGCGCCGCGGTCGCCGAGCGTGAACCCGCCACCCCCCGCGTGGTACCCCCGCCCCCGGGGGTCGATTCCCGCTCGGTCACCCCGCAGTCCGGCACCGCGTGGCAACGGGCCGAGACCCCGCTGGAAGAGGTTCTCAACAAGCTGCCCCAGCCGCCGCACCTGCGTGCTGCCGATCGGCCGGACACCACCGGGGAACCACCGCTGGCGGCGCAAAAACTCTTCGCCTCGGGGCGGCAGGCCCTGCGGCAAAACGACAACTTCCGCGCGGTGCAGCAGTTCGAACAGGCCCTGCGTCTCGCGCCCGGCCGGCCCGCTATCCTGCGCAGCCTCGGCGAGGCGTGGACGCGGGCGGGCAACCGCGTGTCGGCCGCCAACTTCTACCGCCGGGCCGCCGCCGCGGACCCCGCCGACCTCGACAGCGTCGTCCTGCTCGGACGCTTCGCCCTCGACGCCCGGCAGTGGGAGTCGGCCGCCGCCCACTTCGCCGCGGCCCTGCGTCGCCTCGACGCCCCCGAAGCCGACGACCCGACCGACCCCGCGGCCCGGCCGCTGGCCCGGTTCCTGCTGGCCCAGGCGCTCAACCAAGCGGGCTACTCCCGCGCCGCCGCCGCGGTCTTCGACGAGCACTTCCGGGAAGACCCACGCCCGACCGCCGCGTCCTCGGCCGCGCGCCAGCTCGCCGCCTTCCGCGCGCAGCGGGGCGAAACGATGGTGCTGCTGGGCGATCTGCGCCACCGCCTCGACGAACCCGCGGCGGCGCTGCGGTGGTACTCCGCCGCGGCCGCGCAAGGTGTGCTCAATCGCGACCCGCTGCGTCGTCGGCTGATCTATACCCGGCTGCGGCTGGGGCAGACCGACGCCGCCGAGCGACAGGTGCTCGAAGCGCTACGCGAGCCGGGCGGCGGCGGCGACCTCGTGGAACTGGTCGCCTACGCCGTCCGGCACGGCGTCTCGGCCGAGACGCTGGCCGAAGACCTCGCCGACCTCTACGAGCAGCGTGGCCGGCCGGCGTCGCTGGCGTTGGCGATGGCGGACGCGCTGCCACGCCCGCAGGCCGCCGACCTGCTGCGCCGGCACCTCGACGCCGCCCCCACGGACGACGCGGTGCGGTCACGCTTGGTCGCGCTGCTCGTCGCGCCGCCGGCGTCCCGCGACGACCTACGCGAAGCCGTCGGCCGCACGGTCGAGGCCTCGATGGGTCGGCCCGCCGAGGCGCGCGGCTTCGCCGCGGAGCTGCGCGACGCCGCGGGCGGGTCGGGCCCGCTGCTCGACGCCGTCGGCCCCCCCAAGGAGCCGGGTACCCTCACGCTCACGGGCCGGCTGCACGCCGTCGAGGGGCGGACCGACGCCGCGGTCGAGGCTTACGAGTCGGCCCTTGCGCTGGACCCCGACGCCGTCGGGCCGCGGGTCGAGCTGGCGTCGCTTCGCCTCGACGCCGGCGACCTCGACGCGGCCGAGACCCTACTCGCACCGCTGGCCGGGTCCGACGCCATCCTAGTCGTCTCGCTGCGGGTGCGGACGCTGCGCGAGGCCGGGCGGGCCGCCGAGGCGTTGGCCCTGCTCGACGAGACCCTGGCCGACGCGTCGCCCGCCAGCCGGCTGATGCTCGACAAGGCGGACCTGCTGCTCGGGCTCGACCGGGTCACCGAAGCGGAACAGACCCTGCTCGACGCGCTCAACGCCCGGCCGACGGACGAGGCGATCTACGCCCGCCTGCTCAAGATCTACGACGGGCGGGGCGACATGACCCGCAATTACCAACGCCTCGTCCGGCGGATGTTCGACACGATCCCCGACGCCCGGCTGACGCGTATCGTCAAGGCCGAGACCCTCGTGGCGATGCGGCGCTTCGCCGCCGCCCGCGACGTGCTCGACACGCTTGGGGCCGACGACGGCGGGGGTGACCCGCAGCTCGAGCTTCTCCGCGTCGAGGTCGCCATCGGCCTCAACCGCGCCGACGAAGTCGACGCGTTGATCGACCGTCACCTCGCCGGGGCCGCGGCGGGCCGACACCCGGCCGACGACGAGGCGCTCAACCGCGCCGCGCGGTTTTTCGCTCGGGCGGGCAACCAGGCGCGGGCGATCGAGATCGAGACCGCGCGGTGGGAGGCCCGCCCGCCAGACGTGCAGCGGGCGCGCACGCTCGCGGGGCTGTACCTCCTGCGGAAGCGGCCCGAAGACGCCGCCGCCGTGCTCCGCGAACAGGCCGAGGCCGGCGTGCCCGCCGAGGACGTCGTGCCGTTCCACGCCCAGTGGATCGCCGCGTTGTTCGAGCTCGGCCGAAGCGTCGAAGCGGTGGCCGTCATCGAAAACGCGGTCGAGCGTTATCCGGCCGCGGGCGCGGACCTGACCATGATGCTGGCGTTCCGCCTGGAGGCGGCCGGCGACACCGCGGCGGCGCGGCGGGCGATGGCGGCGGGCCTCGAGCGGTACCCCGACGACCCGTCGCTCAACAACTCGCTGGGCTACGGGCTGGCGAACGAGGGGGTGCGGCTCGACGAGGCCAAGGCCATGATCGCCCGTGCCGTCGCCGCCGAGCCGGGCGTCGCGGCGTACCTCGACTCGATGGGGTGGGTTTACTACAAGCTGGCGGACTTCGAGACGGCCCTGAACTGGCTGGAACGGGGCCGGCGGGCCGAGGGCGGCACGCACCCGGTCATCATCGACCACCAGGGCGACACCCTCTACCGCCTCGGCCGCGCCGCCGAGGCGGTGCGGGTCTGGAACGAGGCCCGCCTCATCCTGATGCAGCCGGGCTACCAGCCGGCCGACCCGGAGGAGGAGGGCCTCGCCGAGCGGCTGGAGGCAAAGATCACGGCCGTCGCCGAGGGCCGCGAACCGGCGGTCGCCGACGTAGGGCAGGATGTCGACATTCCCGCCAAACCCCGGCCGGCGGCGGGCGACGCGGATATCCCCTAAACACTTGTTTTCGCTATCTTTTTCGGCCCCGATCCGCGCTGTACGTCGCCCCGTGGCGTGTTGTGGTTCGGGGCGAAATACGGTAAAATTTTTAGGCTAAAACGGCACGAAATAACGCTCCAACCGGGGCCTTCGTCAACCATCTCTCTCCAGGCCCGCCCATGCCCGAACCCCAAAACCCATCGAGCGGCGACGCCTCGGAACCGAGTAGTGAAACCGGCTACTCCGAGTCCAGCATCTCCGTCCTCGAGGGGCTCTCCGCCGTCCGCAAACGCCCCGCGATGTATGTCGGCGGTACCGACGCCCGCGGCCTGCACCACCTGGTCTGGGAGGCCGTCGACAACTCGATCGACGAGGCGCTCGCCGGCCACTGTGACGAGATCCACGTCACGCTGCGCCCCGACAACTCCGTCGCCGTCGTCGACAACGGCCGCGGCATCCCGGTCGGCCCCTACACCAAGACCGACGACCCGAAGCTCCGCGGCCGGCCGACCGTCGAGATCGTCATGACCGTCCTCCACGCCGGCGGCAAGTTCGACTCCAACTCCTACAAGGTCTCCGGCGGGCTGCACGGCGTCGGCGTCTCCTGCGTCAACGCCCTGGCCGAGTGGCTCGAGGTCGAGGTAGCCCGCGACGGCCAGCTCCACCACATGTCCTTCGCCCGCGGCGACGTCAAGGAAGAGCTCAAAACCATCGGCCAACGCCAGGCCACCGGCACCAAGATCCACTGGAAGCCCGACCCCGAGATCTTCGGCGACCTGACCCACGACTACGCCACGATCGCCAACCGCCTCCGCGAACGCGCCTACCTCAACCCCGGCATCCGGCTGGTCATCGAGGACCAACGCCCCCCCGAGGCCGGCGGCGTCGCGCCCGACGGCAAGACCGAGACCTTCAAGTTCGACGACGGCATCATCGAGATGGTGCGCCACCTCAACGCCGCCAAGACCCCGCTGCACGAGCCCATCGCCGTCAGCAGCGAGTCGGAGGCGTCGGCTTCCGGGGGCGGGGCACTCGTCTGCGACGTCGCGCTGCAGTACGTCGACAGCTACACCGAAAACCTCATCTGCTTCGCCAACAACATCAACACCCCCGACGGCGGCACCCACCTCTCGGGCTTCAAGACCGCGCTGACCCGCACGCTAAACCACTACGCCAAGACCAACGGCCTGCTCAAAGGAAGCGGCCCGATGCCGTCCGGCGACGACTGGCGCGAGGGCCTCGTCGCCGTGATCTCAGTCAAGATCCCCGACCCGCAGTTCGAGGGCCAGACCAAGGGCAAGCTGCTGAACCCCGATGTCGAGGGCCTGGTCAGTGCCGCCATCGGAAACGCGCTGACCAACTGGACCGAAGAACACCCCGCCGACGCCAAGAAGATCTGCACCAAGGCGGTCATGGCCGCCGAGGCCCGCGAGGCCGCCCGTAAGGCCCGCGATTTAACCCGCCGCAAAGGCGCCTTGGATTCCGGGGGCCTGCCGGGCAAGCTCTACGACTGCACCAGCAAGAACGTCGAGGAGTCCGAAATCTACTTAGTAGAAGGCGATTCCGCCGGCGGCTCGGCCAAGGGCGGCCGCGACCACAACACCCAGGCCATCCTCCCGCTCAAGGGCAAGATCCTCAACGTCGAGAAGGCCCGCCTCGACAAGATCCTCGGCTTCGAAGAGATCCGCACGATCATCCAGGCTCTGAACTGCGGCATCGGCACCGACGACTTCGACCTCGCCAAGCTCCGCTACGGCAAGATCATCATCATGACCGACGCCGACGTCGACGGCAGCCACATCCGAACGCTGCTGCTGACGTTCTTCTTCCGCCAGATGCCCGAGCTGATCCGGTCGGGCCGGGTCTTCATCGCCCAGCCGCCGCTGTACCAGGTCTCTCGAGGCAAGAAGTCGGAGTACGTCCTCAACGAGCGCCGCATGCAGCGCGTCCTCGGCGAGCTCGGTGTCGACGCCGCGCAGCTCGTCGTTTTCGCCGACCACGACACCGCCGGCCGCGTCGAGGCCAAGACCTTCGCCGGCCCCGAGCTCGCCGGACTGCTCGAAACCCTCACCCGCCTCGACGAATTGGTGACGGTCGTGCAGCGACGCGGCCTGACTTTCGCCGAGCTGATGGCCATGCGGTCGCAGGACCCCGAGGGCCAGAACCGCCTGCCCCGCTATCAGGTCCAGGTCCCCGCCGACGCGACCAGCAACGGGCTCACCGGCACCCATTACTTCTGGTCCGAAACCGACGAAGAAGCGTTCCGCGCTGAGCACGGCCTCGTCGTCGAAGACCCCGACCTGCCCGTCGAGGCCGAAGACGCCATGCTCGACCCGGGCCATCGACTCGTCGTCCGCCGCGAGCTGCACGAGGTCGCCGACCTCGAGAAGTGCTTCGCCCGGCTCGAAGCCCTCAACCTCGACATCGCCGACTACTTCCTCAAACCCAGGCAGACCGTCACCGGCGCGATGGCCCCGACCAAATTCGAACTCCGCCTCACCGGCGGCAAGGCGTCACCCAAAGCCGGCGACGACGCCGCCGCCACCCGGGTCGTCCCCGTGGTCAGCCTCGCCGAGGCGGGCGAAGCCATCCTCGAGGCGGGCCGCCGCGGCCTCGAGATCAAGCGGTTCAAGGGCCTGGGCGAGATGGACGCCGACCAGCTCTGGGACACGACGATGAACCCCGAGAACCGTACGCTGCTGCGGGTCACCTGGGACGCCGCCAGCGAGGCCGAGAACCTCTTCAGTGTCCTCATGGGCGAGCACGTCGAGCCGCGGCGCAAGTACATCGAGGACCACGCGCTCGAGGTCAAGAACCTGGACGTGTGAGGCAGCGCACGCGTCGCTCGAGGTCGCCCGCCACATGTTCCCAACCGGCGCGCCGGTTCGCGATCCGATCAAACCGCATCGGCCGGCCGACCCGCACCCGCAGCCGCACCGGCCGGGGCCGCGTCGCACCCCTCGGCAAGCCCGCGAACGCGCCGGTCAGGCCGCAAGGGACGACCGGGACGTCGGTGCCCGCCAGCAGCATGCCGACACCCGGCAGGAACGGCTGCATCCGGCCGTCCGGGCTGCGTGTGCCCTCGGGGAACAGGATGAACCCCGCGTCGCCGGCGGTGATCCTTTCGCGCAGCTCGCCGAGTTCGTGACGCCCGGCCCGGTGCCGCCACATCGGCAGCGCGTTCAGGAAAACCGACGAGAAGCGGGCCGCCAACCGGGTCTCGAAGAACACGTCGCCCGCCGAGATCGGGAACACGTACCGCCGGTGCCGCACCGGCAACGCCGAGGCGAGCATAAGCGTGTCCAGGTGGCTGGTATGGTTGGCCACCAGCACGAACGGCGGCCCGGAGGGCAGGTGTCGCCGGCCGCGGATCGTCAGACGGTGGTAAAGCTTCAGGTACACCCGAGCCAAGCCCCACCAGATGTGACACAGGCAGACCTCACGCAGGCCCGGCTCACGCCGCAGGCTGCGTGCCCGATCATCGGGGCGCAGGCCGAGGTCACGAGCGGGGCGGAGGTCGAAATCTTCCATGGGGTTTGACGATTTGGTGATTTCGTGATCGGGCGATTAAGTCCGGACCCCGCGGGTAAATGATTTTTCCGGCGTCTCGGATTAACCAACGCCCAGCGTAAAAATCTGGCTCGGCTGGTCGGTGCCGATGCCGCGGAAGTAGGCGATGAAGTAGGTAATCACCGGGGCGGTGAACACGAGGCTGTCGAAACGATCGAGCAAGCCGCCGTGGCCCGGCAGGAGGGTGCCGGTGTCCTTGATGCCGACGTCGCGCTTGACCGACGAGATCACGAGGTCGCCGAGCTGGCCCGCGACGCTGACCAGCACACCGGCGGCGACGAGGTGCGGCCACCAGCGGGCCATGCCGTCGGTCACGAGGAAGTGGCCCAGCACGACGACCAGCGTGGTGGTGCAGACGACGGCACCGACCGCGCCGGCGACGGTCTTGCCGGGGCTGGTGTTCGGGCACAGCTTCCGCCGGCCCAGTGTCTTGCCGAAGACGTAGGCGAACACGTCGTTGCCCTCGACCGCCGCGAGGATGATGAACAACATCGGGCGGAACTGCGCATCGTTGGCCAGCAGCGCGAGGTGGCCGAGGCCCGTGCCGAACAGGACGAAGCCCGTCGTCGCCACCGCCACCCGCTGGACGTAGCCCTTCGGCCGGTCGCTCAGCACCGCGGCGGCGAGGATCGCGGCGACGGCCACCGGCGTGGAGCCGATGAACCAGGCGTACCAATGGTCGAGCGCCCCGAAGTAAGTGGACGCCAGCCCGAGGTACGCCGCCGCCATCACCAGCGGCTCGCGGAACAGCCCGGTGATCCGCCCGAACTCGCGCAGACACAGCACCGACAGCACGAACAGCCCGGCGATCCACCACGCCGCGCCCAGCAACAGCGGCACCAGCAGCGCCGGCGCGATCACCGCCCACGACGCGTTGCGCAGCATCAGCTCCCGCTTCGCCGCGTCGTCGATCTTCCCCAGCCGGTGCAGCAACAGCGTGACCAGCGGCGCGGCGATCAGAGCAGCCGCCACCGCCACGGTTCCCCAGAGCGTCACCGGTGAGTCGAACGCGCCGGAGAAACCGAACAGCCGCTCGCGGGAGACCGGGTCCATCACGCCGCCCCTTCACCCAGACGAGCCGCGGAACGAACCAACCGCCGGATCGCGGTGATCCCGCAACCCACAAGAACGACCCACAAGACGATGTTTAGATGATCGGGCGTGAGATCTTCGGGCTTGAGCGCCATGAAAAGGCAGCCCAGAGCAACCAGGTGCATGCGCAGGGGCTTGGCCATCGGCCCGCCGTAGTCCTGTCCCGCCCCCGCCGCGGCCGCCTGGGCCCGGACGTAGGCCACCAAGACCGCCGCGCACGCCGTCGCCCAGCCCAGCGCCCACGCCCCGCCGGCGGCACCCAGCCCCACGAACATCGCCACGTCCGACAGCCGGTCCGGCACCTCGTTGTAGAGCGTGCCCACCGCCGAGGCCGTGCCCCGCCGCTCGGCGACCATGCCGTCGAGCAGGTTGCACAACGCCCGGAGTTGGATGCACACCCCGCCGGCCAGCCACAGGCAACGCTCGCCGACCCCGTCGGCTCCCGCCGTCAGCGCCGTCGCCGCCGCCCCGGCCGCCGCGAAGCCGACGCTCGTCACCGACACGGCGTTGGCCGACAGCCCGGTGCGCGTCACCGCGTCGGCCAACGCGCCCATCACGCCCCACCCCCGCGGCTTCATCGGCCGACGCTCGGACACGGGTTGCGGTTTAATAGCCATCGCAAGTCACCCGGCGGCGGAACCCGCGGGCAGTGTCCCCGCTGCGCCACCTCACCGCAAAGCCCCGGCCGCGGCGTCGGGCGAGACCCCGTCCGGGGGCCGGCGGCGGACTATCATCGCCGGATGGCCGACACCGATACCCTCAACGAAGCGGCCGCCCCGACTTCCAAGCCCTCACGCGGCTGGTACGGCCTCGCGTTCGTGCTCATGCTCGTCGGCGTCGCCGCGTTTACCGCCTCGCTCCAGGTCGCGCAGGCCCGCGTCGACGACGCGATGGGGGCGATGCAACGGTTCGTCGCCCCCGGCTCGGCGTCGCTCACGTTCGACCGCCCCGGGACGTACCTCGTCTACTACGAGAAGATCGGCCGCTTCGAGGGCGAAGACTTCGACACGACCCGCGTCTTCGCCGAAACCCCGGCGTTGGACGTGGACGTGCGGCACGCCCAGAGCGGCGAGTACCTCGACGTGGACCTGGCGAAGTACGACCGCGGCGAGTCGCAGATGTTCAACCACGGCCGGGCCAATAGCGAATTCGTGTTCGACGTCACCGAGCCGGGCGACTACACGATCACGGCGGCGCACGAGACGCCGGACCTCGACGTGCCGGTGCTGCTGGCGGTGGGCCCGCCGGTGGTCGGCAGCCTGATGTCGGACTGGCGCGGGCCGTTCGGCGGCGCGGCGGTGCTGGCGTTCGCGGCGGTCGTCAGCGCGACGACGGTGCTGGTGACCTACGCCCTGCGGCACGACTGGCTGACGAAGCGTTCGGACTGAGCTACGCCGGACGGGGGGCGCGCTTGTAGAACTCGAGCTGCGGGCCGGCGAACTCGGCGGCCTGGTTGATCAGGGCCTGCCGCTGTGCTTCGTCCAGCTGCGGGTAGCGTCGCGCGATGCCGGCGTTCTCGGTCAGCATCGCCTCGGTCGGCGTCCCGCTGATCAGGGTGCTGACCGGCAGCGACCAGACGAAGCCCAGCGCCTCGGCGAGGCTCATCCGCTCGGGCACGATCCGCGGGGCGATGCGGCGGCGGTTGCGGCCCCAGCCGTTGTCCTGACCCACGATCTGCCCGAAGACCAGGGTCTTCATCGCCAGCACTCCGTAGCCACGCTCGATCAGCGCGGGCATGACGCGGAGGATGAAGCTGTCGTGGCCGGGGTCGGCGACGTTCACGGGCATCTGGCAGGTGTCGAGCTCGACGCCCATCCGTTCCAGGCGTTCGAGCATGCGCAGGTGCGCGGCGGTGTTGTTGTGGCCGGTGAACCCGAGGTGGCGCACCTGACCCTTTTCGCGGGCTTCGAGCAGGACATCGACGACGCCGTTGTCGACGAGGCGGTCGACCGCGGCGGGGTCTTCGATGTGGTGGATCTGCATGAGGTCCAGGACATCGACGTTGAGACGCTGCCGGCAGCCGTCCATGTCGCGGCGGGCGTGGTCGGCGTCGCGGGCCTGGGTCTTGGTCATGACGTAGACGACGTCGCGGTACTTCGGCGTGAGCCACCGGCCCATCCGGCGTTCGCTCTCGCCGCTGCCGTACTGCTGGGCGGTGTCGAAGAAGCGGACGCCTTCGGCCAGGGCCCGCTCGACCAGGGCTTCACCCGCCGGGCCGCCACCGGCCTGCAGCAGGTGTGAGCCGCCGAAACCCAATAGCGTCACCGCCTCGCCTGTCCGGCCGAGCCGGCGCCGCGGTAGCACCGCGCCCAGCCGGTCACGCTCCACGCCGTCGGCCGGCGGGTCCGATAGCGTTTGAGACAGGGCCGGCGGCCGCCCCACCGCCAGCCCGGCCGTGAGGCCCATCAACGATCGTAAGAACACGCGTCGGTCGAACATGCTCGCATCGTAGCCGCCGAACCCGTCGGCCCGCATAACCCCTACGCCCGGCTCAAGCCGACCCCCCCGCCGGCCGATCTCTGGGGTAAGCGACCGCCCGCGACCCGCGCGAAAAAAGAGAGAGACCGCCCGATGCCCAAACGCACCCGCCGACCCGCCACGAAGCCGACCCCGGAAACCCCGGCAATCATGGAGACCCGGGCGACCAAGGGCCAGGCCCTGATGGCCGAGCTTGAGGCCCGCTGCACGTCCTTGCGGGCGTGGCACGTCGATGCGTCCAACTCGCTGACCGAGCGACAGCAACAGCTCAACGAATTCGCCGAGGCCGTCACCGTCGAGAAGGACCAGCTCAAGCTCGAGGCCGACCGCCTCGAGACCGAGCGAGCGACCCTCGCCGATGCCCGCCGAGCGCTGCAGTCCGACCGCGACCAGATCGCGGCGCTGCGGACCCAACTCGACGAGGAGTGGGACACGCTCAGGGGGCTGCGTCAGGCGCAGGAAAAACTCGGCAAGGAGCTAGACCGCGAGCGTCAACGCCAGAACCAGTCCGCCTTCAAGCTGCCGGCCGCCGCGGCCACGACGGCCCGAGGCCGGGCCCGCAAGGCGGCGTGACACGTCCCGCCGGATCGGGTATCGGCCCGGGTATGATCCCCGGTCCGATTCACCCGCTCCGGAGCGATACATGAAGGTCCAGATCAACGCCGGCGACATCCAGTCCAGCCCCGCGCTGCTGCGGCAGGCCGAAGACGCCGTGCTCGCGGCCCTGCGTCACGTCACCGACCGGGTGACCCGCGTCGAGGTCCACCTCCGCGACGACAACGCCAACAAGTCGTCGGCCGACGACAAACGCTGCACGATGGAGGCCCGGATCGCCGGCCAACCGCCGATCGCGGTGGACCACAGCAGCGACGACCTCTACCGCTCGATCGGCGAGGCCGCCGGCAAGCTCGGCCGGGCGGTCAACACCCGGCTCGGAAAACTCGCGGCAAAGTAGAAACCCGCCCCCGGCAGCTCATCCCACCGCTGCGGCGGCGGTTTCGTAGTCGTGCAACGCTTCCGGCAGACCGTCGGCCAGCTCCGTCGCCAGCAGCCCGCGTCGGCCGCGGCGTTCGGCCCAGCGGTCGCCCGCCCGGCCGTGGACCCACGCCCCGGCCACCGCCGCGTCGAACGGGTCCATGCCCTGCGCGATGAGCCCGGCGATCAGGCCCGTGAGCACGTCGCCCGTCCCGGCGGTGGCCAGCGCCGGGTTGCCGGTCGCGTTGCGGTAGAAACGGTCGCCGTCGGTCACCACGGTGTGCCGCCCCTTGAGCAGCACCACCGCTCCGGTCGCCTTGGCCAACGCCGCCGCCGCCGCGGGCCGACGTTCCGGGTCCACTGGGTCGCCGTCGAGGCCGTACGCCTCCGCCAGCCGGCGGTACTCGCCGGGGTGCGGCGTCAGCACGCGTGGCCCGCCCCCGGAAATGGCCCCCACGCCCAACCGGGCCAAGGCGTTCAGGCCGTCAGCATCCAGCACCACCGGGTTCGGCCACGCCCCCAGTTCCGCGAGCCGATCGTCGACGTCGTCGCCGCTGCCCCAGCCCGGGCCGACCGCCAACACCACCCGAGGCAAGCCCCGCAGTTCCGCCAGACCCGCCACGGCCAGCCCGGTGACGCTCGGCTGTATCGACGTCACGGCTCGCGCCACGTCGGCCTCAGCCGCGACTTTCACGAGTCCCGCCCCGCTGCGTAGCGCCGCGGTTGCCGTGAGCGCCGGGGCCCCGATCATGCGCTCACTGCCGCCGACCACGACCACCGTGCCATACGTGCCCTTGTGCCCGTCGTCGGGACGGCCGGGCAGCGGCGGCAGTTGTTCGATCCAGCTGGGTTCCATGCGATCGGCCGGGGAACAAGGCGGGAATTTAGTCACGGATGAACGCGGATAAACGCGGATCAAGGCAAAGAAAATATCGGGTGGCACGTCTACATCCACACCGCAACCCGACAACCCGACCACGAATCGAAAGTGTTTGATCCGTATTCATCTGCGTTCATCCGTGGCTCATTCCTTCCCCGCCCCCCGCATCGCCACCCGCTCGATCTGGCACGCCGCGTACGCCCCGCCGAAGCCGTTGTCGATGTTCACCACCGTCACTCCCGAGGCGCACGAATTCAGCATCCCTAGCAGCGCCGAGACCCCGCCGAAGCTCGCGCCGTAGCCCACGCTCGTCGGCACCGCGATCACCGGCACGTCGACCAGCCCCCCCACCACACTCGGCAACGCCCCCTCCATCCCCGCCACCACGACCACGCAACTGCCCCGCCGCAGCTCGTCGGCCCGCTCCAGCACGCGGTGTACCCCCGCGACGCCGACGTCGTTGATCGCCTGCGGCGTGAAGCCCAGCGCCCGACAGGTCATCGACGCCTCCTCCGCGACGGCCAGGTCGCTGGTACCGGCCGTCACAATCGGGATCGGCGTGGCCGATCGCAACGGCGGCGTCCCGACGATCACCGTCCCGCTACGTCGCCCCACCTCGACCCCTTCGCTCGCAAAGGCTTTATTCAACGCCGTAACGTGTTCCGGGGGGCAGCGGGTCAGTAGCACCGCCGGCTGACCGGCCGCCAGCAACTCGCAGGTGATGCCCACCACGTCCTCGGCCGTCTTGCCCGCGGCGTAGACCACCTCGGCGTGGCCGCAGCGCCGGGCCCGGCCGTGGTCCAGCGTCGCCGCCGCCGCGACCGCGGGGTCGGGGGAGGGCAATGCCTGGCGTTCGGCCGAATTTTTCGTGGGTTGTGTCAATCTGCTGTCACTTTTTTTTGAACCCTCCCCGGCATATTACGTCAGGCAACGCTGAGCCCTTCCGGCGACATTGCGACGACCCGGCGGGACCGAACTTCCGGCGGTCCCGTCGGCTTTTTATCCGCTCGCCTCCAACCGCGATACGAGCGCGGCCAGCGCTTCCGCGGGGTAACACGCCAAGGGCCAGTCCCGGCGACCAGCGGTCGCGGCGTTGGCCACGCCCGCGTCGGCCCGGTCCACCGCTCGCCCGGCCTCGGCCAAAGCGTCGGCGTGCCGCTTCACCAACCCCTTGTTGATCCGGTGCAAGGCCGTAAAGGCCGACCGCCGCCGGCCCGCGTCGCGGTCGTCGTCCATGTGTTCCAGCAGCTCCCGCTTGGCCCGGACGTCCGGATCGTCGGCCGGCAGCCCGAGTACCCGGTCGACGTTGTGCGGCAGGTGGTGCGCGTACCACTTAGCCCGGGCGAGTTCCTCCGGGCCGTTCACCGGCAGGTCGCCGAAAGTCAGATGCAGGTCGGCCGTCACCACCGCCATCGGGGCGAGCACCTCGCCGGCCCACGCCGCCCACCACCGCTCAGTCACGCGGTCGTAGTTCCCCCCGCCCGTGCCGTGGACAAACAGCCCGCAGCGGTCGGGCCGACGCAGCATTGCCGTCATCAGCAGGGCCCGCGGCGCGAGCACGACCCTGCCCGGCGCGTTTTTCTCGTCGATGGCGACGGGTTCGCCGTCTTCCGTGACGAAGATCGGCGTCGAGTCGGCGAGGTCCACAAACACCCGCTCCCGCGGCCGCATCCAGCCGAGCTTCCACAGCGGGACCTCGACCCGGTCCCGCTCGACGCTCATCGGCCGCATCCCCGCCTCCGGCACCGCTCGCACCGCCTTGTTGTAGATCCGCGCGCATTGCGTCGCATCGTGCAGCAGCCGATCCATCACCTCTGCCTCGCCCCTCAACAACCCACTCGCAAACCGTGACGAAGCCGACGCGGCGTACGCCGGAGCCAGCCGACGCAAGACCGTATCCATCTGATAAGCCAGGAACGGCGACTCGCGGTCGGTGTGCCTGAACGCTCCGATCAGCCGATCCCGGTCGATCACCACGTCCGCGGGTAGCCCCGTGATCCGCTCGTTGATCACCTTCACCTTCACTGCCGGCTGCATGTGCGGGGGCACGTCTTGCACCACGGGCCCCAAAGAAAAACGCTGCGCCATCAGCCGATCCGGCTGCGCCGAGTCGCGCCGCGGCAGCGTCACCGACAAAGGATCGTAAACGTCCTGATCCACGACGACGTTGCCGAACGCCACCCCCGGACTCCCCGGACTCCCCGCCCGGCGTGAGACCGCCTCGGCGGCGAGATACTTGGTCAGGATGCCGGGGTGCCAGAGAAACGCCTGGTGCCCGGTCCAGATCGGCCGCTGCGGCGTGGGCACGGGCCACTCGTCGATCGGCGGGTCGAGGCGGAGTCGCATAGACACGAAGCCTCTTGCCTCACGCACTTGCGGCAGGAACCACGGGCGTCCCGTTGCGAGACGCGAATCGTTTTCCGTAGTGGCTCAGCTCGTGCTCAAACACCTCGCGGTAGTGCGCCAGCCGCCGGTCGGCGTCGTCCAGCGGGCCGCCGAACGAGCGGTTCGGGTCGTTGTAGATCAGGCGGATCGGCAGCTCGGTGACGCGGTGGCCCGCCGCGGCGTGCTGGACCCAGAACTGCAGCGGGATCGCGTAGCCATCGACCGTGAGGTCCAGGTCCGCCAGCGCGGCGACGCGGTACGCCTTGTACCCGCAGAACGCGTCGGTGATGCCCAGCCCCAATCGTTCGTTGACCCAGCCCGTGATGGTCTGGTTGATCTTCCGCCGGTCTTCCGGGGGCGGGTCGCCGCACTCGGTCGGGCAGAGGTACCGGCTGCCGGAGATCAGGTCGGCGTCGTCGGCGCGGATCGCCGCCTCGAACCGCGGCAGCGCCTCGGGCTCGTGCTGCTCGTCGCAGTCCATCGTGATCAGCCAGTCGTAGCCGCGGCTCTGCGCCCAG
>JBCCRT010000059.1:0-16763 GCA_039201235.1 Planctomycetota bacterium
CTCGATCTCCAAGGTCGTCCTCGGCAAGGGGCTCGACTCCGGCACCGCCTTCACCATCCTCTCGATCGACATCGCCGACATCGACGTCGGCGAGAACATCGGCGCCAAGCTCCAGGCCGACCAGGCCGAGTCCGACAAACGACGCTTCCAGGCCGAGGCCGAGAAACGCCGCGCGATGGCCGTCGCCGTCGAGCAGGAGAACAAGGCCGATATCGAAAAGAACCGCGCCCAGGTCGTCCTCGCCGAAGCCGAAGTCCCCAAAGCCATGGCCGAGGCCTTCCGCGGCGGCAACCTCGGCATCATGGACTACTACCGCATGAAGAACATCCAGGCCGACACCGACATGCGCGGCAGCATCGCCGGCAACGACGACGACTAGTCCCGGGTAGCGGGCGGACTCGTCCGCCCGTGAACAACCATTCACTTCAAGAAAAACCACCACACGACCAACCCAACCGTCCCGCCGGTGAACAGCCACGATACGACCCCCAGCACCCCGTCCTTCGTCGTCACCGCCAGCCCCAGCAGCACCACGCCGATCGCCGGCACGAACACCGCGAACGGCACGAGCTCCAGCGGCGGCATCATCACCGCCAGCAGAACCGCCAGCGACCCCGACACATAGCGGGCCGGCCCGGTGACCAAAAAACTCAGCCGCGGCTTCACCCACCGGTCCACCCGCTCGGCCCACGGCCGCAACTTCTCGATCGCCCGCTCCGTCTTCTCCTGCGACACCGCCCGCTCCCGCAACGGCTTCGGCACCCACGGGTGACGCCGACCCAACAACGCCTGCCCCGCCACGAGCAGCAGCAACAGCCCCATCACCGTCGGCACCCCCGGGATCGCGCCCAGCGGCGAGGCCGCCAGCAGCCCCGGCACCAGCAGCAGCGGCCCGAACGTCCGCCCATCGAACTTGTCCAGCAGGTCCTCGACCGACAGCTCGTTGTCGCTCCGCGCCGCCTCGCCGACCTCCCGCACCACGTCCGCCAACGTCTGCGGGGCATCGTCTGCGGCCATGCCGCAAGTGTAGCGGGACGCTCATGAAACCCCGACGCCGAGGTAATCCCGCCACCCCGGGCCGTCACCCATCCGCAGCCCGCGGAGCGTCGCCGAAAACGCCCACGGCCGATCGTCCGACATCGCCGCCAAGCCCAGAACCGACAAGACCGCTCGCCCCAACGCGTCGATCCCCGAGCCCTCGGCCGCGCTGATCCGCAGCTCGTCCCGCCCCCCCGCCGACGCCGACGTGTCGGCCTTGTTCACCACCCATACGTCCGGCCCGCGGTCCAGCCCGTCGAGCGTCGGCCAGTCGGTCTGCGGGTCGCGCATCGCCACCAGCACGTCCGCCGACGCCACCACCGCCCACGCTGCCGCGATCGCGCGTTGCTCGACCGGGTCGTCGCTGTCCCGCAGCCCCGGCGTGTCGAGCCAACGCACCGCCACCGCGTCCCGCAGCGGGTCGCTCCACTCACTCGGGACCAGCTCAACCGTCGCCCCAACCCAGTCGCGCGTCGTGCCGGCAACGTCCGCCGCGATCGCCGTCGTCCGGCCGGTCAGCCGATTGAGCAGCGTCGACTTGCCGACGTTCGGCCGACCCACGACGACCACCGTCGGCGGCGTGATGAAATGATCCCAACCGGTCGGCGACGCCGGCTTCTCGGCCGGCCCCGCCGCGAACCACGCCCGCCACAACCGCGGCTGCTTCGCCAACCGATCGACCGCCGCGGGGCTGGCGGCCGATGCGATCGCGTGCAGCACGTCCGCCTCGATCGGGCTGCCCGCCTCGGGGTAGAGCGTCATCGGGTCGGGTTCTACCGCCGGTTCCACGCCGAGCTCGCGCAGCCGACCGAGCAGCTTCTGCACGACCCGAGGCCCGCCGTGGGGCATGAGCTGCGCGACGCCGCCGGCCAGCCGACCCGCCAAGCCCTCATCGATCCCGCCCAGCGACACCAACCGCAGCCGCCCCAACGCCCAGTCGTCGGCGTCCCGATCGGTCAGCCGCGTTAACAAGTCCACCAACGCCGCGGCGCCGCCGCTGACCTGCACCACCGCCACCGCGCCGGGCGTCGCCGGTGTAGTCCGGGTGTAACGCAGCGGGTTCAACCGTCCGCCCCGAGCCGCGGCGACGCGTCACGCGTCGGCCCGCCGGTCGGAAAATTCACCAGCAACAGCCCCACCGTCACCAGCCACGGCACCGCGTGCGGCCACACCGCCCCCTCGATCAGCACCGAGATCGCCGCGATCACCGCCGGGAACTCGATCAGCGCGTAGAACGCGATGTTGCCCCGCAAGTAACCCTCCGGCGTCACCGCGTCGCCCCGCCAGTTGGCCTTGTAGACCTGGTTACGCACGAAGTAGCCGACCGGGATCGTCGTGATCAGCAGCCCCGCCGCGATCAGCGAGACGACCGGCAGCGACGGCTCGACGTCGGCGTTCGGTTCTTCGCTTAACGTCAGGAACACCAGAACGCCCATGACCGTGACCAGGCCCATCAGCACCGCGGCCCAGATCACCCGCAGCGTCGCGGTCGGCGAGAGCGCTTCGTCGCTCACGCCCCCTGCCCCCCCGCCCCCCCGGTTCCCCCGGCCCGCTCCAGCGCGACCCGCTGCGTCAACGCCAGGCCCATCAGTGTCAGGTCCGGCACGACGCGGTCGATCAGCTCGTCGTCCTTGAACAGCAGCGCCCCGTCGCCGCCGGTCGCGACCACCATGGGGAACTGGCCGAGCTCCTCGGCCATGCGTTCGACCAGCTCGCGGACCATGCCGCGGAGCCCGTAGTACGCCCCGGCCCGCATCGCGGCGTGGGTGTTGTGCCCGATCGCCCCGTCGGGCCGGCCGAACTCGACCTCGGGCAGCGCGGCGGTCCGCTGGTTGAGGCTGTCCATCATCAGCTGGCCGCCCGGCGCGATCGCCCCGCCGTGGAACGTGCCCGCCCCGTCGACGAAGTCGACCGTGATCGCGGTGCCCGCGTCGACGACGACGGCCGCCTGCTTGAGCACGTCGTAGGCCGCCGCGGCGTTGAGCAGCCGGTCTTCGCCGACCATCGCCTCGGGGTCGAGCTGCCGGCCGATGGGGATCGGCACGTCGCGCTCGACCCGCAGCACCTCGTGGCCCAGGTGCGCCGCCAACGCCGCGGCGACCTCCTCGGCCACCGCCGGGTTGACCGACGACAGCAGCACCGCCGCCGTCTCGCGCTCGCGCAGCGGGGCGTAGGCGTGGTCGATCGCGTCGGTGATCTTGCCGTTGCGCTCGTTGACGAAGGTGGCGGTCTCGGCAAGCTGGCCGTCGACGAAGCCGCCGATGCGGGTCCGCGTGTTGCCCACGCTCACGGCCAGGAGGTTCACTTCAGGCATCGCGACCAAGCTATCACGAATCGTCGGCGGCGACGGGGGCCGGGCGTTTACATCCGGGCGGCTCCGCCGCCGCGTCTTCGTCTCGAAGCGTCTGCCACGCCGCCTCGAACAGGTCGCCAAGGCCTTGCCGGGTCGCGGCGCTGAAGACCAGCACCTCGCGGCCGAGCTGCTCGGCGAAGAGCCGGGCCGCCGCGGCGTGGTCGTCGGGGCCACCCAACAGGTCCACTTTACTGACCGCGATCAGCTCCCGCTTTGACGCGAGCGTCGGGCTGTAGGCCTCGAGCTCTTCGCGGATCACCCAATAGTTCTCGAGCGGGTCCGACCCGTCGGCCGGCTCGGGCTCGAGCACGTGGATCAGCAGCCGCGTCCGCTCGATGTGCCGCAGGAACCGCGTGCCGAGGCCGGCCCCGTCGCTGGCGTGTTCGATCAGCCCGGGGATGTCGGCGACCACGAGCCTTCGCTTGTCGAACGCCGCCGTGTTCGTGTCGCCACGGTCCAGCGGCAGCTCGACGATCCCAAGCTGCGGCACCAGCGTCGTGAACGGGTAGTCCGCGACCTTCGGCTCCGCCGCGCTGACCACGCCCAGCAGCGTGCTCTTGCCCGCGTTGGGCTTGCCCACCAGCCCGACGTCGGCGATCAGCTTCAGCTCCAGCCGCAGCGGCAACTCGACGGCCGGCCCGCCCGGCGTCGCCTCCCGCGGCGTCTGGTTCGTCGGCGTCTTGAACGACTCGTTGCCCCGCCCGCCTTTCCCGCCTTCGGCGATCACGAAACGCTGGCCCTCGGCCTTCAGGTCGATCAGCAGCTCATCGGTTTCGGCGTGGTACACCAGCGTGCCCGGCGGCAGGCGGACCTCGCGGTCGTCGCCGTCGGCCCCGTGCTGCTGCTTGCCCCGGCCCGGCTCGCCCGCCTTCGCCCGCCAGTGGTGGCGGCCCGCGAAGTCCAAGAGCGTCTCAACCTCCGGGTCGGCGACCAGCACCACCGACCCGCCGCGGCCGCCGTCGCCGCCGTCGGGCCCGCCCTTCGGGACGTATTTCATCCGCCGGAACGAGACGCAGCCGTCGCCGCCCTTTCCGGACTTCACCTCGATGTTGGCCGAATCGACGATCACGAGGGTGCTATCCTACCGCGACCTTTCCGGGGCCGGAGACCAACCGCATGCCGACCTACGCCTACTACTGCCCCAAGAACGCCGAGACCCTCGAGGTCATGCACGGCATCACCCGCACCGTCGAGACGTGGGGCGAGCTCTGCGCGATCGCCGACCGCGACACCGGCGACACCCCCGCCGACACCCCGGTCGACAAACTGCTGGGCACCGGCATGGTGCTGGCGGACAAGCCCGAGCCCGGCGCCCCGCCCGCCGGCGGCGGCTGCTGCGGCGGCATGTGCCAGGGCCACCACTGACCCCGCGCGAACGGGCACACGCGGCGGGCCGGGACGGTCTGCTATCTTCCCGCCCATGCCCGACCACATCGTCCCCGTCGAGACCCACAACGCGCTCGTCGCCGCCGCCTACCGCCACCGCGGCTACACCGACGACGAAGCGCAGCAGGCCGCTCGGTTCAGCGAACTGACCGCCCGCCACGGCATCAAGACCCACAACGCGCTCAAAGCGCTGCACCTAGACGAGCTGTTCGGCTCGGGCAACGCGACGAACCCGGGCTGCGTGCCCGGGGCCGAGATCGTGCGGAAGCCGTCGCGCTTCGCCGCCGCCCAGCAGTGGGACGCGCAGCGGAAGCTGGGGCAGGCCGTGGCGTTCGAGGCGATCGCCGCCGCCGAGAAGATGGCCGACGAATACGGCGTCGGGCTCGTCAGCGTGGACCACGCCTTCCACTACCTCTGGGGCGGCGGCTACGTCATGGAGTCGGCCCGGCGGGGCTACCTCGCCTACACCAACTGCACCGCCGCCCTCGCCGAGGTCGTGCCCTTCGGCGGGAAATCCCCGACCCTCGGCACCAACCCGCACTCCTGGGGCTTCCCCACCGTCGATGCCATCGGCTTCCCGGTGGTGATCGACTGGGCGACCTCGACCGTCGCGATGGGCCGGGTCCAGCAGTTCAAACGCGAGGGCCAGGCCCTACCCCCGGAGGCGGCCGTCGATGCCGAGGGCAACCCCACGCAGGACCCCGAGAAAGTCGCGGCTTTGCTGCCGTTCGGCCGGCACAAGGGCTACGGGCTGTCGCTCATCAACGAGTTGGTCGGGGCGCTGATCGGCGGGTCGTTGCCGACGATCCGCTCCCGCCCAGACGAGGCCTTGCGGGTCGACCCTTCCGGGGGCGAGAAGACGACGCCGGCGTTTTTCTTCCAGGTCGTCCACCCCGAGGCGCTGAGCGCCGGGGCCTTCGCCCAGGGACGGCACCAGGCGGGCAACGTGCGCGCCGTCCTGGAGGACGTGCTGGGCCACGGCAACGCCGCGCCGCAGGGCGGGGCGATTTTCCCGGGGCAGATCGAACACGAGGCGGCGGTGGCGACCGAGGCCGCGGGGGGCCTGCGGTTCACCGCGGCGGAGGTGCGCGAGTTCGCCGAGATCGCGGTGGGGTGCGGGCACCCGTTCGACCCGTCGGGGTTGATCGCGGCGGGCTGAAACTTTTAACCGCAAAGGAAGGCAAGGGGCGTAGCGGGCGGACTTGTCCGCCCGTGGCTGCGTCAAATGTTTCGGCAGGCGACGGGCGCACGAGTCCGCCCGCTACACGGTATCCGAGGCGGCAAACCGCGGTCCGGATCAGTTGAACGCGGTGCCGAGTTCCTGGAGGCGGTCGGTGATGCCGGGGAAGGCCTCTTCCTCGCGCTCGTTCTGGATGATGATCGTGGGCTTGATGAGGATCAGCAGGGTCCGCTCGTCCTCGACCTTGGAGGTGTTGGTGAACAGGCGGTTGATGACCGGCAGCTTGGAGAGCACGGGGACGCCGGCCTCGATCTCGGCCTCGCCGACGAGCCGCTGGCCGCCGACGAGCAGCGTGCCGCGGTCGGGGACGCTGACGGTCGTGCGGACGGTGGTGACGTCAAGGATCGGCAGCTGAACGGCGAGGTTGCTGGTGACCGGGGTGCCGTTCTCGTCGATCTCGACGATGACGGTCTGCTGGATCGGGAAGTCTTCGATCTCGATCAAGTCGGCCAGGCTGGGCCGAAGGGTGAGCGTGACGTAACGGCGGTCGGCCGAGATCGTCCCCTCGACATCGAGCACGACGCCCGCCTGCGTGACGGAGATCGTGATGTCGAAGCCGCCGCTGTCGGGGACCGGCTCCAGGTCAGAGATGAAAGAGAACTGCCGCGCGACGACGACGTAGGCCCGCTGGCCGTTGAAAAAAGTAACCCGCGGGGCGGTGAGCGAGATCGAGTTGCGGTTGGCCAGCGTAGCCTCGACCAAGAAGTTGACCGACAGGTCGTCGATGAAACTCACGCCCAGGCCGAGGCCCGGGGCGGCATCGAAAAACGGCGCGAAGCTGTTCGCACCGGCCACCGCTTCGCCGAGGCGGATGGTGTTGTTTTCGCTCACGATCGGCTGGAAGCCCTGCTGATCAACCGGGAAGTTATCTAATCCGTCAAACGGGTTGTCCCGGAATTCGCCGCTCTGATCGCCCTGCCACGCCACGTCGAAATCGACCAGCAGCTCGTCGAGAAAGTTGCGCTCGACCAGCAGGAAACGGGCCTCGACCGAGATCTGGATCGCGCGGGTCTCGCGCAGCTGCGCGAGCAGGCCGTTGACCTGCCGGTGGTTGGTCGCGCTGGTCTTGATGATGAGGTTGCTGTTGAGCTCGGTGACGGTGGACTCGGCGTTGTCCCACTCGTCGATCGTGCCCACGCTCTCCTGGATAAGCTGGACGATCTGTTCGATGAGCTCTTCGCGGGTCACCTCCTCTTCTTCGTCGTCGTCGTCCTCGTCGCCGAAGAGGCCGCCGCCGCCACCGCCGCCACCGCCGCCGCCACCCCCGCCGCCGGAGTTAGTGTTGGACAGGGCATCCTGCAGGTCGAACTCCGGCGCGTCGGTGAAGTTGGGCACCTGGACCAGCAGGTCGCGGATGTCGTAGACGTCGATGAACGTGTCCTGGCGCAGCTCGTCGAGGGTAGAGATGACGACGATGCCGTTGTCGATCTGGTAGGCGATCTCGGCGCCGAAGCCCGCGCCGTTGGCCTGCTGGATCACCTCGGCGAGGGCCTGCTCGGCCGGGACGTTGTTGAGCTGCAGCGAGATCGGCAGGTCGCGTTCGATGCCCGCGGCGTCGATGAGGTTGGGCCAACGCACGACGATGTTCGCGCCGGTGGTCTCGCGGATGTAGTCGATCACCGACTCGAGCGGGTTGGCGTCGAAGCGGATCGGGATGGTCCGCTGCAGCCGCTGGAGCGTCTCGCGGTTGGCCTCCGACTCGCCGCCGGTGTCGTCGAGCCCGAGCAGACGTATGCGGGAGAGCTCGGGCCAGTCTTCGGGGTAACTGATGACGTCGTCGTACGGCATCGTCGCTTCGATGTTCATCAGGCGGTTCTCGGCCCCGAGCACCCGACGCTGGCGGATCAGCTTCTCGTAGTTAACGGCGATGCGGGAGTCCGTGATGACGTCGCGCAGCAGCTGGGCGGTGAAGTCGTTGGGCTCGATGAACAGGGCCTGCTCCAGCAGGAGCAACGCCTCGTCGTACTTCATCTCTTTCTGGAGCTCGCGGGCCTCTTTGACCAGCTCGCGGACACGGACCTGGTTCTCCCGCTCTACGACTTTGAGCTGGTTCGCTTCCTCCTCGCGTTGGCGGGCGAGCAGGTCGCGTTGCTCGCGGGCCGCCCGCTCGATGATCTCCTGGTCGATCTCGACCGACAGCGTGGTAGCGCGGTCGCGCATTTGCTCGAACTCGGTGGGAGTGAAGAAGCGTTCGCCGGCCTCGAGGCGAGTCTTGGCCCGCTCGGCGTCGGTGCGGGCGGCGGCGAGGTCGCCGGCGTCCCGGTTGGCCTCGGCGTCGTTGAGCGCGGCGAGGTAGGCGTCGCGGACGGCTTCGCGCTGGATGTTGAAGCGGTCGATCTCCTCGGTCAGCACCGAGCGGCCGGCGGCCTCGTTGTTGGCTTCGGCGACGGCCGCGGCGATCGCGGGGTTGTCGGGGTCCAGGTCCTCGGCCTTGGCGAGGTTGACCATCGCCAGGTCGTCGAAGCCCTGGGCTTCGGCGTCCCGGGCGTCGCGGAGGAACTGCAGTGCCATCGCCGTCCGCGCCTCGGCCATGAGGTCGGCGGTGGCGGTCGCGGGGGGCGGGGGCGCGGCCTCGACGACGGGCGGCGTCGGCGGGGCCGGCTCGGCGGCCGGGGGGTCGGCTTCGGGCGTGGGCGTGGGCTCGGGGTCGGCCGCGGCGACGGCCGCGCCGGCGGCGGCGCGGGCCTCGGCGATACGGGACTGACCCCGCGTCACCCGCTGCTCGTCGAACCAGCCCAGTTCCACCCCCGAGGCGGCGACGGCGGAGAATTTCAGCTCCGCGGTCTCGAGGTCGCCCAGCGCCAGGTCCGCCTCGGCGTCGTCCAGCGTCCGCTTGGCCTGCGTGAGGTCCTGGTTCATGTTGCGCAGCAGGTCGGCGAGGCGGGCCTTGGCGGTCTCGGCTTCGTCGCCACCGCGCTCGATGAGGCTGGTGTAAAGCGCGATGGCGGTCCCCGGGTCGTCGTCGGCCGCGGCGTCGGCCTGGGCGAGGACGGCGGCATCGCTGGCCGGCTCGGTCGCGTCGGCGGGCTCGGGGCGCTCAAGCACCAGCGGCTCGCCGGGGGCCTCGGCGGCGGGCTCCTCCGCTTCCGCCAGCCGGGTCTCGATGTCGGTCAGCACGGCGTAGAGCCGCTGCCGTTCTTCCCGCGACAGGGCGATGGCGTCGATCTGTTCGAGCGTCTGCTTGGCGGCGGCGAGGTCGCCCGCTTCGTACTGGGCGACGCCCGCCTGCAGCAGCGCGGCCGGGCCGGCGCTTTCCTGGGCCGAGGCCGAGGGGGCGGGGCCGAGCAGTAACGAACCACACAGGACGGCCGCGACGGCGGCGAAAAGACATTTGAACAAAGCAAGGCCTCCGATGCGGTAAGACGGGGGATGCGGCCGGATGCGGCGATCGACGAAACGTGAGTCGACACTCATGCGAAGGATTCCGCGGCGCACCCACCGGGCTTGGTGAATCCGGATCGATCCGGGAAAGCAGTCTAAATCTACCCCACCGCCCACGCAAGCGATTCGCACGGCCGGCGCAACCTACGTCCGAGAAGCCGGCCGCCGGTTCGACCCCGCCGACCCGGGCGGTTAGGTTGTTTTGGTGATCCCGCCCGCCCCCCCCACCGTGACCCCCGACGACGTGCGCCGGGTCGCCCGGTTGGCGCGGCTGTCGCTCAACGAGCAACAGGTCGAAGCCTTCGCCGATCAGCTCGGTGCCGTGCTGGCGTACTTCGGACAGCTCGACGGGATGGACGTCGCCGGCGTCGAGCCGCTGTTCCACCCCTCGGACCACCACAGTGTGACCCGGCCCGACGAGCCGGGCGAACCCCTGGACCCCTCGGCCGCGCTGGCCAACGCGCCGCAGCGGCAGGACGGTTTCTTCCGGGTCCCGAAAGTGCTGGACGGCGGTGGCAACGCCTGACCCGGTCACCCCCGGCCCCCTCACCCACCACGGGAACCACGATGACCCAAGACGCGAAGACCCCCGTGCTGGGCGTCGACCTCGGCGGGACCAACATCCAGTGCGGCGTCGTGATCGGTGGCAAGGTCAAGCATCGCGAGGGCACGAAGACCCGGGCCGCCGAGGGCTCGGCCGCGGTGATCAAGCGGATCGCCAAGCTCTGCGACCGCGTGCTGGACGAGGCGGATGTGAAACGCAGCGACGTGGCGGCGCTGGGGATCGGCGCGCCCGGGGCGATCGACATCGAGCGGGGCGTGGTGCTCAAGGCGGTGAACCTCGGCTGGGACGACTTCCCGCTGGCCGAGGCGCTGGGCGAAGCGACGGGGCTGCGGGTGGTAGTGGACAACGACGTGAACGTCGGGGCGTGGGGCGAGCACCAGGCCGGCGCGGGCCGGGGCTTCGCCGACCTGTTCGCGATCTTCGTGGGCACAGGTATCGGCGGCGGGCTGGTGCTGGGCAACCGCATCTACCACGGCGCGCACCACACCGCCGGCGAGGTCGGCCACACCCTGCTGCGTAGCGACGCGGGGCTCGGGCGGCGCAGCGTCGAAGACCTCGCCAGCCGATCGAACATCGTGAACCTGCTGGTGCAACTGATCGAGAGCGGCCGGGAGTCCGTCATCCCCGCTCTGGTCGACGGCGACCTCTCACGGGTGCGGTCGAAGGTGCTGGGCAAGGCCCTGGAGAAGGACGACCCGCTGACCGTCGAAGTGGTACAGCGGGCGGCGACGTACGTCGGCATGGCGATCGCCAACACCGTGACGCTGCTGAGCCTGCCCTGCGTCGTGGTCGGCGGCGGGGCGACGGAGGCGATGGGCCGGCGGTGGATGGACTGGGTCCGCGAATCGTTCGAGCGTTACGTGTTCCCGGCGGAGCTGCGGCGTTGCCGGATCGTGGCGAGCGAGCTCGAAGACGACGCGGGGCTGCTGGGCGCGGCCCTGCTCGCGGCCGAGGTGCCGAGGCGGTCGTGACGCGGACCGGCGATTCGGGGGCCGCGACGCAGGGTTCCGCGGAGGTTATCAAATGTCAAATTGGGGTGTCTCAACCCTTGATCTGACGGACCGGCTCGACTAAAACTACATGAATTCGGATTAGTAATCCGATAGCTAACTTGTTAATTAGCTTTCTCCCCTCCGCCCCGTTGTCGCTTCTGCGGCAGCGGGGTTTTTTGTTACGCCGCGATGCCGCCTCGGGGGCTCGGGATTGACCCTTATCGCCGGACTTGAGTTATGCTTTGTGGCCCGATCCGTAGGAACCGCCCCGACCATGCTGCTGTTCGCGCCCCAGCCCGCCGAAGCATCGGAAACCCGCACTCCGCTGACCCCCGCGACGGTCAAGAAACTGGTGGCCTTGGGGCTGGACGTGGCGTTCGAGCCCGGGTTGGGTCGGGGAGCGCTGATCGACGACGACGCCCTGACCGACGCGGGGGCAGCGGTCGCCGGCGGGGGACATCGGGCGTGGGAAGACGCGGACATCGTGGCGGCCGTCACCCCGCCTGGTGAGGACGACGTGAAGCGGATGCGCGACGGGGCCCTGCTGGCGGGGCTGCTCGCGCCGACGCGGCGGCCGGGGCTGGTGCGGGCGGCGGCGGAGGCGGGGGTCTCGACGCTCTCGGCCGAGTTCATCCCGCGGATCAGCCGGGCGCAGTCGATGGACGTGCTCAGCAGCCAGGCGAACCTGGCGGGGTACAAGGCGGTGCTGCTGGGTGCGGCGGCGTGCCCGAAGCTGATGCCGATGCTGATCACCGCGGCGGGCACGCTGTCCCCGGGCCGGGTGCTGGTCGTGGGCGTCGGCGTGGCGGGGCTGCAGGCGATCGCGACGGCCAAGCGGCTGGGCGCGGTGGTCGAGGCCTACGACGTGCGTCCGCCGACCAAGGAGCAGGTCCAGTCGCTGGGGGCGCGGTTCGTCGAACTGCCGCCCCCGGAAGAAGAAGACGACGGCGGCAATGAAGATTCCGGGGGGTACGCGAAAGAACAGAGTGAGGCGCAACGGCTCAAGCAAGCGGAGCTGATGGCCAAGCACGTGGCCGGGGCCGACGTGGTCGTGACCACCGCGGCGGTCTTCGGCAAGGCCCCGCCGCTGCTGATCCCCGCCGACGTGGTCGCGACGATGAAGCCCGGCAGCGTCGTCGTCGACCTCGGCGCCAGCGCCGACCACGGCCGGGGCAACTGCGAGCTGACCCGCCCCGACGAGACGTTCGTCACCGACCGGCGGGTCACGGTGATGGGCCCGACCAACCTGCCGGGCACGATGCCGGTACACGCCTCGGCGGTGCTGGCCAACAACTTCTTCGCCCTGCTCGAGACGGTGATCCGGCCCGGTGATGCCGAACGCGAGGAAGGCGAACCGGGTCCGCCGGCGGGACCCACGCTGCACCTGGACCTCGACGACGAGGTGCACGTCGGGGCCCTGATCACCCACCGCGGGCAGGTCGTCAACGACCTGGTGCGGGGCACCCTCGAACCCGCCCCGGAATCAGGAACCGAACCCGAAACGGAGGCTCCGTCGTGATCGACCCGATGCCGTGTCTGTCCGCGGCGGCCCCGACCCTCGCGGCCGAGTCGAACCTCAGCCCGCTGGTGATCGGCGTGGTGGTCTTCGTGCTGGCGGTGTTCGTCGGCTTCGAGCTGATCGCCAAGGTGCCGTCGCGGCTGCACACCCCGCTGATGTCCGGCAGCAACGCCATCTCGGGGATCACCATCGTCGGCGCCCTGCTCTGCAGCTACGCCGGCAGCGCCCTGGGCATCGTGCTCGGCGCGCTGGCGATCGTCTTCGCCACCGTCAACGTCGTCGGCGGCTACCTGGTGACCAACCGGATGCTGAAAATGTTCGACACGAAGGAAGGCAAGGGGTAAACGGTTTGAGGGGCAAAGGGGCTGAGTGAAAACCGGCCGCCGCCCCCCGATGCCACCGGCTCTTGCCCGCCCGTCCTGTACTTTGCCCCTGAGCCCCTGCCCCCTCAACCCCTTCCGATCCCCATGCTCCTCGCGACCCTCGGCAACGACCTGCGGAACCTCGCCTATCTCGCGGCGGCGGTGATGTTCATCTTCGGGCTCAAGAAGCTCGGCCGCGTCGAGACCGCCGCCCGCGGCAACCTGCTCTCGGCCGGGGGCATGCTCGTCGCCGCCGTCGCCACGTTCTTCTACCTCAACGGCGACAACACACTGAGCCTGCTCTGGGTCGTCCCCGCCCTCGGGCTGGGGGCGTTCCTCGGGGCGGCGATGGCCAAGCGTGTCGAGATGACGCAGATGCCGCAGATGGTGGCGCTGCTCAACGGCTTCGGCGGCGTCGCGTCGCTGCTCGTGGCCGTGGCGGACTACGCCCACGGGCTGAAGCGTTACGCCGCCGCGGAGGCCTCGGTCGAGGGCGTGCCGGCCGACATCGTCGCCGCCATGCCCGCGACCCTCTTCGGCCCGTCCTGGGACACCGTCCTCGCCGTCGGGCTGGCGACCGTCATCGGCGGCGTCACCTTCACCGGCTCGCTCATGGCTTTCGGCAAGCTGCAAGGGGTCAAGTGGGCCCCCGACCAGCCGGTCCAGTTGCCCGGCCAACGCTTCATTGTCTTCGGCCTGCTCGGGCTGGCGCTGCTGCTGAGCCTGATCCTCATCGCCGCGCCCGGGGCCTGGCCGCTGCTGTTGCTCATGGCCCTCGTCGCGCTGAGCCTCGGCGTGCTGCTGGTCATCGGTATCGGCGGGGCCGACATGCCCGTCGTCGTCGCCCTGCTCAACAGCTACTCCGGGCTCGCCGCGGCCATGGCCGGCTTCGTCCTCGGTAACGTCGCCCTCATCGTCACCGGCTCGCTCGTCGGCAGTTCCGGCCTGATCCTCACCAACATCATGTGCAAGGCGATGAACCGCTCGCTCATGAACGTCTTGTTCGGCGGGATGGGCGCCGCCCCCGGAAGTGCGCAAGCGACGGCGTCAAGTGTGGATCAGGGGACGGCGACCGAAGCCTCGCCCGAAGACGCCGCGATCGTCCTCGAGGCCGCGCAGTCTGTCGTCGTCGTCCCCGGCTACGGCATGGCGGTCGCCCAGGCGCAGCACGCCGTCAAGGAGTTCGCCGCCGAGCTCGAGAACAAGGGCATCGAGGTCACCTACGCCGTCCACCCCGTCGCCGGCCGGATGCCCGGGCACATGAACGTCCTGCTCGCCGAGGCCGGCGTCGAGTACGACGTGCTGCTGGACCTCGAGCCCGCCAACGCCAAGCTCGAAAACGCCGACGTCGCCCTGGTCATCGGCGCCAACGACGTGACCAACCCCGCCGCCCGCCACGACCAGAGCTCGCCGCTCTACGGCATGCCGATCCTCAACGTCGATTCGGCCCGCACCGTCTTCGTCGTCAAACGCTCGCTCAACCCCGGCTTCGCCGGCATCCAGAACCCGCTCTACTTCCTCGGCAACACCCGCATGGTCTTCGGCGACGCCAAGAAAGTCGTCACCGAACTCGTCGGGGAACTCGAACAGATTTGACCCGAACGCCGGGCGTCACAACGCCGCGAGACGCTGGCGTCGGTCTTCCGCAATCAAGGCGTCGATCAGTACGTCGAGCTGACCCGACATGACCGCTTGCAGGTTGAAGCTCTGGCCCAGCCGGTGGTCCACCGCGAGGTTGTCCTTCCAGCGGTAGGTCCGCACCCGCTCGCTGCGGCCGCCCGTGCCGATCATCGCCGACCGCTTCTCGGCGTACTCGGCGTCCTTCTCGGCCCGCAGGCGCTCGTACACCCGGGCCCGCATCAGCTGCATCGCCTTCTGCCGGTTCTGCGCCTGGCTCTTGGACTCCTGCATCCGTACCTCGATGCCCGTCGGCTTGTGGATCAGGTGCACCGCGGTGGCGACCTTGTTCACGTTCTGCCCGCCGGGGCCCTGCGCCGTCGTGACGTGGACCTCCAGGTCGCCGTCCGGGATGTTCACCTCCACGTCCTCGGGCTCGGGCAGAACCGCCACCGTCGCGGTCGAGGTGTGCACCCGGCCCTGCGTCTCCGTCGCCGGCACCCGCTTGACGCAGTGGACCCCGCCCTCGTAACCCAGCCGCTGCCACACCCCCTCGCCCGCCACGGTCGCGGTCACACCCCGCACCCCCCCCTGCTCGCCCCCGGAATGATCGACGACGTCGAGGTTCCACCCGCGGGCTTTGGCGTACATCTGATAAGACTCGAACAGCTCGCCCGCAAACAATGCCGCCTCCGCCCCGCCGGTCCCGGCCCGCACCTCCAGCACGACCGACCCGACCGCGGCGTCGTCGGCCGTCACCAGCTCGCCGCTGATTTGGTCCAGTAGTTGCGCCGCCTCGTCCCGCAGCGACGGAAGCTCCGCCGCGGCCAGCTCCGCCAGCTCGGCGTCGCCGCCACGGGTCGCCTCGTCGATGATCGCCTGCGCGTCACCCGCCTCGGCCGCCAGCTTGCGGTAATGTCGGTAGCGTTCCACCAGCCCGGCCGTCGCCGCCCGCCGCACGCTCAGCCGCCGCACCCGCTCGTGGTCCGTCAGCACGGCCGGGTCCTGAAGCTGCCCCTCGAGTTCATCGTGCCGGGCGGCCAACTCGTCGAGTTTGGCGAGCAGGCCCTCGTCTTCGCCGGTTTCACCCATCGTGGATACGCCAGACGGCCGACCCACGCCGACGCTCAACGCCGACGACGCCCCCGCAGCAGCATCCCCCCCACCCCGAGCATGGCCGCGGCCGCCCCCGGCTCGGGCACGAAGTCGATCGAAATCTCGTCGAAACGGAACGACTGGCCCAGCACGTCCGAGGCGACCACGAAGCTCAGCCCCTGACTCGGGTCCAGATCGAACATCTCCGAGGCCGAGGTGACGCTGTTCGTCACGCCGGTGCCGGCCGAGTCGTTGGTCACGAAGAACAGCGTGGCGACCGTCCGCCCCGTCGTGTCGTCCGGGGACACGTCGATGCGGACGGTGATCGTCATATCATTGTCGGCCACGTTGAACGCGGCATCGCTCAAGGCCAGAGCGTCGAGGTTCGGGCCGGTGGTGGCTTCTCCTACAAACCGGTCGGTATTGGGGCCGAAAAACGGAGGCCCTTCATCAGGGTTGGACACCCCGCCGCCGAAAAACCGATCGCCGTCGGTCAGGCCAAACAGGGCGTCGGTGGCCAGGTCGCCCGGCGCCACGCTTTCGAGCCTGACCTCGGCGGAGAAGTCGAAGTCCGATCCGTCGGTCAGCACGTTGTCATCGAGTACGTCGACGGTGAAAAACTCTTTGCCCGACGTCGAGCCGCCGAGGGTCAGGGAGGTGCCCGTAGTGCTTGAGCTGCGATTGGGATTGAACGTGACCGGACCCGACGGCCCGCCCAGAGTGGCGAAGGTCGCCCCGTCCGTATCGAGCGAGAACGCCACGCCCCGTGCCGACAACGGCACGACGGCTACGGCAAAAGCCAGGACCAAGAGCCAACTACGCCACGGTGTTCTGAGCATCGAGTCTCCTTCCCCCCCGCGTCCCAATCCAACGGCGACCGTACAAATCAATAGACACTATACCATGCTCACGCGTTTGCCCGAGCGTCGGGTTTCCACGCATGCCGAATCGACACCTCCCCGGCCGCGGCGATCCACCCATGCCGCTTGTGTTTCGTGGCCTTTCGTTTACTCTAACATCTTGCGGGAGCCGGTCGGCAAACGGTGCCGTCCGCTTGCCCCTCTCCCCCCTTCCCGGAGACCCACACCATCGCCCGAGGACGATTCCGACCCCAGCCGCGGGACACCGGCAAGCGGCTACGCATCAACGATCAGATCCGCGTCTCGCCCGTCCGGCTGATCGACGACGAAGACAACCAGATCGGGGTGGTCGACA
>JBCCRT010000060.1:0-16283 GCA_039201235.1 Planctomycetota bacterium
GCGGGGGACTTCGTTACCGGTGAGGAGGCCGAGGGTGAGGCGTTGGATGAAGAGGTGCCAGGTGTTTTTGCCCCCGGAAGAACGGCCCTTGCCGTTGTGGGAGGTGAATTCGGTGGATTCGTAGGTGAGGCCTTGGCCGCCAAACCGGCGTTGGAGGCAGCGGCGGCAGGTGAAGCCGGGGGTGAGGGGATTTTGGATGTTTGATTGGTGATTTTGGATTTGTTCGATCGCATGCGCGGGGAGTTCGGGGGCGAGTTGGTGGAAGTCGAAGTTGAGGTAGGCGGGGAGGTTCAGGGGGTGGAAGGGCCAGTAGAGGCGTTGGGCGAGGTGAGGGGATTGGCCTTCCGGGGAACCTTCCGGGGGCGGGGGGCAGGTGGGGCAGAGCCACTCGAAGCGTTCGTACTGGGGTTTGGGGTCGTGGGGGCGGAGTTGGCGGACGGTGCGGAAGAGGGTTTGTTGCCACGGTTGGCCGTGGGCGTCGGTCGGGTGTTGGGGGAGATTCCGGGGGCGTTCGTGGAGGTGTTGGTTGAGGTGGCCCCAGTCGGCGGATTGGACGTCGGGGACGGGGTGGATGAGGTGGTGGGGAGGGGGGGCGTAGAAGTGGACGTGGGGGCGGGGCGGGTCGCCGGGGTATTTGCCGGAGCGGGTGGAGGGGCGGGGGTGGGGGGTGTGTTTGATGAGGTGGCCGGCGCGGACGCGGGCGGGGAGGGCGGAGGGGCCGACGCCGAGGAGGTGGGCGGTGTCGGCGCGGGAGCGGCCGGGCGGGGGGAGGTGGATGGGGGCACAGAACTCGGCGACGGCGTCGGGGGTGAGGGGGACGGCGCCGGCGGTGTTGTGGTCGGGGAGGCGGCGATCGTTGGCGCGGAGGACAAGGGTGAAGGAGCGGAGCCCCCGGAATTTCCCCCGGAATTTTTCACTGCGCTGGGGGAAGAAGTGGGTGAGGCGTTGCGCGAGTTGGGCGCGGCCGAGGGGGGTGGCGAGGCGGGGGGTGACGTGGGTGTCCCACGCCCGGAGCAGGGCGGCGTCGAGGGGGTGCAAGGATGGGGCTCCCGGAAGTTGGGTAAGGATCTAAGGTAGCATAGGTGGGGTGGCTCGGCGGGGGCGGATACAGAAAAAACCCCTGCCGGGGCAGGGGTTTAGGGAATGGGCCATACTGGACTTGAACCAGTGACCTCCTCGATGTCAACGAGGCGCGCTAGCCAACTGCGCCAATGGCCCGGACGGGGCGGTGTGCCCGTGGTCGGATCGAGGAATATAGAAACATCGCGGCGGGGGGGCAACCGCTGGGTTTAGTCGTCGGGGGGGAGTTCGAGGGGGGTGGTTTCATGGCTGAAGGGCACGCCGGTGCGGGCGGCGGCGCGGCCGAGGAGGTGGGCGGCGACGGGCATGGTGATGCAGAGGAAGGCGATGGCGACGGCGGCGCGGACGACGGCGGGGCCGTCGCCGAGGCCCAGGGCGGCGCCGCCGAGGGCGAGGGCGGCGCCGAGGGTGGAGGCCTTGCTGGCGACCTGCATGCGCATGTAGGCGTCGGGCATGCGGAGCAGACCGACGGCGGCGAGCAGGACGAGGAGGCAGCCCGCCCCGGCGGCGGCGAGGACGGCGACGAGCCAGAGCGTGGTGGTCACGGCCGGGCCCTCTCGAGGTACCACGCCAGGGCGACGGTGCCGATGAAGACGGTCAGCGCGAGCAGGACGGCGAGGTCGACCAGGGCGGGTTGGCGGTAGACCCAGGCGAGCATGGCGACCACGGCCGCGGCGGCGACGACCAGCAGGTCCAGGGCGACCACGCGGTCCGGCAGGCTCGGGCCCTTGACCAGTCGGACGGCGGCGCACAACATGCCCGCGCCCAGTACGCCGAGCAGCCCGTACGCCGCCGCCAACGCCCAGGGGTGGTCGGCCAGCGTCATCGCAGCAGCTCCAGCACCCGTCGTTCGAAGCCCTCTTTGATCTCGCGGCGGAATTCGGCGGGGTCGTCGGCGAACATGGCGTGGACGTAGAGGGTCCGGCGGTCGTCGGAGAGTTCGAGGCTCAGCGTGCCGGGGGTGAGGGTGATGAGGTTGGCCAGCAGGGTGATCTCGACGTCGGTGGTGGCGTCGAGCGGGACGCCGATGACGGCCGGGCTGCGGTTGGGGCCGGGGGTGACGACGTCGTAGGCGACGCGGAGGTTGGCGAGGACGAGTTCGTAGACGATGAAGAGGGCGAAGCCGATGGCGGCGGGGAGCTTGCGGATGTAGCCGGTCTGTCCGGGCGGGCGGATGATCGAGCCGAGCCAAGCGAGCGCGAGGTAGGCCACGGCGAAGCCCATGACGAACTGGGTCCAGCTGGTCGAGCCCATCATGGCCATCCACGCCAGGGCCAGCAGCAGGTTGATGAGGAACATGGTCATGGCGGGTCCGCCCCGTTGGTCGGGGGTGCCGCGGCACCGGTTTTTGGGGTGATGATGCCGACCGCTTCGACGTAAGCCGCCGGGTCGAGCAGCTGCGTCGCGGCGCGGTCAGCATAGCCCAGCAGCGGCTGCGGCCAGACGCCGAGGGCGGTGGTGCCGAGGACGAGCAGGAGCACGGGCGTGACCAGCGTGGCGGGCAGGCGTCGGGGCGTGTTGACAGATTCCAACGGCCGCTCTTTCCAGAACGCCTCGTTCCAGATCTTCATCATGCTCATGATCGTTAGCAGGCCCGCCGCGAGCGCGGCGGCCAGCACCCACCACCGCCCGCCCTCGGCCAGCGCGACAAGCACCGCCAGCTTCGCCCAGAACCCCGACGACGGCGGCAGGCCCGCGAGGCTCAGCGCCGGCAGCAGGAACAGCACCGCGAGCCCCGGCGACGCGAGCGCCAATCCGCCGATGGGGCGGAGCCGCGTCGTGCCCTCACGCCGGTCGATCAGCCCGGCGACGAGGAACAGCGTGGACTTGATCGTGCCGTGGTGGATCAGGAAGACGACGGTGGCCGCGAGGCCGAGCGCCTGCACCGCCGGGTCGCCGCTGCACAGCAGCCCGACGCCGGCGACGATATAGCCGACCTGGCTGACGCTGTGCCACGCGAGGATACGTTTCATCTCGTACTGCGTCACTGCGCCCAGGACGCCGGTGAGCATGGTGATCCCGGCCGCGATCAGCACGGCGGTGATCACGATCTTTTCGCCGGGGAACACGAGCGTGAACACGCGGACCAGCGCGTACACCCCGACCTTGGTCAGCAGCGCGGCGAAGACGGCGCAGACGCCGGCGCTCGGGACGTGGTAGCTCGCCGGCAGCCAGAAGAACAGCGGGAACACGGCGGCCTTGAGCGCAAACGCGGTGGCGAAGACCGCCGCCAACGCGGTCGCCAGCGCCGGGTTCTGCTGCCGCACCTCGTGCATCGCGACGTGCAGGTCGGCGAGGTTGAGCGTGTGGGCCGTGCCGTAGAGCACACCGGTGGCGGTGAGGAACAGCATCGACCCGACGAGGTTGAGCGCGACGTACTTGACCGCCCCCTCGAGCTGGGCCCGCCCGCCGCCGAGGCTGATGAGCACGAAGCTGGCGATCAGCAGCACCTCGAACCAGACGTAGAGGTTGAACAGGTCCCCGGTGAGGAACGCGCCGCCGACGCCGCCGAGCAGCACGAGCAGCAGCGGGAAGAAGCCGCGGTGCACGTCCCGCCGCGTCGCCTCGGCCAGGCTGAAGACGCAGACCATCAGCCCCATGAACGCGGCGAGCCCGACCATGACCGCCCCGAAACGGTCGGCCGCGAGCGTGATCCCGAACGGCGCGGGCCACGCCCCGACCTGCAGCACGATCATGCCCTGCCGATCGACCGCGACGATCTGTGCGACGGCCGCCGCCAGCAGCCCGACGCAGCCCGTCACGCCGACGACCCGTTGCCACACGACACTGCGCCAGCCGAGCAGGCCCGCCGCCGCCGCGAGCAGGGGGATCAGGATGGGCAGCACCGGCAACGCGCTCATGTGTCGGTCGTCCGCAGCCGGTCCGTGTCGTCGCCCCCCACCGCCGCGCTCGCCCGCCGCACCAGCACCGCGGCGAACGACACCACCGCGAAGCCGATCACGATCGCGGTCAGCACCAACGCCTGCGGCAGCGGGTCGGCCGCGCCCGGCGGCGGGGCGGTGGCGCCGGTCTCGACCAGCGGGGCCGGCGACCGCGTCAGCCCGGCGCTGACGAACACCGCCAGGTTCGCCCCGTGGCTCAGCAGCAGCAGCCCCAGCACCAGCTTCATCAGGCTCCGCCGCATCATCAGGTACAGCCCGCAGGTGAACAGCACCCCGACCGTGATGGCAAGCAGCACCGTCACGCTAATCCTCCTCCCCCATCAGCCCGGTGAGGATCAGCATCGCCGCGCCCAGCACCACGAGGTACACGCCGACGTCGAACACCAGCACCGATCCCACCTTCCCGATACCCGGCACCGTCCCGAGCCACTGCCCGGTCAGGAACGCCTGGCCCTGGAACATCGCGGGCAGCCCGCTGCCGGCCGCCAGGATCAGCCCGCCCCCCAACAGGCGGAACGGGTCGACCCGCATCAGCCGCCGAGTCGCCCGCGCCCCGAACGACAGCGCGTGCGTCGCGTACGCCAGCCCGCACAGCAGCCCGCCGATGAACCCGCCCCCCGGCTCGTTGTGCCCGCGCAGCAGCACCAGCACCGAGAACACCACCAGCAGCAGCACCACCAGCCGGGCCGTGGTTTGCAGCACCAACGCGTTCATGCCGGGTCACCCCCCACGCCCCCGGCCCGCGGCGGGTCTTCGGTCCCGGGCCGTACCCGCCGGCCCGCGCCCCGCCACACCAGCGACGCCACGCCCACCCCCGCCACCGCGACCACCACGATCTCGCCCAGCGTGTCCAACGCCCGGAAGTCCACCAGGATCACGTTCACCACGTTCCGCCCGAACGCCTCGGGCGACGCCGCGTTGAGGTAGTAAGCCGAAACCGCCGCCGGCAGCTGCACCGTCGCCGAGGCCAGCACCAGCAGCGTCACCACCGACCCGCCCGCCGCCGCGACCAGCAAATCCCGCCCCCGCGTCAGCCGACCCGACCCCCGCACCGCCCGCGGCAGCCGCAGCAACACCAGCACCAGGATCACCACCATCAGCGTTTCGACCATCAGCTGCGTGATCGCCAGGTCCACCGCGCCGTAGACCGCGAAGATCACCGCCAGCCCGATGCCCGACCCGCCGATGCCGATCACCGCCGCCAGCCGCGACCCCGCCACGACCCCGTACACCGCGCCCGCCATCACCAGCAACGCCAGCACCACTTCGTGGATCCGAAGCGGCACCGGTGCCCCCGCCGTATCCCCGCCCCGCAGCGCCGCGACCGCCAACGGCCCCGCCGTCAACGCCACGAACCCCACCACGACCAGCACGTACCGCCGCAGGTAGCCCGACTGCACCGCCCGCGTCTGCCACTTGGCGAAGCCCATCAGCCCCGCCATCGCCAGCCCGTAGCCCCGGTCCGGGCCGTATCTGCCCAGCCCCCGCAGCGTCGTCCCGAGGTTCAGCCCGGGCTTCAGCCGACGGTACAGCACGTACCCGACGCCGAGGGCCCCGAAGCTCAGCCCCACCACGAGCAGCGACTCGGGGTTGAGCCCGAACAGCAGCTTCAGCTCCATCACCAGCGGCTCGCCCCGGATCGACGACGCCATCGCGCCGCCCAGCGTCGCGTCGAACACCCCCGGAATTAAACCGACAAACAGGCCCAACGCGGCGAGCAGCAGCGGGCCGAACGTCATGGAAAACGGCGCCTCGTGCGGCTCGTGCGGCGGCTGCCGGTACGCCCCCCAGAACGGCCGGAGCGTCAGCAGCAGCGCGACCGCCACCATGCAGATGTTCGCCACCACCGCCGCCGCGGTCAGCAGGATGCTCAGCGTCTCGATGTTGACCTTCGCCTCCAGCAGCAGCTTCTTGCCGAGGTAGCCGAACATCGGCGGGGCCCCCGCCTTCGACAGCGCGGCGACCAGCCCGGCCGCGGCCGTGAGCGGCATCAGCCGCCGCAGCCCGCCCAGCGCGGTGACGTCCCGCGTCCCCGTCGCGTGGTCCACGTTGCCGGCGACCATGAACAGCGCGGCCTTGTACAGCCCGTGGGCGAACAGGAACGCGACCGCCGCCTCGATCGCCCGGTCCGTGCCGACGCCCAGCAGCATCACCAGCGTACCCAGCACGCTGATCGTCGTGTACGCCAGGATCCCCTTCATGTCCCGCTGCCCGACCGCCATCACCGCGCCCAGCAGCATCGTGACCGCCCCGACCGTGGTGACCACCGCGACCCACAGCGCCCCGCCCGCCAGCACCGGGTGCAGCCGGGCCAGCAGGAACACCCCGGCCTTGACCATCGTCGCCGAGTGCAGGTACGCCGACACCGGCGTCGGCCCCGCCATCGCCGCCGGCAGCCAGAAGTGGAACGGGAACTGCGCGCTCTTCGTGAAGCACCCGATCAAGACCAGCACCAGCATCGCCGGGAACAACGCGTGGCCCCGGATCGCCCCCGCGTGCTCGACCAAGACCGACACCCGCAGCGCCTCGTCCCGCGGCAGCTCCAGCGACACGCCGATCGACCCCAGCAGCACCAGCCCCGCCAGCAACGCCAGCCCGCCGCTGCCCGTAACCAGCAGCGCTTTGAGCGCCGCGTCGCGGTTGTCCTGCTTCCCGTGGTTGAACCCGATCAGCAGGTACGAGCTGACGCTGGTCATCTCCCAGAACACGAACAGCACGATCAGGTGATCGCTGACCACCATCCCCAGCATCGCCCCCATGAACACGAACAGGTACGCAAAGAACAGCCCCAGCCGCGGGTTGCCCCGCAGATACCCCCCGGCGTACACCACGATGAGCGCCCCGATCCCGCTGACCAGCAGCGACATGCCCCCCGCCAAACCGTCCCCCCGCAACGCCAGCTCCACCCCCAGCGACTCCGCCCACGGCAGCGTCTGCGTCAACCCGTCCGCCGCCACGGTCGGCCAATTCACCAGCCAGTACACGAACACCGCCGCCGGCCCCGCCGCCAACCCCCACCCAGCCGCGTACCCCAAACGCCGCGTGACCCACGGCGACACCGCCGCCAACCCGAAAAGTCCCAGCACCGTCCATAGCATCGGCGACAGGGTAGACCACAACCCCCACCCCCGCTACGCACTTGGTTCAGCCGCTTGCGGCCTCGCGAACCCGGGCGGAGCCGTCACGCCGAAACAAATGGTCCAGCGCCAGCCAGGCGGCAGACTCGGCCGGCGGGGGGACGGCGGCGTCCCAAGTGTCGATCCGCATCCGCTCGGCAACGGGGCCCAGGGTCGTCTGCCGCACCGCGTCGGCCAGGCGGTGCAGGAAACGGGTGTGCCGGGTCAGCTCGCCGACCAGCACGAGGCGGTGGGGCCGAACGAGGTTGACCGCGTTGGCCAGGCCCAGCCCGAGCAGATCGGTGACCCGCCACAGCGCGTCGTCGTCGGGGTCGGCGGCGGCGGCGCGGCGGTCCAGGTCGTCGCCGTGGCGGGCGGCGTAGCTCGGGTCGAGCCAGGCGAGGTGCGTGCTGCTGAACAGGTCCTCGAGGCGGCGGGGCCCGCCGTCGACCGGCAGGTGGGTCTGGCCGAGCTCGTTGCCGCCGACGACGCAGCCGCGGTTCGGCCGGCCCGCGATCAGCAGCGACGCCCCGATCGCGCCGTCGCGCAGCAGCACCAGCAGCAGGTCTTCCGGGGCGTCGCCGGGGTGGGTGAGCTGCCACTGCGCGGCGAGCGCACGCATGTCGTTGTCGAAGCGCAGCGGCAGGTCGCCCGCGGCGTCGTAGATCGGCGCGGCCGAGAGCGGCCGACGGTCGGGCACCGCCGAGCTGAACAGGATCGTCCGGCTCTCGGCGTCGAGCAGCCCGGTCGTCGTGACCCCGACGCCCACCGCCTCGGGCCCGACGAGCCGGGGCAGCAACGCCGCCGCCTCTTCGGTGACCGACACCCCCCGCGGCACCGCCCGGTCGAGCAAGCGGCCCACCCGCCGCCCGGTCAGCGAGACCCGGCAGCCCGTCACCCGGCCCGGCGTCAACGCGAGCCCCACCACCCACCGCCGGCCGTCGTCGATCCGCAGCGGCACCCGCGGCCGACCCGGCCCGACCGCCTGCGGCACGCCCTCGCTCAGCACGCCCAGCCCCAGCAGCCGGCCCGCCGCGTCGCCTACGGTGTTGGGCCGCAGCCCCGTGCGTGTGTGCAGCTGCTGCCGGCTCAGTGGACCGTGCCGGTGCAAGGCCTCGAGGATCAGGAAGTCGGGGTCGGCTAATACCATGGATTAATGACAAAAAAGGTCGATCCGACCGCCAATATATCGGATAAAAAGCCAGAATTCGGAGAGTGTCTTGATAATAAATAACAAATTTGATATTTATTTGGTGGTCTGACCCCATCCGGAGCTTGCCGTGTCGCAGAACGCCGCCGACCGTGAAATCGCCGCCCGCGAAAAGATACCCCTGTCGGTCTTCGCCGATCCGGCGGACGTCAGCCGGGCCGTCGCCGCCGAGATCGCCACCCTGATCCGCGGCAAGGCCGCGGCGGGCGAGCCCTGTGTGCTCGGCCTCGCCACCGGCTCGACGCCGACCGGCGTCTACGCCGAACTCATCCGCCTCCATCAGGAAGAGGGTCTGTCCTTCCGGAGGGTCGTGACGTTCAACCTCGACGAGTACTGGCCGATGCGGCCGCACGAGCTGCAGAGCTACGTGCGGTTCATGAACGAGCACCTGTTCGACCACGTCGACATCGGCAAAGACAACATCCACATCCCCGACGGCACGCTGAGCGTCGAAGAAGTTCCGCACTTCTGCGCCGCTTACGAAAAGGCGATCGAGGACGCGGGCGGCATCGACCTGCAGCTGCTGGGCATCGGGCGGACGGGCCACATCGGGTTCAACGAGCCGGGCTCGGCCCGCGACTCGCGGACCCGCGCGATCTGGCTCGACCGGCTGACCCGGCTGGACGCCGCGTCGGACTTCTTCGGCATCGAGCACGTGCCGCAGCGTGCGATCACCATGGGCGTCGGCACGATCCTCGCCGCCCGCCGGCTCGTGATGCTGGGCTTCGGCGAGGGCAAGGCGCCGATCCTCGCCAAGGCGGTCGAGGGCGAGGTCAACTCGCAGGTCTCCGCCAGCTTCCTGCAGGAGCACCCCAACGCCGAGGTCTTCGTCGACGAGGCCGCCGCGGCCGAGCTGACGCGGAGCAAGTCGCCCTGGCTGCTCGGGCCGGTCGACTGGACGCCGACGCTGATCCGCCGCGCGGCGATCTGGCTCGCCCGCCGCATCGACAAGCCGATCCTCAAGCTGACCGACGAGGACTACAACGAGCACGGCCTACAGGAGCTCATCGCCGAGCACGGCCCGGGCTACGACATGAACGTCGGCGTGTTCAAGTCGATGCAGAAGACGATCACGGGTTGGCCGGGCGGCAAACCCGAAGACCGCAACCGTCACCCCGGCGACGAGGGGCCGTTCCCCAAGCGGGTGCTGATCTTCTCGCCGCACCCGGACGACGACGTGATCTCGATGGGCGGCACGCTGATCCGCCTGGTGGACCAAGGCCACGAGGTCCACGTGGCGTACCAGGTCTCGGGCAACATCGCGGTCTTCGACGAGGACGCGATCCGCTTCGCCGACTTCGCCGCCGAATTCAACCGGATGAGCGGCATCAACGACCATAAGACGGCCGCGTTCGAGCGGCACGTCGAGACGTTCCTGAAGAACAAGCAGCCGGGTCAGGTCGATTCGCCCGAGGTCCAGCAGCTCAAGGGGCTGATCCGCCGGGGCGAGGCGAAGGCGGCAGGGCGGTCCTGCGGCGTGCCGACTGAGAACCTGCACTTCATGGACCTGCCGTTCTACGAGACCGGCAAGGTCCGCAAGAAACCGCTGGGCGGGGACGACATCCGCCTGACCGCCGAGCTGCTGGACCGGGTTAAGCCGCACCAGGTCTACGCCGCCGGCGACCTGTCGGACCCGCACGGCACGCACCGCACCTGCCTCGCGGCCGTGTTCGCGGCGATGCACCGCTGCGCCGACCGCGCCTGGCACGACGCCTGCGAGCTCTGGCTCTACCGCGGGGCGTGGCAGGAGTGGGAGCCCGAACGGATCGAGATGGCGGTGCCGCTGTCGCCCAGCGAACTGCTGCGAAAGCGCGTTGCGATCTTCCGGCACGAATCACAGAAAGACCGCGCCCTGTTTCCGGGGGTCGACGAGCGGGAATTCTGGCAGCGGGCCGAGGACCGCAACCGGGCGACCGCTGCGATCTACGACCGTTTGGGATTGGCCGAGTACGAAGCGATCGAGGGCTTCGTCCGCTGGCGGGGCGACGATTCGGTGGTCGGCGGCTCGGGGAAGCAGCGGGAGGTGGCGGGGGTCTAGGGCGATGTTGGTAAAAATAACTTTAAATTTATTATTTAAAATTACTTGTGCTGAAAAATTTCTCTCTGATGTCCTTCCGCTGAATTAATATTTCTGATGATACCGGTTTGAAACTGATTCAAATTGATACTATAATGCCCGGCCATGCAGAACATGCGGCTCTTCTCCGACGTGGCCCGTTGTCGCAGCCTTTCCGAGGCGGCGTCGCTGCACGGCATCACCCAGTCCGCTGCGAGCCAGCGGGTTCGCAGCCTCGAAAAACACCTCGGCGTCAAGCTGCTGGACCGCAGCGTCCGGCCGGTCTCGCTGACGCCGGCCGGCAAGGTTTACCTAAAAGGTTGTCGGGAACTGGTCGCCCGTTCGGACGCTATCGAGCAGGAAGTCCGCCTGCTGAATGACGATCTGACCGGTGTCGTGCGGGTCTTTGCCATGTATTCCGCGGGCATCGGCTGGATGAATCAGGTCCAGGCCGCTTTCGCGGAGCGGTGCCCCGACGCCTGCGTCGAGCTGCATTACGACCGGCCCGACGACATCCACCGGGCCGTCATCGAAGGCCGTTGCGACCTGGGGCTGGTCTCGTTCCCGCAGCAGTGGCCGTCGGTCGGGTCCCGGCTCCTGCGTGACGAGCCGATGGCGCTGGTCTGTCCGGCGGGTCACCCTCTCGCGCAGGCCACCGAACCCGTGGACCTCGCCCGGCTGACCGACCAGCGGCTGGCGGCGATCACGCCTGACCTGCCGCTGGGGCGGTGGACCCTGCAGAGCATCCGGCGGGCCGGCGGCGCGCCCGTGCTGGTCGACACCTTCGACAACATCGACACCCTAAAGGCCGCCGTCATCGAGGGCGGCTGCACCGCGATCCTGCCGGTGCGAACGGTCCAACGCGAAGCGGCGTCGGGCCTGCTTAAAACCCTCGCCACGGCCCCTATGCTTCAACGTCCGGTGGGCGTGATCTACGACAAGGGCCGCGGCCTTAGCCCGGTCGCCGCGGCCCTCACCCGGGAGATGGCCCGGCACCACGACCCGCCGGACTCCGCGGAAATCCCCGACGCACGGGACACAGAACCCAACGCGTCCGAGTCGGCAACGCTGCAAACTGTTTCTTGACCCCGACCGCTCCGGCCGCTCCGACAAACCGAATCCAAGGCCGGCGTCCCCCCGACGCCGCGGCCGCCGACCCGCCGAAACCTCCCGTGCTAACCCCGAACGCCGACAACCCGACGCTCCGCCCTGCCGACCCGTACGCCGTGAAGCCGGCGTCGGGCCTGTACGACCCCAGCGACGAGCACAGCGCCTGCGGCGTCGGCTTCCTGACGCGCAAAGACAGCCGTCAAACTCACGACGTGTTGACCAAAGGCCACGAGGCGCTCTGCGGCGTGCCGCACCGCGGCGGGATGTCGTCCGAGGGCGTCGGCGACGGCGCGGGCATCTCGGTCGACCTGTCGCTCAAGTTCTTCCGCAAGGTGAGCGGTGTCGAACTCGAGCCCGGGGCGTTCGGCGTCGGCAACTTTTTCATGCCCGCCGACCCGGCCGAGCACCCGCGGGCCATCGACCTGATCGACCAGACGCTGACGCGGTCGGGCTTTGAGATCGTCTGCCGCCGCGAGGTCGAAGTGGACAACCGGCAGATCGGCGAGCGGGCCGTGAAGTGGCAGCTGCCCATCCGCCAGTGGGTGTTCCAACCGACGGACGGGGCCCGCGACGCCGAGCTCGACCGCCGGGTGTACGAGGCCCTGCTCGCCATCGAAGCGGTCGCCTACACCGACGACAAACTCGCCGGCCTGTACCCCCTGTCGCTCTCGGCCCGGATGCAGGTTTTCAAGGGCCGGCTCAACTCTTGGGAGATCATCCCCTACTTCAAAGACCTCGACGACCCGGACCACGAAGTACACACCATGTACTTCCACACCCGGTTCTCGACCAACACCGACCCGCACCCGTCGATGGCCCAGCCGTTCCGCCTCATGGCGCACAACGGAGAGCTCAACACCGACAAGAAGAACCGCCTCAGCGAGGCGGCCGTGGCGCTCGCCCGCAGCCAGGCGATCATCCGGCCGCACGGCCAGTCCGACTCCTGCCGCCTCGACCAGACGCTCAACGCCCGGGTCTACGGCGAGGGCCTCGACCTCGTCACCGCCGTGGTTTCGATGATGCCGCCCGCTTGGGAGAACGACGCCCGCGTCCCGCCTCGGGTCCGGGCCATGCTCGAGTACTTCTCGCTCTACGAAGAGAAGAACGACGGCCCGGCCGCCCTGATCTTCGGCGACGGCAACGTCATCGGCGCGCGCCTCGACCGCCTCGGCCTCCGCCCGCTGCGCAGCGTCGAAACCGAGGAGTACCTTGCGGTCATGTCCGAGGCCGGGCAGGTCTACTTCCCGCCCGAAGAGGTCCTGCGTCGCGGCCGCGTCGAGGCCGGCGGCATGATCTATTACGACCACCACAAGCGGCAGGTTTTTAACACCGATGATGCGCTGAAGATGTTGGCCGAGCGGCACGACTACCCCGCGATGCTCGCCGCGGCCCAGACCCACATCACCGACCTGCCCGACCCCGAGGAAGACCCGACCAAGGCCGCCGTCGCCTACGAGGGCGACCTCGACACCCCCGCCCGCTACGTCGCCTACAACCTCAACCAAGAGGCCTTCAAGTTCCTCATGGACCCGATGCTGCAGAACGGCGTCGAGAAGGTCTCGGCCATGGGCTACGGCAACGCGATCAACGCGCTGTCTGACCACGAGGGCGGCGTCGCCAAATACTTTTCGCAGCGCTTTGCGCAGGTCACCAATCCGCCGCTCGACTCGATCCGCGAGAAAGACGGCATGACCCTCCGCGTCGCGCTGGGCGAGAAGCCGTACCTCGGCCAGTCCCGCAGCCCGCAGATCGTCGTCGACACCCCGATCCTGCGGATGACGGACGTGCTGAAGATCATGGCCCAGAAGCGCACGCCCTGGCGGCGGTTCAATATGCTCTACCGCCCCGACTTCGCCGACGCGTCGGGCAACGAGATGGCGTTGGCCGACGGGATCGACGTCCTCGCGGAGCGGGTCGTTGACTTCGCCCGGGAGCACGGCGGGATCGCGATCCTCACCGACCGCCACGTCTCCCGCGATCAGGCGGCGTTGCCGATGACGCTGGCCGTCTCGGCCGTGAATCAGCGGCTGATCGAGGAGGGACTCAGGCTCAAGCTGTCGCTGATCGTCGAGAGCGGGCAGATCTCGTCGTCGCACCACATCGCCTGCGCCCTGGGCTTCGGCGGCTCGGCGGTGTACCCCCTCGCCGTCCGCAAGCGGGCCGAGCAGCTCTTCGGCGACGAGGCCCCGGCCGCCTACGCCAAGTTCCAGAAGGCGGCCGAGAAGGCGCTCATGAAGACCATGGGCAAGGTCGGGCTCTGCACCGTCGAGTCGTACTCCGGCGGCGAGTTCTTCGAGCCCAACTTCCTCGACACCGACGACCCGGTGTTCCAGAAGTATCTGCCCAACATGAAGACGCCTGTCGGCGGGGTCCAGTTCGACCGCGTCGCCCAGTCCGTCGCCGACTGGCACGAACGCGCCCTGACCGTCAAGGACGATAAGGACATCCCGATCCTCGGCCTGTTCAAGGAACGCTCCGAGGGCGCGGGCCACAGCTACGGCGTCGCCGCCGTCCGCGGCTTCGTCGACCTCACCGAAGAGAAACTGAGCTTCCGGCAGAACGGCGAAGACGCCCGCTCCCTCCGCCTGCTCACCCTCCGGCAGATGGAGGACGCCTTCGGCATCACCGAGACCGGCTACGTCAACACCAGCTTCGACCGGCTCACCCCGGAAGAGATCAACAACTTCCAGATCACGCCCGGCTACCGCGACTTCATCCGCAACATGACCGAGGAACGCGGCCACCGCCCCGCGGCCCTCCGCGACGTGCTCGCCTTCCCCGCCGACGTCACGTTCCTCGACACCAAGGAACAGATCAAGCGGGAGATGATGCTGTTCAACCGCGCGGGGAACAACCACTTCGTGATCCGTGGCGTGACCTGCGAAGCGGTCGGGCCCGCCGACGCCGACGGGGCGGTCGACTTCCTGCTCCGCCTCACCGGCCCGAAGGCCGCCGACCTCGCCCGACTTGACGCGCTGGCGCAGTCGCTGGTCGAACGCTTCGGCGACGACGTGCGGAGCCACTACATCAACGCCGGCGCGCTACGGGTCACCGCGACCGGCTGGGCGTGGGACTACCTCTCGCGGCTGCGGCCCGGCATCCCCAAGCTGGAGCTCGACGAGGTCCAGCCCGCGTCGGAGATCACGCCGCGGCTCGCCTCCGGCGCGATGTCGCACGGCGCGCTGGTCGCCACCGCGCACGAGGCCGTCGCCCACGGCACGAACATGGCCGGCGCGATGTCGAACTCTGGCGAGGGCGGCGAGCACATCTCCCGCTACGGCACGATCCGTGCGTCCCGTATCAAGCAGTTCGCCTCGGGCCGGTTCGGCGTCTGGGCCGGCTACCTCGCCGACCCGAACCTAGAAGAGATCGAGATCAAGATCGGCCAGGGCGCCAAGCCCGGCGAGGGCGGCCAGCTGCCCGCCAAGAAAGTCACCGTCGAGATCGCCGCGGCCCGTGGCGGCACGCCCGGCGTCGAGCTCATCAGCCCGCCGCCGCACCACGACACCTACTCGATCGAAGACCTCGGCCAGCTGATCCACGACGCCAAGGCGGCGCGGGTCCGCGTGATCGTCAAGCTGGTGAGCAGCGAGGGCATCGGCACGATCGCCGTCGGCGTCGCCAAGGCCGGGGCCGACGTGATCAACATCGCCGGCAGCACTGGCGGCACCGGCGCGGCGTCGGTCACCTCCCTCAAGTACACCGGCCGGGCCGCCGAGATCGGCATCGCCGAGGTCCACCAAGCCCTCTGCGCCAACGGCATCCGTCAGAAGGTCCTGCTCCGCTGCTCCGGCGCGATGCAGACCGGCAGCGACGTGGTCAAGGCCTGCCTCCTCGGCGGCGACAGCTTCGAGTTCGGCACCACCGCGCTGATGATGCTCAAGTGCGTGATGGCCAAGAACTGCAACATCAAGTGCCCCGCCGGGCTGACTACCAATGCCGAGGCCTTCGACGGCGACCCGCGGGCGCTGGCGCAGTACCTGGTTAACGTCGCCCACGAGGTCCGCGAGATCCTGGCCAACCTCGGCCTCCGCAGGCTCGACGAGGCCCGCGGCCGGGCGGACCTGCTGCATCTGCTCGACCACCCCGCGTCGGTCGGCAAGCTCAACCTCCGCCGGATGCTCCGCCGCGTCGACGAGAACCGCGTCGCCGAGCCGACCTACCTCGAACGCGACTACGCCGTGGACGACCGCCTGCTCGAACAGGTCAAGGCCCGGCTGATCGAAGGAGGCGAGAACGCGATCGAGCTCCGCCCCGGCAAGCCGCTGTGGAACTGCAACAAGTCGGTGGGGGGGCAGCTCGCGATCGACCTCGAGCGACTTCTCAATCACGAACTCGACGAACTACCAGCCGCCGCCATGGAAGAACCCCACGGCCGACGCTTGCTGCGGCCGCGGTCCGTCCGCGTCGTCACCGAGGGCTCGGCCGGCCAGTCCTACGCCGCGTTCTGTAACGACGGCATGGTCATGGACCACACCGGCACCTGCAACGACGGCGTGGGCAAGGGGGCCTGCGGCGGCGAGATCATCGTCCGCTCCCCCGGCAGTTCCCCCGCCGGGGGTAAGGCGGACGGGGATAATGTGCTGATCGGCAACTTCGCGCTATTCGGCGCGACCGGCGGCCGGCTGTTCGTCGAGGGACAGGCCGGCGACCGCTTCGCCGTCCGCAACTCGGGCACGACCGCCGTCGTCGAGGGCGTCGGCGACTTCTGCTGCGAGTACATGACCAACGGGGCCGTGCTCAACCTCGGCGGCTTCTCCAAGGGCTTCGGCAACGGCATGTCCGGCGGCTTCGCCTACCAGTACGAC
>JBCCRT010000061.1:0-15620 GCA_039201235.1 Planctomycetota bacterium
GCAACTCGCGCTGGCCGGGGGCGACGGGCTGCGGTTCGACCCGGAGCGGACCAAGGCGGTGGCGACGTTCACGCTGCCGGAGACGGTGCTGGAGGACCGGTGGTACCACCGGCGGTTCACGCTGCGGGAGGGCCGGCTGGTCGTCGACGCGCCGGACCTGCGGCGGCCCGTCACGGCGCGGCTGGACGTCGAAACCGACGCCGCGGGCACGGGCACGATCGCGGCCGAGGCCCGGGTCGAGGGGCTGGTGCTCGACGACGGCTACGTGCAGGTCGAGAACGGCCGGCTGTCCGCCGAGGTCGAGCTGGCCGACGTGCCGACGGTCGTGTTCGACACGCTGGCCCGGCAGCGGGGCTACGCGATCGCGGCCTTCGGCGACCGGCTGAGCCTCGACGCCGCGGTCGACGACTGGAGCCTGAAGCACGGCGGGAACTACGAGCTGTCGCTCGAGAGCGCGAACGGCTCGATGGGCTCGTTCCGCGGCGCGGACCGCGACGGGATGCTCGTGCCCGACGGGCCGGTGACGTTCCATCTCAACCAGACGCCGGAGCTGGCGTCGAAGCTCATGCGGTTCGTCAACCCGGTGCTGCTGCCGGCGGTGCGGTCGGCGAACGTGCCGTTCACGGTGACGATCGACGACGACAACTTCCGCCTACCGACGCGCGGGTTCGCGCTGGGCCTGCTCGACGCCGACGTGCGGGTGCAGATGGGGACGGTGACGATCTCGCCCGAGGTCGAGCCGGTGGGCCAGCTCGTCCGGCCGCTGCGTCGGGTCGGGCTGCTCGACGGGGCCACGACGTACGAAGCGAAGACCTCACCCATCGACCTGCGTATCCGCGGCGGCGTGCTGGGCTACGAGCGGCTGTCGTTCCGGATCGACGACGTGACGCTGGACTTCGGCGGCACGATCAGCCTGGTGGACCAGAACATCGACCTGGGGCTGTCGATCGGCGGCAAGGAGGTCGAGCGGAACCCGGTGCTCCGCGAGCTGGCGCGGTCGCTCGTGAAGATCGGCGGGACGGTGGACGCCCCGGAGGTGAACCTGTCGCTGCTGGCCGGGCTGTCGGGGGATCGATTGCCCGAGACGATCGGCGGCATCCTCGGCGGGGTGTTGGACCGCGAGCTACGGCGGCAGCGTGGCGACGAGCCGCGCCGCGACGAACCGCCCGCGGATAACGAAAGCTCGGCGACCGAGCGCGACCTCGGCCGGCTGTTCGGCGGCCTGATCGGCGAGGCGATCGATCGGGAACGGCGACGTTCGCAGCCGGACGATCAACAGCAACAAGAGTAGCCGCGGCCAAGCCGCAAGCGGCCGCGATCACGGAACGATTCACTGATGCACTACCGACGCTTCGGCCGAACCGGACTCAAGATGCCCGTGATCTCGACGGGCGGCATGCGCTACCAGGACGGCTGGAAGGACAAGCCGCTGTCCGAGGTCGATCCCGAGAACCAACGCAACCTCGAGGCGACGATCCGCCACTCGGTCGAACTCGGCATCCACCATATCGAGACGGCCCGCGGCTACGGCTGCTCCGAACGCCAGCTCGGGCTGGTGCTGCCGACCCTGCCTCGCGACCAGATCGTCGTGCAGACCAAGGTCGCGCCGACGGCCGACCCGGACGAGTTCACCGCCCACGTCCACGAATCGCTGGACCGCCTGCAACTCGACCACGTCGACCTGCTCGGGCTGCACGGCCTGAACAACGCCGAGACGATCGACCAGGCCGTGCGGAAGGGCGGCTGCCTCGACGCGGCCCGCGAGCTGCAACGCCGGGGCAAGGTGCGTCACGTCGGCTTCTCGACGCACGCCCCGCTCGATCAACTCATGCGGGCGCTACGCGGGGCCGAAAACCGCGGTGGGGGCGACTTCGACTACGTCAACCTGCACTTCTATTACATCTTTCAACGCAACCGCCCCGCGGTGATGGAGGCGGCGCGGCGGGACATGGGCGTGTTCATCATCAGCCCCAGCGACAAGGGCGGCAAACTCTACGCCCCGCCCCCGGAACTAACCGAGCTTTGCGCGCCGCTGCACCCGATCGAGTTCAACGACCTGTGGTGTTTGCGGCACCCGGAGATACACACGCTCAGCCTCGGCGCGGCGAAGCCGAGTGATTACGACCTGCACGTCTCGGCGGTCGAGAAGCTGGACCGGGCGGATGAGCTGCTGCCGCCGATCGAGGCGCGGCTGGAGGCGGCGATGGCGGAGGCGACGGGTGACGCCTCGCCCGAGGCGGCGAGCTGGGCCGGCGTGCCGGAGTACACCGAGGCGCCGGGCGGGCTGAACCTGCCGCTGATGCTGTGGCTCGACCGCCTGGACCGCGGCTGGGGGCTGACCGAGTACGCCAAGATGCGTTTCAACCTGTTCGGCAACGGCGGGCACTGGTTCCCGGGGCGGAAGGTCGCCGAGTTCGGCGGGGTGCCCGAGGCCGAGATCGCCGCGGCGGTCGCCGGCTCGCCGTTCGCCGACGCGATCCCGGGCCTGCTGCGGGACGCGGTCGATCGGCTCGGCGGGGCGGAGGTCAAGCGGCAGAGCGCCGGGGGGTGACCGCGAACTCGTCTCCCGGTTCAGGCGATGATGATCAAGATCAACGCGGCGATGCCGGCCAGCGCGAACCCCGGCAGGAACAGCATCGCGATCCACAACGCGATGGTCTCGCCCGGCTCGAGCTCGTCGAACATCAGCTTCGAGAGGACCCAGAACACGGTGAACGAGATCGCCAGCTCGACCCAGAAGGCGAGGAAGGCGGCGAACCCCAGCATCAGCTCGAAGCCGATGCTCACCGCGATGTCGAACTGCCCGGCCAGCAGCGCGAGGGCCGCGAGTTTCTTAATCGCCGAGAACAGCTCGCCGAACGCCGAGCCGAAGACCTTCGAGACGATGAGCAGTCCGACGAACAGGCAGGGCAGCTGCACCAGGAACATGACGAAGTAGAGCACCAGCGCGAAGACGCTCGCCGGCAGGTTAGCGGGCAGATCGTAGTAGACGCCGCCGAGCAGCGGGGTGAGCACGAACGCGTTGATCAGCAGCACCGCGGCGCCGAGGCCCAGGAAGATCAGCGGCAGCGTTTTCTCTTGGAAGTGGTGCCGGCGGGCGGTGTCGGCCGCGAGGTCTTCCTGGAGCTTGGTGCGTTGCGCGACGCGGCGGGCCTGAGGGTCCTCATCATCGGGAGCGTCGTCGACGAAGCGGCCGGCCGCTTCGGCCTCGACGACGGTCTGGACGTGCTTGCCCTCCACGAGGTTGAACCCGCAGGCGAGGCACAGCACCGCCCCGGGTCGGAGCTGGATGTTGCACGCGGGGCAGCGCACCGCCCCCCCGGAAGCGGCCGCGGCGACCGGCGGCGCGGCGTCCGTGCCGTTGTCGTCGTTATCCGGCAGGTTGAGTTCGTAGGGGTTGGTCTCGGGCGGCTTCGGGGCTTCGGGCTTCGCGGCCCGCGGCGCAACGGCTTCCGGCGTCTCGCCGGGCACCATCGGCACGCGGAACTTCTGCCCGCAGCCGCAGCGCACCGCCCGGCCCGCGATCTTGGCTTGCCAGCGGAAGGTCTTGTCGCAGCCCGGGCAGGTCAGCGTGTCGTCCGCCATAACGTTGCCCCGTCGAAAGCACCTCGGCGTATCGGTCGCACGCAGCCTCCCGCCGCGGCGGGGCTTTGTCAAACGGGTCGCGGCCGGACGGTCCGCAGCTATGATGAAACCCTCGTGACGCAAAGCCCCGCCATCACCCCCGCCCCCCCGGAAGCGGACACCCCCCCGGAACCAGACACCGCCCCGGAGGACTGCTCCGAGTCGCCGCCGCGGGCCGACCGCGACGCCGACCCGATCATCCGGCTCCGCGGGGTGCACAAACGCTTCGGGCCGCTCACCGTGCTCAACGGCCTGGAGCTGGACTTCCGGCCGGGCGAGACGACCGTCCTGCTCGGGCCGTCGGGTACGGGCAAGAGCGTTACGCTCAAGCACATCGTCGGCCTGCTGCAGCCCGACGCCGGCGAGGTCTACTTCCGTGACACGCGGGTCGATCAGCTCGCCGAGCGTGACCTCGTGCCGCTGCGCAAGCGGATCGGTTTTCTGTTCCAGATGGGGGCGATGTTCGACTCGATGACGGTGGGCCAGAACGTCGAGTTCCCGCTGGTCGAGCACACGGACCTGGACAAGAAGCAGCGGGCCGAGCGGGTCGATCAGTTGCTGAAGATGGTGGGGCTGGCCAAGACGCAGAAGAAGATGCCGGGCGAGATGTCGGGCGGTCAGCGGAAGCGCGCGGCGCTGGCGCGGGCGATCGCGCTGGAGCCGGAGGTGATGCTTTACGACGAGCCGACAACGGGGCTGGACCCGATCCGCTCGGACGTGATCAATGAGCTGATCCTCGCGCTCACGCGGCAGCTGGGGATGACGAGCATCGTGGTGACGCACGACATGACGAGCGCGAACAAGATTGCCGACCGCATGGTGCTGCTTTACGATGGTCAGGTCGCGGCGGACTCGGACCCGTGCACGTTCCGCAACAGCGGCGACGAGCTGGTGCAGCGGTTCATCCAGGGCCGGGCCGACGCCGACGACCTCGAACGCATCCGCATGGGCTTTGCGCAGGGCCAGTACCAATCGGCCGGCGGGGCCGAGGATTCCGGTGAAGCCGCCCCCGCGCCGCCGCCAGGGAACCCACGGGCATGACCGAACGCAGCCGCAACCTCGTCGTCGGTGGCGTCACCCTGCTCGGGCTGCTCGGGCTGATTTTCCTGCTGCTGGTGTTCGGCTACGTGCCGCGGCTGCTGCAGTCTGGCTACTTCGTGACTATCGAGCTGTCCGACGCCTCGAGCCTCAACCCCGGCAGCCGGGTCGAGCTCTCGGGCATCGACATCGGGCAGGTCGAGACCATCGACTTCAAGCAGCCGATGGGCACCGGCGTCACCGTCGACGTCCGCATCCTCGACGAGGCGACCGACATCCCCGTCGACGCCGAGGCCCAGGTCGAAAAGCCCCTGCTCGGCGGCAGCCCGAAGATCCGCTTCGTCACCCCCGACCGCAAGGCCCCGCCGACCGCGTTCCTCAAGAAAGACGGCAGCGCCGTGGTCAGCGGCGACCTCGGCGCCCTGGCCGGGGCCTTCGGCGAGCTCGAGAAACTCACCGACAGCTTCGAACGGCTCAGCAACCAGTGGCAGAGCGTGGGCGCCCGCGTCAGCGCCCTGCTCGAACCGCAGAACCCCGACGCCGTCGAAGCCGGCGAAGTGACGGGCAACGTCACCACCGTCATCGCCCGCACCGACCGCCGCCTCGCCGAGCTGCGTGAAGTCCTCGCCGGGTTCGACCGGCTGATCAACGACGACCAGCTCCGCGACGACATCACCGGCACCGCCCGCACCGTCCGCTCCGCCAGCGGCGAGGTCCGCGCGGCGGTCCAGAACCTCGAACGCCGCTACGTCACCCTCGCCGACGACTTCGCCGCCGCGTCGGGTCAGCTCAAGACCCTGCTCGAAAACGCCAACCAACCCACCGGCACGATCGGTCGGCTCAGCCGCGACCCCGCCCTCTACAACGACCTCAACGACGCGGCGCAGCGCATCGGCGCCGCCGCCGACGAGCTACGCCTGCTCATCGAGAAGTGGAAGGCCGAGGGCGTGCCCCTGAACCTGTGACCGCCGGTGCCTGACGCTTCCTCCATGAAATATGTAGTTGTCATCCCCGACGGCGCGGCCGACTTCCCGCTCGCGGCGCTCGGCGATCGCACCCCGTTCGAGGCCGCGGCGACCCCGCACCTCGATCGGCTGGCGCAGACGGGCCGGCAGGGCACGGTGGCGACGACGCCCGAGGGCATGCCCTGCGGCTCGGATGTGTGTTCCATGTCGCTGCTGGGCTACGACCCGAAGCGATATCACAAGGGCCGGGCCCCGCTCGAGGCCGCCGCGCTGGGGCTGGACCTCGACCCGAGCGACTGGGTCTTCCGGGTCAACCTCGTGACCGTGGTCGACGGCAAGATGCAGGACCATTCGGCCGGCCACATCTCGTCCGAAGAGAGCCGGCGTCTGCTCGAAGAGTTCGCCCCCCGGCTGCCGCTGCCGGGCGTGGCGCTGGTGCCCGGCGTGAGCTACCGCAACATCATGGTGGACGGCTTGGGCGCGCGGGATTGGGACGAGCTGGAGACGACCCCGCCGCACGACGTGCCGGGCGAGCCGATCCGCAAGCACCTGCCGCGGGGCGGGGCCCACGCCAAGCTGTTGCACCAGCTCGTCGCCGAGAGCGAGGTCTTCCTCGCCGACCACGAGATCAACCAGACCCGGCGGGAGATGGGCGAGGCCCCGGCGACGCACTTCTGGCCCTGGGGCCAGGGCCGACGCCCGGTCGTCCCGCCTTTTTCGGAAAAGTACGGAAACCGCGACGGCTTCGCGGGCCGCGGCGCGATGATCACGGCCGTCGACCTGCTGGCGGGCATCGCCGCGTTCATCGGCTGGGACCGCCTCGACGTGCCGGGCCAGACCTCGTACCACGACAACGACTACGCCGCCGCCGGGACCCACGCGATCGCGGCGCTCGACGATTACGACATCGTCTGCGTCCACGTCGAATCGCCCGACGAGGCGGGCCACGCCGCCGACGCGAAGACCAAGGCCGACGCCGTCGCCGCGATCGACCGGCACGTGGTCGGCCCGCTGCACGAAGCGCTCGAAGCCCGCGGCGGGCCGTGGCGGATGCTCGTGCTGCCCGACCACTACACCCTGGTGGGCACGCGCAAGCACGACCCGACGCCCGTGCCGTTCCTCATGGCGGGCCACCGCGTCCACGCCGTGCGTCGTCGGCCGTTCACCGAAACGAACGCAGCCGACAGCGACCTGCACATCGCCCACGGCCACGAGCTGATGGAGTTTTTCCTCCGCAGCGGGCTGGCTTGAATCGTGGCGGCCGCCGCGGCCCGTTACGATAAACGGCTTATGGCCGAACCCGAGACGATGCGTTCGCTGATCGAGAAGCAGGCCGCGGCGCTACGCGGCCTGCCGGAGATCGCGGACTTCGACGCGGCGATCGATCGGTTGGCGACGTCCGGGGGCAACGTGCTGGTCGCCGGGCTCGGCAAGAGCGGGCTGGTCGGGGCCAAGACCGCGGCGACCATGGCGTCGCTCGGGCTGCCCGCGTTTTTTGTCCACGCCGGCGAAGCCTTCCACGGCGACCTCGGCCGGTTCCGCAAGGGCGACACCGCGTTGCTGTTGTCGCACGGCGGCGCGACCCGTGAGGTTGTCGACCTCGCCCTGCGGCTGCGTGACCGCGGCGTGGCCCTGATCGCCCTGACGTCCGACGCCGGGTCGCCCCTGGCCCGCGCCGCCGACCTCGTGCTCGCCTACGGCCCGGTCGAGGAAGCCTGCGGCTTCGGCCTCGCGCCCACCACCTCGACGACCGTCATGCTGGTGCTCGGTGACACCCTCGCCGGCCTCGCGTCGCAGCGCCGCGGGCTCACCCCCGAGGGCTACTGGGACAACCACCCCCACGGCAGCCTCGGCTCCGGCGGGCTGTCCTGCCTCGAGCCCGCCCGCTACCGCGTCGGCCAGTCGCTCGCCCTCGTGCCCGAGGCCACGCCGATCCGCGAGGCTTTCGTGATCTCTGAAGAAGAAGCCGCGCCGCTCCGCCGCCCCGGCGCGATCGTCGTCGCCGACCAACACCAACGCCTCACCGGCCTGTTCACCGACGGCGACCTCCGCCGCGCCCTGCTGGCGCACGGCCCCGACGTCTGGTACGCCCCGATCGCCGACCACATGACCCGCGGGCCCCGCCGCCTCGAACAATCCCAGCGCGTCCGCGAGGCCCAGGCCCTCTTCGAGGCCCACCGCATCGACGAGCTGCCGATCGTCGACGCCGATGGCCGCGTCGTCGGGCTGCTCGACGTGCAGGACCTCGTGGCGATCAGCCTGCCGCTGCGGTGAGTCCCGCGCGTCGGCCGAAGATGTCTGGTATGGGAACACTCGACGACTTGCCTTGGGTCAGGCGTGACGTGCCGCTGGCGTCGAAGACCACATGGGGCGTCGGCGGGTCGGCCCGCTACTTCGCCGAGCCTCCGGAAGACGAGGTGCCCACGCTCATCGCCGCGGCCCGCGACGCCGGGCTGCCGCTAGGCTTGCTGGGCAAGGGGTCCAACACGCTCGCGGCCGACGGCACGATCGACGCGGTGGTCTGCCACCTGGGCACGACGCACACCGGCCTGCGGATCGACGGCGACCGCCTCGTCGCCGCGGCCGGCGTCCCGCTGCCGAAGCTGTCCCGCTTCGCGGCCAACGCGGGCTACGCCGGCTTCGAATTCCTCGTCGGCATCCCCGGCAACGTCGGCGGCGGCGTCGCGATGAACGCCGGCACCGTCGGCTACGAGCCGCGATGCATCGCCGACGTCCTCGACCGTGTCGAAGTCGTCGACGCCGGGGGCGTGACTCGCGTGCTGCCCGCCGAAGAGCTCGGCCTGACTTACCGCCACAGCGACGCGCCCGCACACCACTGGATCGTCACCGCCGCGTGGTTCGGTCTGCCCGCCGCCGGCGACCCCGAGCCGATCCGCCGCCGCACCCGCGACCACCTCGAGGCCCGACAACGCACCCAGCCGCTGGACCGCCGGACCGCCGGCAGCGTCTTCAAGAACCCGCCCGGCGGCCGCAGCGCCGGCCAGCTAATCGACGAGGCCGGCCTCCGCGGCCACCGCCTCGGCGGCGCCCGCGTCAGCCCCGTCCACGCCAACTGGATCGAGAACCTCGAGGCCGCCACCGCCGCCGACGTCGAGCGCTTGATCGCTCACGTACAGGAGGTCGTGGACCGGCGTTTCGGCGTCGCGCTACAGACGGAAGTCACCCGGTTGGGTGCTGTCTCTCCGAGCTGACGTGAAGCGAAATGGAGCCGAAGGGGATCGAACCCTCAACCTCTGCATTGCGAACGCAGCGCTCTCCCAATTGAGCTACGGCCCCGGGTTTGGCGTTCCAAACTGTACCGGATTTCGCGGCTTGCGGGGAGGATTCCGGGGGGGCTAATCGAGTTCGACGACCTGGGTTTCCCAGCCCGGGTCGGCGGGCAGAGCGGTATCGAAGACCGAGGAGTCGACCTCGGCGGCGGGGTCGAGGCGGAACAGGTCGACTGTGGTGATGTCGCCGTCGTCCTGGGTGGCGGTGGCGCGGAGCGGCAGGTCCGAGCCGGTGTCGAACCACAGGTCGAGGCGCTCGGCGTCGGCGTCGAAGCCGGGGCGGGGGGTGAGCACCAGGCGGACCACGCCGTCGCCGGTCGGCGGGTCGGGGGCCGTGTCGTCGAGCTCGCCGAGCTCGGCGGTGAAGCGTTGGAGGACGCGGTCTTTCTTGAGGTTCAGCGGCAGGAGGAACGGGCCGTCGCCGAGCTCTAGGTCGGCGGCGGCGTCGCCGCGGACGAGTTGACGCCGGGTCGCGACGCGGTCGGTCCCGTCGAGGTCCAGCAGCCACCGGCCGTCGTACACGTAGGTCTGGGCGATCGGCTCGACGACACCGTCTTGCCGCAGGCGGTCGAAGCGGACGCGGAAGCGGGTGGCGTCGTCGGCGGTGGAGACCCGCAGCTCGCCGAAGCGCTGCGACTCGTCTTCGAGCAGGCCGACGATTTGGGTCAGCCGGACGCGGGCGGTGAGGGTGTCGATGTCGTCGGCCGCGGCCTCGATGCGGTCGAGCCAGCCCTCGGCGGTGGTCGGCCCGGCCCCCGCCCCCGCCCCCGCCCCCGCCCTCGGAATAGGGGGAGCTTCCGGGGTCATTCCCGGGGGATCAGCCGGCATGGGCTCGGCGTGACAGCCGGGGCAAGACCACAGCAGGAGCAGCGAAAGCATGCACACGGCGGGGCGGTCGGACGGATAAGCGGTCATTCGGCCAGTGTAGCCGGGCCGAGCGGGGCGACGGGCATCTCGGGCGCGGCCTCGGGAGCCGCGTGGGCGGCTCGATCGACCGCCTGGGCCGGCGGCTGGCCGATCGGCAGCAGCAGGGGCACCATGAAGATCAGGACCTTGGCCCTGAACATCTCGTCTCTCGTTCCCATAACGAGAGTCTAGCGGCTTATCGGCGGTCGCCGCAAGAGAGTTGAGCGGGGTTCAGGACCTAAATTTATCGCGTGGTGAATCTGGGAAAAGATTGACGGTTATATGGACCCGGGCCCCGACCCGCCCGTATCACGCGGCGGCGTCGAGCGGGAACCGGCGGAACACGCTGCGGGTCGGGTCGAGTCGACGCAGGGCGTCGGCGACCGCGTCGCTCAACGCCCCGAGGTGCCCGACGAAGTAGCCGGCGAGGCTGGGGTGGCCCGACAGGCGGCGGACCTGGTCGTCGACCGCGGCCTCGTCGACGGCCCGCTCGCCGATCGGCACGCACTGGATCAGCAGGATCCCCGCGCGATCCGCGGCGTCGTAGAGCAGTTCGGGGCCGAAGTGGTCGCGGACCAGCAGCAGCGACTCGCCGTTGGCCGGCAGGAGCCGGCGCTCGTTGACGCGGTCGATCACGACGACCGAGTCGATGTCGCAGATCCGGCCGTTGACCAGCAGGCTGGGGTCGAAGCCCTCGCCCAGCACGCGGTCGCGGCGGATCGAGGTGAGCCCGAAGCTGACGGTCCGCTCGTCGGCCGCGCCGTCGGCGTCGGTCAGCCGGAGGCTCAGGTCGTAGAGCACCTGCTCGCCCATGCCGGCCGGCCACCACCGGCGGGGGCGCACCATCTCGAAGCGGACCCGGCCGCGATGGCCGTCGAGCTGGACGCGGGCGGTGCCCTCGTCGTGGAAGCCGTCGGCGTTGTCGATCTCAACCTGCACGTCCACCGCCCGGCCCGGCGGCAGGGCGTCGGGGTCGTCCACCGGCGGCAGCGTGGTGAAGTGCGCCTCGATGACCGCCTGGTCGTGGTCCACGTAGCGGACCAGCGGGCGGACGCGGAGCAGGCGGCGGTGCGGGGCGGCGGCGGTCTCGACGGGCAAGGTCATGGCGATCTTCCGGGGCGGAGTCTCGCAGGCGACGGTCAAGATATGATCGGCCAACGCGGTTGCCAAGCCGCAGTGAAAGCCGCACCCGCTTCCGAGGACCGACCATGCCCGACTTCTGCTCACGCTGCCAACCCCGAGCCCGGTGGGCCCTGCACCTGGGCCTCGCCCTCGCCCTGGTCTTCGCCGCGGTCGCTTCGTTGGCCCCCGCGGCGGCAGACGCCCAGGGCGCGTTTCTCAACAGCCTCAACCGCTTCGAGAGCCGGGCGTACAACATCTACACCAACCTCAGCCGGGCGGAGGCGGTCGAGTACGGCCGGCACATGGACCTGATCTACCGGGCGTACACGCGGCAGTTCCGCCAGCTCCGCGGCGGGCAGCGGGAGAAGCAGGACATGTACCTGCTGCGGACCCGCCGCGACTACATCCGCGCGATGGGCGAGTTCGGGATCAACGCCTCGGCGTCGGGCGGCATGTTCTTCTGGAACAACACGATGACCGGGATGTCGACGTGGGTCGAGGGCGTGCCCCGCGACTACGTCTTCGCGACGCTACAGCACGAGGGCTTCCACCAGTTCGCCCACCACAAGCTCGGCGACGAGCTGCCGCTGTGGGTCAACGAGGGCCTGGCCGAGTACTTCGGCGCGGCCATCATCGTCGACGGCGACGTCCGCACCGGCATCATCGACAAAGAACGCGTCGACACGATCCGCGCCGCCTTCGCCGACGGCACCGCCCTCGGGTTCGTTGAGCTGCTCGAGACCGATATGGCCCGCTGGCACCACAACATGCGGACCGGCTCGCCCAAAGGCAGCCTGCAGTACGACCAGTCCTGGGCGCTGGTGCACTTCCTGATCCACGGCGACAAGGGCAAGTACCGCAGCGGCTTCGGCCGGTACCTCGTCCTGCTGAGCAACGGCCGGGATCACGCCCAGGCGTTCCGCGAGGTCTTCGGCGACAACACCGGCCGTTTCGCCCGCCGCTGGGCCCGCTTCATCGAGACCGCCGAGACCGACCACTACAGCCTGGCCCTCAAACGCCTGCAGTTCCTGGGGGCCGGCCTGTTGCACCTGCACCGCACCTCGGCGGCCGATCCACCCACCGACGTCGACGCGCTGCGGGCCGCGTTACGGGCTTCGGAGTTCGAGGTCGCCTCGTTGACCGACGCGGGCCCGAAGACCACGGCGGCGAGCGACGAGACGCTCTACGCCTACGAAGACAAGAACGGCGACCCGCACCCGTTCGAGCTGTTGCCCGCGGAAGAGGGATCACGCCTGCCGCCGACGCTGCGGGCCGGGGAGCTGCGGCCCGTGCCGACGCTCACCTGGGCCCGCGACGACGAGGACAACCTGCGGGCCGAGGTCGCGTACAGCCGGCGTTGAGTCGGTGGCTCATTTGCCGGTAAAGAACTTCTTGACAGCGTGGATCGTGAGTTGCCGGCCCGCCTTGCCGATGGCTTCGGTCAGCGGGATCTCCTTGGGGCAGACCTTCACGCAGTTCTGGGCGTTGCCGCAGTCGGCCACGCCTCCGGGGCCCATGAGGATGTCGAGGCGTTCCTTCTTGAGCTTCGCGCCGGTCTGGTGCTCGTTGAAGTAGTACGCCTGCGCGATCGCCTGGGCGCCGAGGAAGTCGTTGTCCTTGGTGAACTGGGGGCAGGCCTCCAGGCAGCAGCCGCAGGTCATGCAGCGGGAGATGGCGTAGCGCTCTTCCTGCTTTTCGGGCGACTCGGTCGGGCCGGGGCCGAGGCTGTGCGTGCCGTCGATCGGGACCCAGGCCTTGACCTTGATGAGGTTGTCGAACATCCGCTGGCGATCGACGAACAGGTCGCGGACCACGGGAAACTTGGTCATCGGCTCGAGCGTGATGGCCCCGCCCCCGGAACCCCCGGGAGATTGGCCGAAGCGTCCGCCGGCGTCGCCGCCGGCCTGCTTGAGCAGGTCAGGCACGAGGGCGGAGCAAGACTGCCGCGCCCGGCCGTTGATGACCATGGTGCACGCGCCGCAGACCTCTTCGAGGCAGCCCGAGTCCCAGACGACCGGCTCGACGGTCTCGCCCTCGACGGTCACGGGGTGGGCCGCGATGTACTGCAGCACGCTGATGATGTTCTGCGACGGCCGGACGGGCACCTCGAACTCCTGCCAGTACGAGGGCTGGTCGGCGCCGTCCTGACGCTTGACGCGGACGCGGAACGTTTTCGTGGGGTTGGGTGCGATCATAGTTGGACTTTAGGGGGCCATTCAGATGGCGGCACGGGTTCGGTCCCTCGCCAGAGGTGGAAACCACGGCGGCGTCGGCGCGGAATCGGCGGGCCTGGGGTGATGCCGGTGAGTGACATCAGGAGGTGTGGCAGCAGTCCGCCGATTGCGCCACAGAAAGCGATCAGCCCCAGAAAGAGCAGCACGCTGGGTCCGCCGTCGATGTTTGTGTTAAAGATTTTGCTGTTGTCAATCGCCGCACCAGACCAGCTCAATACTCCGAGAAAGACCCACCAAGCCAGGAACACGCAGAACCCGCGGATGCGTTTCTCGTTCCACCACATCTCGTCCGCGTCACGCAACCCCGCGGCTTTCCCGAGACGCCAGTCGACGGTGATTGCGGCGATGAGGGCAATTACAAAGCCGAGCCAGAACAGCAAGCCGTTGAGCGCTGCCGCAACTTCAGGCACAAACACGAAATAGGTCAACGACCCGGCCATTGGCAGGGCAACCCCCACCACCGCCAGAAAACCCGCGGCCACGAGCAGCGACAGATGTGTGTGCGTTGGATTCTTAAGGCCGACGAAGTAAAAAAAACCGATGGCGAGCAGTGCCAGAATCGGCATGACGTAAAGCAAGTACCAGACGTTGATGACGTCGAAATGGTTGAAGACGTTTCGGCCGATGGCAAAAAGGCCGTAAACGCAGCCCACGATGACCAACAGGTTCGTGAGCCGCAGCAGGACGCCGGTCGGGTTATACGCAGCGGTCTCGTACATCGGGGTCAAAGCAGGGCCGTCAACAGGTTGCGGTTACTTCGCGTCGGTGTTGCCGCCCTCGGGGCCGGAGTACTTGGTCATGCCGGCGGGCATGGCCTCGCGGGGGTCGGGCTGCTGGCTGTAGCCGTCGCCGCCGGGTGTGTTTTCTGCGGCCACGTTGGCCTCGGCCCCCGCGCCGACCAGCACAGGTTCGGGCTTCTCTGACGACGTTGCGGCGGTTTGCGACTCGGCGGGAGGGGCGTCGGCTTTGGCCTTCTCGCCTTCCGGGGGCGGGGGCGGGGGCGGGGCGGTCTTGCCGTAGGTCCGTGCGCGGAGGGGGACCAGCGGCGAGGGGATGGGTTCCCACTCGATGACCGGTCGCTTGGTCTGCGTGTCGTACCGGACCTTGGTGGTGTTGTGGAACTGCTCGTCGTCCCGCTCGGTGTAGTCGCTGCGGTAGTGGCTGCCGCGGGATTCCTTGCGGGCGATCGAGGCCTCGAGCATCGCGTCGCTGTAGACGAGCATGTCGCCCAGGGCGCGGGCGAAGCTGACGTTCTGGTTGGTGTACGAGCCGGTGTCGCTGATCTTGAGGTCGGCGTACTTCTCCTTGAGCTCGGCGAGTTTTTCGCGGCCCTTGAGCAGCCGGCCCTCTTCCTTGACCACCGTGCAGGTCGCGGTCATCTCGAGGCCGAGCTCCTGGTGGATCTCGTAGGGGTTGTATTTGCCGTCGGACTCGGTGATGCGGGTCACGAGATTCTTCTCGCGCTGCACGGCGTTTTCGTAGAGCGAGTCGGGCAGCTCGGCGGCGGGGGTGCCCTGCGGCTCCCGGGCGTAGTTGTGGACGGACAGGCCGTTGTAGAGCCCGTCGAAGATGCAGGACAGCAGGGCGTTGGCACCGAGCCGGGTCGCGCCGTGGTAGGCGTAGTTGCTCTCGCCGAAGGCGTAGAGCCCGGGGATGTTGGTCTGCATGTTCCGGGGGTGGCCGTAGAGCAGGCCCTCTTCGGGCTTGGGCTTGGGGGTCTCGGCCGGGGTGTACTTGTCGCGTTCCGGGTCGTACGGCTCGTAGACGGTGTATAGCCCGCCCATGGTGTAGTGCACCGCGGGGAAGATCTTCATGGGCACTTCGCGCGGGTCGTCGCCGGTGAACTTCTCGTAGATCTCGAGGATGGCGGCGAGCTTGTTCTTGGTCGCGATGGGCAGGTGGGTGATGTCGAGGTAGACCATGTTGCCGCCGCCGACGCCCATGCCGTCCTGACAGACCCAGAAGATCTCGCGGGTGGCGATGTCGCGCGGCACGAGGTTGCCGTAGCCGGGGTACTTTTCTTCGAGGAAGTACCAGCGTTCTTCCTCGGGGATCTCGGTCGGGTGCCGGTCGTCACCCTTGGTGCGGGGGACCCAGACGCGTCCGCCCTCGCCGCGGGCCGACTCGGACATGAGTCGGCACTTGTCTTCGCCCGGGATGGCGGTGGGGTGGACCTGGATCATCTCGGGGTTGCCGAGGTACGCCCCGGCGGTGTAGCAGCGGGCGACGGCCGCGCCGGTGCAGATCACCGACATGGTCGACTTGCCGAACATCAGCCCGTTGCCGCCGGAGGCCATCACGACCGCGTCGCCGCGGAAGGCGCGGATCTCCATGGTCCGCATGTCCTGGGCGACGATGCCCTTGGCGTGGCCCTGCTCGTCGAGCACGGGGTAGAGGAACTCCCAGAACTCGAACTTGCGGATCTTGCCCTCGGCCTCGTA
>JBCCRT010000062.1:0-15506 GCA_039201235.1 Planctomycetota bacterium
CGTCGGCACCTCCGACAACGCCTTCATGCCCCAGCAGTTCGAGAACCCCGCCAACCCCGACGTCCACTACCGCACCACCGGCCCCGAGATCTGGAACGACACCGACGGCAAGGTCGACATCTTCGTCGCCGGCGTCGGCACGGGCGGCACCATCTCCGGCGGCGGCAAGTACCTCAAAGAGCAGAACCCCGACGTCAAAGCCATCGCCGTCGAACCCGTCCACTCTCCCGTCATTTCCGGGGGCGAGCCGGGCCCGCACAAGATCCAGGGCATCGGCGCGGGCTTCGTGCCCAAGAACCTCGACGTGCAGCTGCTCGACGGCGTCGAGACGATCAGCAACGACGAGGCCTTCGCCTGGGGCAAACGCCTCGCCAAGGAAGAGGGCATCCTCGGCGGCATCTCGTCGGGTGCCAACGCCGCCGTCGCCTGCCGCCTCGCCGAGGCCAACCCCGGCAAGACCATCGTCACCATCGGCTGCTCCTTCGGCGAACGCTACCTCAGCACCCCGCTGTTCGAGGACTGACCGGTCGCGTGATATGCGCAACCGTTCCCAAGTGGGGGGTCGTTTGTCCACTTGGATCTGATTCACATGACGTCTGACAATCGAACGCCCCGCGTCGCCGCCGTCCGCCGAACGGCGGTGGTTTTCTTCACCGTCGTCTGGGGCCTGGCCCTGGTCGGCTGCAACCACCCGCTGGCGCAACGGTCGGCATGGGAGTGGGACAGCCAGCTCGTGCTGCCGCCGATCGACGACCTCACCGACATGTCGCCGCGGATGACCACGACGCCGCGGGATGGGTTCTACGTGCTGGCCCGCGAGTGGCGGCCGCGCGGGCCGATCACGGCCGACGCCGCCGGCCCGGGCGAGGTCGTGCAGACCTACCTGGAAGCGGGCGAAGCGCTCGGCTTCCGGCCACGCGGCGACGGTCGGTGGGTCGCGGTCGAGGGCGGACGGGAGGTCGTGCTCGACCTGGCCGGCGGCGTGCACCACGTCTGGTACCGCGAGAAGCCCGACATCTGGCGGGAGAACCAGACGTTCTGGCTGGTCGTTCTGGCCGGCGTCACGGTCGCGGGGCTGGTCGTCCTAATCGCCAACGCCGACGAGATCGACATCGACTTCGACTCGTGACCCCGCGTGGTTAACCTTTAACTCCTTCTCCCTTCGGAAGAGGTGGTAAGGCAAGGCAAACCGCCCGGCGGTAGAGTCGGGCGGTGCATCCCCTCGACTACGCGGTCCTGGTTCTTTATCTGGCCGTCCTGATCGGCAAGTCCGTCTTCCTCGCGCGGCGGGCGGCGCGGGGCAGCGCGGCGTACTTCCTGGCGGGCAAGAAGATGCCGTGGTGGGCGCTCGGGGCGTCGGGCATGTCGTCGAACCTCGACGCGGCCGGGACGATGACGATCGTCGCGCTGATCTACACCTTCGGGCTCCACGGCTTCTTCATCGAGATGCGCGGCGGGGTCGTGCTGCCCATCGCCGTGTTCCTCGCGTTCATGGGCAAGTGGCACCAACGCTCCGACGTCGTGACCACCGGCGAGTGGATGCACCTGCGCTTCGGCACCGACGCCCCCGGAAAAGCCGCGCGGTTCACGGCCGCGCTGACCTACCTGGTGATCACTGTGGGCATGGTCGTGTTCTTCGTCGCGGCGGCGGGCAAGTTCCTGGCCGTGTTCCTGCCGTTCGACGAAACGACCTGTCAGGTGGCGATGGCGGTGCTGGCGCTGGCTTACACCATGATCAGCGGGCTGTACGGCGTGGTGTGGACCGACGTGATGCAGGCCGGGCTGATCGGGTTCGCGGCGGTATACGTCGCGGTGCTGGCGGCGACGTACGTGAGCCCGGAACTGATCGATCAATGGCCGGGGGCGGCGTACAACTCGGCGGTGCCGGTGGTGGGCGGGGGCTTGGTCGAGGGGGGAACCGAGGCTTACGCACCGTTCCTGCTCTTCCTGCTCTTCTGGGCCGGCAAGGGCGTGCTCGAGGGCCTCGGCGGTTCCGGGGGCTCGGCGTACATGGCCCAGCGGTTCTACGCCTCGCAAGACGTGCCGACGGTCAAGAAGCTGTGCATGCTCTGGACCGTGCTGTTCGCGTTCCGCTGGCCGATGGTGCTGGGGTTCGTGATCCTGGGCATCCACCTCGGCATCGGGCAGCGTGACCCCGAGCTGGTGCTCACCGGCGTGCTGGGCAGCGACCTGTTCCCGGTCGGGGTCAAGGGGCTGCTGATCACGGCGATCTTCGCGGCGAGCATGTCGACGTTCGACTCGACGATCAACGCCGGGGCGAGCTACGTGGTGAGGGACGTGCTGCTGCCGCTGCGGCCCGGGGCGAACGAGCGGACGCAGGTCGTCTGGGGCTACCTCGCCTCGGCGGGGATCGTCGCGGCGGGGCTGACGCTGGCGCTGCTGTTTGCCGAGGGGATCGTCGACCTGTGGGTCACGATCGTGATTCAGCTGTTCCCCGCTTTCCTGATCCCGTTCGCCTTGCGGTGGTTCTGGGCCCGTTTCAACGGGTGGGGATTCACCGCGGGCGTCGCCGCGGGCTTCGCCGCCGCCTTCGGCTGGACGTTTGTTCAAGCGCCCGAGGCCTTGGAGTCCTACGGCGTCTTCGTACAGAACGGCGCGTTCACCGACATCGCCATCCTCGGCAGCGTGGGCCTCGTGTCGCTGCTCGGCTGCCTCGTCGGCACCTACGCCACCCGGCCCGTGAAGGACACAACCCTCCGCCGCTTCTACGACCAGATCAAGCCCTTCGGCGTCTGGCCCCGCGGCTGGAAACAACCCGACGCGGCCGAGCACCGCGGTGACGTCTTGCGGCTGCTGCTCGCCCTGACCTGGCAGGTCAGCACGTTCCTGCTGCCGATGCTCGCGATGCTGCGGATGTGGACCCCGCTGGCGGTGCTCGGCGTTGTCTGGCTCGTCACCGGGTCGCTGCTGCTGCGTGACGCGTTCAACGATCGCCCCAACGCCGCTGATCCAAAATAGCTGCGACGCCACGCGTCGCTGACCCCGATGAAACCACTCCGACGATTCGCCGCCTGCGCGTGGACTTCCCCCAATACCGCGATCGGCCTGCTGCTCGCACTGCTAGCGAAACTCACCGGCGGCGACGCCCGCGTCGTCACCGGCGTCTTCGAGACCCACGGCGGTCTCGTCACCGCCCTGCTGCGACGCATGCCCACCACCGGCACCTTCCGCCGCCCCGCCGGAGCGTCGGCCTTGACCCTCGGCCACGTCGTGCTCGGCGTCGACGCCGCCGCCCTCGACCGCACCCGCACCCACGAGCGCGTCCACGTCCGCCAGTACGAACGCTGGGGCCCGCTGTTCCTGCCCGCCTACGCCATCGCTTCACTCATAGCGTGGCGACGCGGCCGACACGCCTACCTCGACAACCGCTTCGAGCGCGAGGCCTACGCCGTCAGCGACGGCGAGTCGGCTTGAGGTGCCGCCGGGGTAACATGACGCGATGACCCGGATCGGCTGGACACCGCGGCGGACGCTGCCCGTGCTAGCTTGCGTCGCGTGGGGTTTGACGTTGGGCGGCTGCGTGTCGCCGAAGGGTCACCCGTTGGCGCAGCGTCCGGCGGAGGTGTGGCAAGCGGCGCGGGTGATGCCGGGCGAGGCGTGGGCGGCCGACGACGCCCGGCCCTACCGCATCAAACGGACGGGCGGCTACGTGCTGGTGCGCGAACACTCGGCCGGTCCCGACACCGGCGAAGCCGTCACGCTGCACCGCGTCAACCTCTACCCCGACGACCCGGTGGGCTTCGACCTCGACTTCGGCAAGGTCGTCGCGGTGGCCGGCTACGAACGCATCCCCGTCGAAGCGGGTGAGGGCACGCACCACGTCTGGTACACCCTCCGGCCCGGCGCGGACCAGGCGTTCGGAGACGCCTTGCAGCTCGTCGGCGGGCTGGTGTTGCTGACCGGGTTGGTCGTCGTGCGGGCGATGCTCGAAGGCGATGACGCGGACGACGACCACTGACGGGGACGCGGCGCGGTGTTCGATGACTTCCCGAACGAGTTCTGGCCGGCGATGGCGTATGCGCTCTGGCGTTACGACGCCGAGGCCGCGGACTGGGTGGCCCACGCCTACCACTGGCTCAACGTGACCGAGGCGTTCGCGTGGTTCGCGGTGGCGGTTTACGTCGGCCGGCGGCTGGTCCGGCAGCACCGGGCGACGGTGTGGGAGTCGGTCTATGTGATGCTGTTCGTGGTCTTCGGCGTCTCGGACCTGATCGAGTCGCGGGTCGTGCCGGTGTGGCTGATCGTGGCGAAAGGGCTGATCTTCGCCGGCATCGTCGGGGTACGGTGGAAGCTGGTGAAAGACCATTACCCGCAAGCGAAGTTCTGATCGGCGGACGGGCCAATTACAGCAGGTTCAACGGGTCGACATCGACGGCGGCGTGGGCGTCGCTGACGAGGCGGCCGGCGTTGCGCAGGTCGGTGAGGAGTTTCTGGAGAGCGGCGGCTCCACCGGGCGGTGGGGAGATCAGCTCGATCTGGTGGCGGTGGTGGTCGGCGAGGCGGGCGATGGGGCAGACGGCCGGGCCGCGGACGCGGACGCCGAGGCCGAGCCGGCCGTTGGCTTCACGCAGGGCGGCGGCGAGCTCGGCGGCACGCTTCCGCACAACGAAGTCGTCGGGGTCGCGCAGCACGACCCGAGCCATGCGTCCCGCGGGTGGCAGGCCGGCGTCGGCCCGCACGGCCAACTCGCGTTTCGCAAACGTGTCGTAGTCGTGCTCAGCGGCGAGGCGGACGGCGGGGTCGTCGGGGCGGAACGTCTGGACGATCACCCGGCCGCGGTGCGCCCCCCGCCCGGCCCGGCCGGCGACCTGGGCGATGAGCTGGAACGTCCGCTCGCCGGCCCGGAAGTCGGGGAAGTGCAGCGACGTGTCGCCGAGCACCACGCCGACCAGCCGGACGTTCGGCACGTCCAGCCCCTTGGCGATCATCTGCGTGCCCAGCAGGACGTCGGTCCCGCCGGCGGCGAAGCGGTCGAGCGTGTCGCGGTAGTCCGCCGCCGTCCGCATCGCGTCGGCGTCCATCCGCGCCAGCCGTACCCCCGGAAATTTGCGAGCCAGCTCTTCCTCGACGCGCTGCGTGCCGAGGCCGAACGTCGTGATCCGCCGCCCGCAGTCGGGGCAGACCGACGCCAACATCTGCTCGGCCCCGCAGTGGTGACAGCGGGTGTAGTCCCCGCCCCCGACGCTCTGGCCCCGGTGCAGCACCATCGTCACGTCGCAGTGGTCGCACCGCATCATCCAGCCGCAGCGGTGGTCCGGACACGCCAGGTAGTTGGCGTAGCCGCGGCGGTTGAGCAACAAGATCGCCTGCCCCCCCGCTTCGAGGTTCGCCCGCAACGCGGCCTCGAGCCGCTGCGACAGCAGGTGGATGCCCCGCCGCTGCCGACGCTCTTCGGCCAGGTCGACGAGCTCGACGTGCGGCAGCTCGGCCCCGGGGACACGAGACGGCAGGCGGAGCAGGTGGTACGGGGAATTTCTGATTTTTGATTTTTGATTTTTGATTGATTTCGCCGGCGTATCTTTGCCTTGGTCCGAAATCCGAAATCCCCGATCCGACGTCCCGTACCCCGCGTTCCACGCGCTCTCCAGGCTCGGCGTCGCGCTGCCCAGCACCACCGGGCACCCCGCCAACTGGCCGCGGCGGACCGCGACGTCCCGGGCGTGGTACCGCGGCAACTGGTCCTGCTTGTAGGACGACTCGTGCTCCTCGTCGACGACGATCAGCCCGAGCCGCGGCAGCGGGGCGAACACCGCCGACCGCGCCCCCACGGCAACCCGGGCCTCGCCGCTGCGTAGCCGCTGCCACTGGGCGTGACGCTGCGCCGCGGTGAGGCCCGAGTGCAGCACCGCGACCCGCTCGGCGGGGAACCGCGCGAGGAACCGCCCGACGGTCTGCGGCGTCAGCGCGATTTCGGGCACCAAGACGATTGCCCCTGGAAGGGGAAGGTCCGACGGGTATTCCCGGCTCAGCAGGGCCTCGATGACGCGCAGGTACACCTCCGTTTTCCCCGAGCCGGTGACGCCGTGGAGTAGGTGGACGCAGAATCCGTCGCCGAGCGCGGCGGTGAGTTTTGCGACCGCGTCGGCCTGCGCCGCGGTTAGTTCCGGGGGCGGTCCGGCGGCGACGCTCCGCTGCGCCCGCAGGTCGAGGTCAGAGACCACCGCCGCGGCGACACGCGTCTCCAGCCGACCCGCGGCGATCAGCTGCTTCACCGGCGACACCGTCTTCGCCCCGGCCCGGTCCGCCAGCTCCTTGAGCTCCATCCACGGCTCGGCGTCGTCCGCGGCCAACACGTCCAGCACCGCTTGTTGCCGTGCCGTCGGCTTCTTCTCGGGTTCGACGTCGAGCCCCGCCAGCCGTGCCAAGGTCTGTTGCCGCGTGCCGACGCCGCGCTTGACCGCGGCCGGCAGCAGGCTGGCGAAGACCATCCCCAGCGGGCAGGCGTAGTACCCCGCGATCCAGCGGGCCAGCGTCACCAAATCGTCCGGCAGCCCCGCCGCGGCCGCGCGCCGCAGCACCGGCTTAATCTTGTGCACCGCCCCGGCCAACTCGGCCGGCGGCGCATCACGACGGCCCACCACGATCCCGTCCGCCGGCTTGTTCCCCCGGCCCAGCGGCACCGACACCCGGTCCCCCACGCGCAGGTCCGCCAGCCCCGCGGGCACCGCGTACGTCAGCCCGCCCTCGGCCCGATCGATGCCGCGCTCCAACGCGACCAGCACGTACCCGTGACGGCCGGCATCCTCGCTCCGGGGGTCGTCGCTCCGGGGGACGTCGTTCCGGGGGTCGTCGAACAATCGCTCGGACACCGCGCGAGTGTATCGGTTCCGCCCCGCGGTTTGGCGACCGCCCCCCCACCCGCGTAACCAGATCAGCTACATGTCAAAGAGCGGACCCGCGGCGTCCGCCCCCCCGGAACTGTGGGCAGGTTCCGCAGCAGCGACAACAACGCCCGAGCCCTCGGCCGATGGGGGCCGGCTCCGACCCCCGGGGTTCCCGACAAGGTGGTACCCGGAGCATCGCCACGTCCGACCCCGAACCCCAGCCGGCCTGATCCCGGAACCCACGCCACGGCGTTCTCCTTGTCCGAAAGCGATCCGTCGCGTGGTCCGGGGGCCACAACCAGGGGCCGACCGTCGATCTAGTGCGCACCCACCGTGCGCCGATCCGCCATCCGAAGCGTGTAATCCCGTTGGGCAAAGAAGTAAAAATTTCTTCGCGGGTCCGGATTTTCGACCGAACTTAACGCCGGTTCGTGCGCACGAAGCCGTCACGGAAGCTTCGTAACGCAGGAATGAAACCTCTGGGGTCCTCGTCGACTTTCGCGTGCGGGCCGAAATGATTGAAGCGTTTCGTCAGCCGTCCCGCAGGACCGATCGCGGGGCGTCGCGTCGCCGTACCCGTTTTCCGAAAGGCACACCATCACCTTGTCCACCACCACCGACGACCTCGCCGTCCTCCGCGACCCTCGTGACGCTTACGCGCGGCCGCCGTTTGACCAGCAGACGGGCATCGACATGCCGGGGCAGACCCGAGAGATGAAGCCGACGCCCGACCACGGCGAGGAGAGCTACACCGGCTCCGGGAAGCTGACCGGCCGGGTGGCCCTGATCACCGGGGCGGACTCGGGGATCGGCCGGGCGATCGCGCTCGCCTACGCCCGGGAAGGCGCCGACGTGGTGGTGACCTTTCTCAGCGAGCGGGACGACGCAGAGGCTACCGCGGACCTGGTCCGCGACGCGGGGCGCAGCGCCGAGGTCGTCGCGGCCGACCTGAGGGATCACGCCGCCGCGCAGGCTCTGTTCCAGCGGTCCCTCGATCGCTTCGGCCGGCTGGACGTGCTGGTGAACAACGCGGCCTACCAGGAGATGGGCGCGGACCTCGACGCGATGGACCCCGAGGCGTTCGACCGCATCTTCAAGACCAACGTCTACGGCCCGTTCTGGCTGACGCGGGCGGCGATGCCGCACCTGCCGGCCGGGGGGTCGGTCGTCCACACCGTCAGCATCCAGGGCTACGACCCCACGGCCGAGCTGCTGCCCTACGCGGCGACCAAGTCGGCCCTGATCTCGATGACCAAGTCGATGGCGAAGCTCGCCATCGACCAAGGCGTGCGGGTCAATGCCGTCGCCCCCGGACCGGTCTGGACCCCGCTGATTCCCGGCTCGATGCCCGCCGACGCGGTCGAGTCGTTCGGCGGTTCCACCGTGTTCGGCCGCCCCGCCCAGCCCGCCGAACTGGCCCCGCTCTACGTCTGGCTCGCGTCGGATCAGGCGAGTTACGTCACCGGCGAGGTCTACGGCGCGACCGGCGGCAAGACGCCGATCTGAGACTAGATCGTGCTCGCCACAGGTTGTGCGGGTGACGCGAAGCGTCCCGCGGTCCAGCTTCACACATCCAGACCCACTACAGCGCCCCCGTCGACGCGGTAGTTGCTGCCGACGACGAAACTCGACAGCCGTGAACACAAAAACGCGATCACGTCGGCGACCTCCTCGGCCCGGCCCCGCCGCTCGAGCACCAGGTACGGCCGCTCCGCCTCGAGGAACGTGCGGACCGCCTCCTCCACATCGACCCCCATCTCCTCGGCCCGTTTCTCCATCATCTGGTCGGTCATGTTGGTCTCGATGAACGCCGGCGCGACGCAGTTCACCAGCACGCCCCGCTTGGCGTAAGGCATCGACAGGCCCTTGGCAAACGCCAGCAGCGCCGCCTTCGCCGAGTTGTAGACCACCTCGTCGGGGTAGGACTGCGAGGCGTTCTCGCTGGTGATGAAGACCACCCGCCCCCAGCCGGCGTCGGCCATGCGGGGCACGAGGGCCTTGCTCAGCCGCACCGCCGACATGAAGTCGATCTGCCACGCCCGCGTCCAGTCGTCTTCGCCGGGGTCCAGGGGGTCGCCCTTAGCGCCGGTGATCCCCGCGGCGTGGACCAGGATGTCGATGTCCGTCGCCAGCCCGTCGACCAAGACGTCTGCCCCTTCGGCCGACGAGAGGTCGGCCGGCCGACACACGATGGACGGGCCATCCCCCGCATCCGACAACGTCCGCTCGTTTTCCAACGCGTCACGGACGTCCTCCAGGTCTTTGTCAGGGGTGTCGGACAAGACCACCCCCACGCCCTCGGCCAGCAACCGAGACGCGGTGGCCCGACCGATGGTGCCCGCCGCACCGGTGATCAACGCCTTCTTTCCGCCAATCTGCAAATCCATGGCGACTCCGGGGTGCAGCTTGGCCTGACCGTTCCACCTCGTAAAAGCAGGTGGAGAAGCAAACAACATCTCATCGGGGCCAGAAGAACGGGCCGTACGCGACGATACCGCGGCTTTCCCCGGTGCGATGAGCGACATGCAGGTTTTTAGATGGCCGTCATCCCGAGTCGGCGATGGCGTCGGCACAGGGCGACGCGGAGGTCGAGTCGATCAGGAGGCTTTGACTTCGTCGGCGGCGGCTTGGGCGGTTTGTTTGGCCGAGCCGTGTTGCCGGACGCACACCCATAGGCCGAAGAGGCTGGCGAGCAAGAGGCCGGTATTCGTGACGGTGAAAACGATGTTGCCTAGGAGCAATGCGTAGGCGACGAACAGGGCGTTGGCGACGGTCTGGCCGAGGAAGAGCCAGGGCGACGCGCCCCCGGTGTCGCCGGCCTCGCGAAGTCGGAGGTACTGCCGCCACGACTGGTAGGCGATGGTGAGCAGCAGGAGGGTAGAGGCGGACCAACCGAGAAGCGATTCCATGACGCACGTTAGGCCACGGGTCGCAGACGCGGGGGCAAGGGGGTTTTGGTCCGGCGTATCGAGCGGATGCCCGGCCGCAAATCCCGGGGGCCGAGGACGCCGTCGCTCTTATTCCGGGACGATGCGGAGCACGCGGCCGTCGATCTCGTCGGTGAGGGCGTAGAGGTGGCCGTCGGGGCCGGTACGGACGTCGCGGATGCGTTGGTCGAACTGGAGGGTGGTCTGGCCGACGATCCGGCCGTCTTCGAAATCGAGCCGGCGGATCTGGCGGAGGACGAGGCCGCCGGCGAAGAGGTCGCCGGTCCAGTCGGGGAAGGCGGAGCCGGTGTAGAACGTCAGGCCGGAGGGGGCGATGCAGGGGGTCCAGACGGCTTCGGGTTGGACCGTCCCGTCAAGCGTGGCGGTGTCGGAGATGCGGGGGCCGCGGTACTCGACGGAGTAGGTCGCTAACGGCCAGCCGTAATTACTTCCGGGGGCGATGACGTTGAGTTCGTCGCCGCCGCGGGCGCCGTGTTCGGTGGCCCAGACGGCGCGGGTCTCGGGGTGCAGGGCCATGCCCTGGATGTTGCGGTGGCCGAGGGTATAGACGTGGGGGTCGGTGGCGGGGTCGTCGTCGTTGGCGAAGGGGTTGTCGGGGTGCGGGTCGCCATCTTCGGTCAGGCGGACGGTCTTGCCGAGGTGGGCGGCGGGGTCCTGGGCGTAGTCGCGGGAGAGCTGGCCGTTGATGCGGGTGGGCGGGTTGCCGCCGTCGCCGATGGACATGAGCAGCGACCCGTCGTCGAGCCAGAGCAGGCGGGAGCCGAAGTGCTGGCCGCGGGGCTTGAGGAGGTTGACCCGGAAGAGCACCTCGACGTCGTCGAGGCGGGTGAGGCTGCCGTCGATCGTGCCGCGGGCGAGGCGGGTGTGGTTTTCGCGGTTGTTGCCGGCGGAGTAGGTGAGGTAGACGAGGCGGTTGTCGGCGAAGTCGGGGTGCAGGGCCACGTCCATGAGCCCGCCCTGGCCGGACGCGAAGACGGCGGGGACGTTGGCGACGGGCTCGGGGCGGGTGTTGCCCTCGGTGACGACGCGGAGGGCGCCGTCGCGTTCGGTGACGAGCATGGTCTGTCCGTCGGGCAGCCAGGCGACGCCCCAGGGACGCATCAGGCCGTCGGCAACGGTCTCGGCTTTCCAGCCGGTGTCGCGGGGCGTGTCGTTACCGACGGGGGTGACGGGGCCGGCCGGCGGGGTGGCGGCGTCGACGCAGCCGGCGGCGAGGAACGAGCCGAGGAGCAGGGCGTAAGTGAAACGCATGGGTAGGTTCCGGGGGCGGGTTCGGTACGGCGTGAGCATAGGCGAAACGGCGTCGGCCCCGCGTCAGCCGGTCAGCCGGCGCAGCAGGTCGAGCGACGACGCGGCGTATGGGCCGCCGAAGTGCCAGAGGTGGCTGAGCAGGTGGTGGAGGCGGTAGACCTCGACGCGTTGCTCCCAGCCCGCCGGGAGCGGCCAGACCTCTTGGTAAGCCTGTTCAAAGTCGGGGCCGAAGCCGAAGAGTCGGGTCATGCCGAACTCGACCTCGCGGTTGGCGCAGGCACACGCCGGGTCGTAGACCCAGACCCGGCCGCGGCGATCGGCGGCGGCGTTGCCGGACCAGAGGTCGCCGTGGATCAGCACGCTCTCGGGTTCGCCGCCGGTGAGCAGGTCGTCGAGGCGATCGGCCAGTCGGCGGCCGAGCGTGACGATCTCGGGGTAGGCGGTCAGGCCGGCGAGCATCGGCAGGAGACGGGCGTCGCGCCAGAAGGCGGCCGGGTCCGCCGCGTCGGCCGGCGGTTGGGGCCAGCGGCCGAGGTAGTTGCAGCTCGGCCAGCCGAAGCGGGTGCCGCGGGTGGCGTGGTGGAGCTGGGCGAGGCCGCGGCCGAGCTGTGGTTCGTAATCCGGCGGCGGCGGGGCCGGCTCGATGAGTTCCAACACGAGGAAGTCGTCGCCGACCGCGAGGACTTGCGGCACGCACAGCCCGTCCGCGTCCGCCGCGGCGGCCCGCAGCGCTTCGAGCCCGGCCGCCTCGGCGGCGAACAGCCCCGGCAAGTCCGCGGCCCGCGGGTTGGTCTTGACGAACACGGCGGAGCCGTCGTCGAGCGTCGCCGTGACCGCGTCGTTGATGTCGCCACCCGGAACCGGCCGCGTCTCGATCACCCGCCTGCCGAGAGCCGACTCGACCGCCGCGGCCGTGGCGAGGTTCACGCCAACGCCTCAGCCGGCAGCAGGTGCTCCAGCAGCGCGGGGCAGGCGGACTCGATCAGGTCGAGCACCGCTTCGAAGCCCGCCGGTCCGCCGTAGTACGGGTCCGGCACGTCGGCCAGCGCGTCGACGTCGCCGTCCGTGGTTTGCCCGGGCAAAAACGCACCGAGCATTTTGATTCGGTCCCGCCGGGCCGCGTCGGGCCCCGCCAGTGCAAGGAGATCGTCGTAATTTGCCCGGTCCATGGCGACCACGAGGTCGAAACGGTCGAGGTCGTTGGCCGTGACCCGCCGGGCCGCGCCTTCGAGGGTGTAGCCCCGACGCTGCGCCGCCGCCCGCATCCGCGCATCCGGCGGGTTGCCCGTGTGGTAACCGATCGTCCCGGCCGAGTCGATTCGCAGCTTGTCCGACAGCCCCCGCCGTTCGGCATAGTCTCGGAACACGCCCTCGCCCGTCGGCGACCGGCAGATGTTGCCCATGCACACAAACAACACACCGGCCCGCGGATCGTTCATGATCGGCATGTTAGCCCGCGTTTCCGCGTCGATCTGAACGCGGGCTCAACCCGCCGGCGCGAACACCAGGTGGCAGGTGAACACCAGCGTGTCGTTAGCCGGCGCTTCCCCGGGCGGGCCATCGATGCCGAAGGGCTCGAGCAGCCGCAGTGACCAACGCCCGTCGATCGACAGGCGCGGCTTCCCGTCTTCGCCGAGGAACGCCTCGACGCTGACCGGCACGGACAGCGGGATCGACCGGCCCTTCATGGTGAACGTGCCGTGCAGCACCGCCGCCGCGACCTGGCCGAAGGCCGGTTCGGCGAACTCGGTCTCGACCCGCTCAACGACGAAGAACGACTCGGGATAGGACGCGACCTCGAGCATCGTCGCGGCGATCGCGGCGTCGAGGTCGGGCTCACCCATCGTCACGCTGGCCGGGTCGGCGTGGAACGTGCCGGTCATGCCCTCCAGCGACAGCCCCTCGCCCAGCGTCAGGTCGCCGAACACGCTCGTCGCCTCGCCGGCGTAGGCGTCCAGCGGCGCGGGAAACGTGAACTGCACCGCGGGCCGGCGGTCCTGCGCCGCCTCGTCGATCACCCACTCCCGCACCAGCTCAACCCCCGCCAGGTCCTCCGCCGACGCGCCTTCCGGAGCCGGGGGTAGCGGCAGCCCGACCGATTCCCACGACACGACCGCCACACTGTCCGTCAGCGGGTCGAACCCGTCGCCCAGCTCCGACTCGTCGAGCTGCCGGGCGATCTCGTCGTTCAGGATGCGGGCCCCCTCGGCGAACACCGCCGCCGCATCCGTAAACGGCCCCGACAGCGACCCGTCGGTCAGCGTGAATACCGGCTCGTGGCAGTGAAACTGCGAAAACAGCCCGAGGCTCAGGAACAGCGTCCCGTCGGCCGAGAGGTACGGGTGATAATCGGTGTAGAACAGCCGGTCGCTCCGCCCAAGTTCGACGCGGTCACGCATCACGAAACGATCGTCCGCCCCGGCGATCGCGGCGCGGGCCGTCGCCCCGAACCCTTCCTGCGAATACCGGACCGTCTCGACCGACCCGGTCAGCGGCGTGATCTTGATCGGCGTGCCGACCGACGCCCGGCCCAGGTCCCAGACCGGCAGCCCCTCCCGCACCAGCGGCTCGTCGCCCTGCGGCAGGAAACGCGACGTGCGGATGAAATTCCGCACCCGGTCCAGCGTCTCGTAACGCCCCTGGTAGATCGACCGGCCGCGGTGGTTTTGGAACGCGATTAGCGGCGTGAGCCCGACGCCCTCGGGCGCGCCGCCCGCTTGGTCCACGTCGACCACTTCCAGCGACACGCCCGCCGCCCCGGCCAACGCCTCGAGTTCGGGCAACGTCTCGGCCGTGAACCGCTCGGCCAACGCCGACGCGTCGGGTCGCACAAAAACAACCAACTGCTCGGCGGGGGTCTCGTCGGCCCACGCCGCCGGCGCGACGAGCAACGCCGCGACCAGGCTCCAACGCGCACACGTTGTCTGACCTATCCGTTTGCCGCGTCCCATGTCATCGGTTCCCACTGCGTTTGACACACGGAGAGAGGTCGTGTTCGTTACTTCGAATAGCCCGCGATCGGCACCATGACCGTGATCGTCTCGCCGACCTTGTCCGTCGGCATCTGCTCGTTGATGCCCAGGTCGATCCGGCTCAGGTTGAACATCGAGCGGAGCACCAACAGGTCGCCGCCCTGGGACGCGCCGCGGTCCTTGGCCGCGTCGGGAAGGTGGGTCACGTCGATATTGACCTTCAGCGGCACCTCTTTGCCGCCGAACGACATCGTGCCCTGGACCTCCAGCATCTGCCCGCCTTTGTCCGACTCGGTCGCGCTCAGCACCTCGTCGAACGACATCGTCGCGACGAACGCGCCGGTGAAGTCGAGCCAGTCGGCCCCCTTGAGGACCTTGGTCATGCCCGCGTTGATGAACGAGATCTCGCCCAGGTCGACGGTCACCGCCCCGTCGAACGAGGTCGGCTCGGCCGGGTCGTAGCTCACCGTGCCGCCCACGCCGCCGATCATCCCGGTGATCGGCTCGAGCTTCGAGTCGACGACGAACACCACGCCGTTGACCCCCTTGGGGTCCTGGAAGTCGAACTCCACGGCCTCGGCCGCGGCGGGCGTGGACCACGCCGCGGAAAGGGTCAGGGCGACGGCGGGGACAACGGCAGCAACGGCAGGCAAAGCGTTCGGGGTCATCGGGCGGTCTCCGGGATAAAGGGATCGGCGGTCAGTTAAGCGTAGACACGGGATTGCCGGGGCGGCCGGCGGATTACCCGTTGCAACAACTATAGCGCGGCCCCCGTTTATTTCGCCGGACGATCTAATTTTTCCGCCGCCGGGGTTACACTGCGGCCCGCGGGGCCATAGCTCAGTTGGGAGAGCGCCTGCTTTGCAAGCAGGAAGTCGCCGGTTCGAGCCCGGCTGGCTCCATTGGGGGCGGGGCACCACCGCCGGGGCGGGACGGGACCCGCCCGGATTCAGAAGTCGAAGCCGCGGTGTTGGCCGGGCAGGGCGACGGTGCCGAACCGCCCCGCGGCGGGGTGTTCGGTGAGCACGGTGACGGACCAGCCCGGCAGGGAAAGCGACGCGCCGCCGCGGTCGGCGGGCACGGCGGTCCAGCCCGCCGCGTCGATGCGGTGCAGGGTCACGGCCGGGGCGTCGGGGCCCGGGCGGTCCAACAGCGCGGCTACGCCGGGCGTGACCGCGGGGGCCTCGTTGAGGTTCACCAGCATGACGCTGCGACGCCCCCGCTCGTCGGTGACCGGCAACACGTCGAGGCGGTCCGACGCGGGGAGATCGGCGACGTCGGCGAGGGTACCGGTGAGCATCGGCCGGCCCAGGAGGAAGAGCTGACCCGTCGCGCGGAGGTGGTTGTCCTCGTCGATCAGGCCGTAGGCGTTGCCCTTGGCGTGCCAGACGGCGAGGCCCGTGACGCCGCGGCGGGCGAGGCGGGCGATGACCGAGGCCTGCAGCGCGGCGCCGATCGCGTTGGCGTGCCGGCGTTCGTAGGGCTGCCAG
>JBCCRT010000063.1:0-15358 GCA_039201235.1 Planctomycetota bacterium
CCGGGCGTCGATGAACCCGTCGAACCGCGACAGCAGCACCGGCTCCGCGGCCGGGCTGCCCTGCGCGGCGAGGCTGGCGTACACCAGCTCCCAGCCCGGCTCGTGCTCCGCGGAGTACTCCACCAACCCCCGGATCACGTCCCGCAGCTGCGGCAGATAGGGATCGAACAGCACCGCGATGCGTGGGCGTTTTTTCGGCAAAACGACAACCAGAGTCAATTAAATGACAAACGTTGTCAATCATCGGCCTCACCCCTGATCTACTTTTGTCGCCTCTTCCCGTCCCACGTCCGGAATTCGGCTCAACTCACCCAGGAGAAACCCCATGCGACTTGCCAAGACTCTGACCGCGTTCGCGTTGCCCGCCCTGCTCTGTCCCGTCGCGGCGAAGGCCGGCCCGATCCTGCCCGACGACCCCACGGTGGCCGGCAGCCTCGCCCTCTGGGCCCGCCAAGCCGGCACCAACTTCAACGGCACCACCTGGGCCGACTCCAGCGGCAACGGCAACGACCTGAACCTGCCCATCACCACCTCGCCGCAGTTCACCAGCCCGACGGTGCCGGTCGCGTCCGCCCCCACCATCACCGCCGGGGCGTACAGCGGCCAGACGGTCAACGGTGTGCTCTTCCGTGATACGCAGAACGACCTGCTCGGCGCGGACCTGGGGCCGACCAACAACCTGACCCAGGCGACCATCTTCGTCGTCTACTCCACGCCCGACACGTCGTCGGGCACCCGCCCCGCCGGCATCGGTTCGCCGTCCGCGGGCACCGGCGACATCAACAACTTCCACATCGCCATCGACGGGTCGCTGCGTTACGACAACGGTGCCAACACCGGCGTCGACGACCCCTCCGGCGAGCTGCTGGTGCGGGCCGCCCGCTTCAACAGCAGCCTGGTGACCAACTGGCAATTCACCGGGGACACGATCGATGTCACGATCGGCCCGAACGCCGACAACGGCGGCAGCGCCGGCAGCATCCTCAGCAGCGACCAGTTCTTCCTCGGCGACATCCGCACCGGCAGCACCAGCAATGTTTCGGGCGGCGGCACGGCGGGTGAGGTGTTCATCTCGTCTGCCATCGCCTACACCGGCGCGCTGACCGACGACCAGGTGGTCGGGATCATCGAGTTCCTGGCCCTGACGCCCGAGGGCAACCCCGCGTTGATCCCCGAGCCCGGGTCGCTGCTGCTGGTCGCCGCCGGGGCCGGGGCCGTCGGTCTCCTCCGCCGCCGGGCCTCGTGAGGGCCGTCGATCACCCGGCGTCACCGCGGGCGGCTTGTGGCGTTAGAGTGGCCGCCGTGAGTCGGTTCGACCCCAGAGCGTTTGCTGCCGTCGGTGACGGCGAGACGGACGACACCCCGGCGTTTCAGGCCGCGATCGACGCCGCCGCCGCATCGGGCGGCGGCGTGGTTCGCACGCCTCCGGGTGCCTACGTAACCGCCACGCTACGGCTCCGCAGCGGGGTGATCCTCGAACTCGGGGCCGGCGCGACCCTGCGGGCCCACGCCGACCCCGACGCCTACTCCGGCTGCCGGCCGCAGGGTAAGATGGGCGCGCGGTGGTACCGCGGCATGATCGTCGCCGAGGACACGCAAGACGCCGGCGTCGTCGGCCCGGGCACGGTCGACGGCCGGCACCTGCACGACCCGGCCGGCGAGGAGCGGCAACGCGGGCCCCACACCATCCTCGCCGCTCGCTCGACCGGCTTCCGGGTCCACGGCCTGACCGTCACCGACTCGGCCAACTACGCCGTCATGATCGTCAACTGCGACGATACCGACGTCCACGGCGTCACGGTCACCGGCGGGTGGGACGGCGTCCACGCCCGCGGCAATCCGCAGCGGTCCTGCCAACGCCTGACCGTCACCGACTGCCGGTTCTTCACCGGCGACGACGCGATCGCCGGCTGCTGGGTCGACGACCTGCTCGTACGCAACTGCGTGCTCAACAGCTCGTGCAACGGGCTGCGCTGGATCGGCCCGGCCCGGCGGATGGTCGTCGATCAGTGCCTCATCAGCGGCCCCGGCCGCCACGCCCACCGCACCCAAGGCCGCCACAACACCCTCATCGGCGTCACCCTGCAGCCCAGCGCCTGGGAGCCGATGCCCGGCGACCTCGACGACGTCCGGCTGACCAACCTCACGATGCACCGCGTCATGTGCCCGCTGATGGTGGTCGCCCACCCGCCCAACCGTATCGGCCGCATCGACGTCCGCCGGCTCACCGCCACCGGGGTGTACGGCCCGGCGTGCTCCCTCGAGAGCTGGTCCGACCAGCCGATCGGCCGCGTCACCCTCGGCGACCTCGACCTGGACTTCGAGCCCGACGGCCCGGACCACGCCGACGCGGCGGACGATTTACCCGCCGAGCCCGTCGCCCGGCCCCACGTCGGCTGCCGGCCGCTGCCCGCCTGGGGCCTCTACGCCCACCGCGTCGCGTCGCTGGACCTGCGGGACCTGCGCCTGCACCACCCCCGGCCGCCGGCATTGCCGGCGATCCGCGCCGACGGCGTCGATCATCTGCACCACGACAACCTCCGGCTGCCGCTGGGCCTACAGCCCGACGAAGCGATCGAGCACCGCGGGGTCGAAGCCCACGGGCTGGCCGGGTCCGGCTGACCGGCGCGACCCGATTTCGAACGGCCAGACCTGTTCATTTATTGTCTGTTTCGCGGTAATTGTCCTGGATTTTTCCGCGATATATTGCTGTAAATCCATTTGCACGACGAGAAAAAGGCGTATTTCGTCCTTGCTGTATTTTTCTTGTACATCTTGTTTATTTAATGTATATTCTGATCGGCTAATTCGTTTGTCTCTGTTTTCATCTTTCTGAACGTGAGCCGCATCTTCATGCTTCGATCCAGGAACATCACCCGGTCTTTCGGTGCCGCGATTGGCGCCTCGTTGTGTCTCTGGCTGGGCCCGGCATCGGCCGAGGTCCAGACGCTGATCCACGCGGGTCTGGGCGACGGCGGCGGGTCCTCGCTGGCGTCGCCGCGGGCCGGGGGCGACGGCTGGGCGCAGAGCGGTCGGGTCGCGGTGGACAACCGGGCGGCCGAGGCGGCGACGCGGGCGACGGGGGGGCGGGCCTCGCTGTCGTTCGCCGGCGACGGGGGGCTGTGGCTCTCGCCGCTGCCCGCGACGCCGAAGCGCAACTTCGGGATGGAAGCCTGGATTCGGCCCGCGGCCAACGGTGGGGCGCGGACGATCCTGAACCTCGGCGGCGACGGCGGAGTCGGGATCGAGCAGTTCAAGGACGGCGTCTGGGGCGTGGTCTACGGCCGGGGCACGGTGGGCTTCCGCAAGCTGCCCACGGACCGCTGGAGCCACGTCGCGCTGATTGTCGACGGCAAGCGGACCACGCTCTACGTCAACGGCAACGCGGCCGGCTCGGCCGACCTCGTGCCCTGGGGCTACAAGCCGGCGACCGGGTTGAGCGTGGGCTACAAGGCCAAGAACAACGCCAACCACTACGAAGGGCTAATCGACGAGGCCCGCGTATTCACCTTCGCCCCCGGCGGCTTCTCGACCAACGACCTGCTGCTGCACCAGGACCGCGTGCTGGACGCGCTGCCGACGGTCGAGGCGAGCATCGTCTTCGGCCCGACGCCGCAGGAAAACGGCCTGACCTTCGACCGCGACGGCACCAAGCCCGTGACGCACAAGGGCAAGCCGGCGTGGTCGGCCCACCAGACCCGGATGCCCGGGATGCAGTGGATGCGGTCGTTCCGCCTGACGTTCACCGACGAGCGGTTCCGCAACGGGTCGATGCCGGTGGTGGACCTCGAGATCGAGTTCGCGCTCGACACCTGGGGCGGCATGGAGGTCCACGGCGACACCGCGCGGGGCAGCAGCCGCATCGGCATGCAGTGGGGCGCGAGCCCGAACTGGAAGACCGCCCGGTTCCGCATCGACGACGCGCACTTCGGCGCCCGCGACCACGGCTCGCCGGGCAACCGGCTCAGCAGCGACGGCTACGACCTGCGGCTCTACGCCCCCAACGCGCCGCTGATCGTGCGGTCGGTCAAGGTCCGCGGCTACCCGCTGACCGGCGGCGACCTCGCCTGGCCCCGGCTGGTCAAGGTCGATCGGCCCAGCTCGACCGAAGGCCCGGTGCTGGCGTTTGCGTCGGCGGCGGACCAAGGCCTGCGCTTCGGGGTCAACAACCTGGCCCGCGAGCCGCTGCCCGCGAGTTACCGCATGCAGATCGTCGACGCCGACGACGCGGTCGTGGCCGAGCGCCGCGGCGAGATCGCCCTGGAGGGCGGCGGCGTGTCCGATCTGGACGTGCCGTTCGACGCCGACGGCTGGGCGTTCGGGCCGTACCGCTACCGCTTCACGCTCGAACGGCCCGGCGGCGACCTGCCCATCGCCGACTACGAGGGCGGGCTGATCGTTCACGACGGCGCCGCGGTCGAACGCGCCCGCCCCGGCGGGTTCCTCTACGGCGTGCAGCACACCAAGAACATCCACGGCGACATCGACCAGGCGTGGTTCAACCTGCTCGGCGTCGATTTCATCCGAGGCCTGCCCGAGGTCGGCCGACGCACCCAGCTCGCGCTCTACGAAAAGGCCATCCCCGTGCTGAGCGAGATGGGCATGTCCTGCATGGTCATGATCGACCCGCCCAAGCCCGGCGACCCCCGCACCTACGTCCCCGAAGGCATGGACCCCAAGGTGCGCGACCGCCAGCTCCGCCGGCTCGAGACGTTCCTCGAAACACTCGCCGCCAGGTACCGCGACGAGATCACGTACTACGAACTGGGCAACGAGCCCGACCTCAAGTTCTTCTACCCCGGCCCGGTGGCGGAGTACGTCGACAGCTTCCGCCGCATGCGGGCCGCGATCAAACGCGGCAACCCCGACGCGGTCGTGATGACCGGCGGGCTCTGCTTCTTCCGCGAAGAGGGCGACACCCGGGCCCGCGAGATCATCCGCCGCCTCGGGCCCGACGGGGTCGACGCCTGGGCGTTCCACGCCCACGGCCCGGGCTACGAGTCCGAGCGGGACATGTACGAGAAGGTCCGCCAAGCGGTCATCGACAACGCGCCGGGCGGCGAGGTCTTGCCCTTCGTCGAGACCGAGAGCGGGTTCTCCGCCGTCGGCGCGGCCCAGCTCAACGAGCAGGCCCGCACCTGCATCGAGAAGCTGGTCTACGCCCAGAGCGTCGGCATCCCCGCGTTCGCCTGGTTCGCCACCCACTTCGAGGGCAACTCGACCTACACCTCCGTCGAGAGCCTGCGCGAGCCCCGGCCGGTCATGCTCGCCTTCCGCACCACCGTGCAGCGCCTCCGGCACTACGACTTCAAGCAGGAGATGGACCTGGCCGACGGCCGGGTCCGCGGCTACCTCTTCGAGCGGTCCGACACCGGGAGCTCGGCCCTGGTGCTGTTCGCCACCGAGACCGGCGGCAGCGAGCCCGTGCGGCTGCAGCTCGGCACGCCGGGCGCGGGCGTGACCGCCTACGACATGTGGAACAACCCCACGCCGCTCGACGTGAGCGACCGGGGGGTCGTCGACCTGGTCGTGAGCGAAGACACGACGTTTCTCGCGTGGCGGTCCGGCGGCACGGGCTCGGCCCCGCGGGAGCAGCCGCCGCGGCTGCGGGTGGTCGATAAGCTGGTGCTGCCGAACGTCGCGCACACGCCGCGGGCCGCGGTCGCGGTGCACAACGCCGCGGGCCGGGCCGCCGAGTTCACGGTGGACGGCCGGCTGGTGCTGGGCGACCGTGTGGTGCCGGCGTCGCCGCGGTCCGTGTCGGTCGCCGCCGGGCAGACGGGCCGGCTCGTGCTGGAGCTACCCGAGATCGCCGGGCCGACTTCGGTGAACTGGCCGACCGTCTGGCGGGTCTTCACCGACCGCTACAACCAAGAGGGAATCCGCGACGTGGACCTCGCGTCGTACGACGCGATCCCCGACCGGATCGGCGGCCTCGAAGGCCGATGGGCCGAGGCCGGCGACGGCGGACGCATCGACCTGGGCGCGATCGCGGGCGGCCACCAGGAGAAGGCCCCCGCGCTGCTGTTCGCCGAAGTCTGGTCCCCGACGGACCAAACGGTCCGCGTCGGAGCCTCCGCCGACTGGTGGATGCAGTGGGCGGTCAACGGCGCCGCCGTATACGACACGATGCAGGGCGGCAACCGCGGCGCGCAGACCATCACGGGCCACACCTTCGATGTCCCCCTGCGGGCGGGCCACAACCTCGTCGCGGTGCGGGTGCTCAGCGGCAGCGGGGCGTGGGCGTTCGTCGCCGGTGCGCCCGAGGCCGTGGACGCCGCACTCGATGGCGAACGCGCCGGCCGACGGCTCGAGCTGAGCCTTACGCAGGACGGCGACACGCTGGCCGAGCTCGTGGCCCCGCTGACGCCGACCATGACCGCCACGCCCCTGGCCCGCCGTGGCTCGTCCGACGACGCGGCCGACGGGTCCACCCGCCAGCCGCTGGCCTACCTGGGCGAGCCCGACATGGTCAACCCCCACCTGGTCCAGCCCGACAAGTCCAAGTGGTGGGCCGGGCCCGAGGACGCCTCGGCGCTGGTCTGGGCGAACACCGACAACGACCGCGGCCTGGTGCTGGCCGTCGCGGTCCGCGACGCCGACCACGTCCCCAACCGCGACGCGGTCGAGCTGACCCTTACCCCCGCCGACGCGGTCTTCACCCCGGACACCAACGACGCCCGTCGCTGGTCGATGAGGGTTGACGACAACGCGGCCCGTCGGCCGATCGAGCCCGGCGATCGGTCGCGGGTCTCGGTCACCCGCGACGACGACGCCGCTGTGACCCGGTACGTCGTCCGTGTCCCGCGCGCCGACTTCGGTGACGCCGCGGCGGTCGACGTCGCGTTGACCGTGTTCGACGACGACGGCTGGGGCGCGAAACAGCGGCTCGTGACCGAGCGTCTCAACCAGCGGCCCCTGACCCTGCCGACCCCCGACTGAACCGCCCCGCCATGCCGACCAAGACCAAGCCCATCAAGCCCCCCACCCTCACGCCGGCCGCCCCGGCCCAGGCCCGGACCATGGCGTTCATCCGCCGGCAGATCGACGGCCACGGCCTGCGCGAGGGCGACCCGCTGCCCTCCGAAAACGCGATCAGCCGGGAGCTGTCGGTCTCGCGCGGCACGGTGCGGGCCGCCTTCGCCGTGCTCCAGGAGCAGGGGCTGATCGAGTCAGAGCGGGGCCGGGTCCGGCGTGTCGCGCCGACCCCGGGCGGCCCGTCGGTCAACACGCTGATGAGCCAGACCGTGGTCGTCGCCTCAGCGGTCATCGACCCGACGCGTTACCTGCACCGCGGCTGGGACACGCACACGCAGAACGTCTTCAGCACGGCCCTACGGGCCGAGGGCCGCCACGTCCTAAACCTCAGCCCGTCGCACCTCGCCGCGGCGGGCGGCCCGGACGAACTGCTCGACAGCCGGCCGGGCGGGCTGGTGCTCTGCCCCTCGGTGTCCGGCACCCCGGAAGGCCGGCAGTTGGCCGCCGCGGCCCGCGGCCGCGGCGTCCGGGTCGTCGCCGAGAGCGACGACCCGGCGTACGCCGACTGCGACCGCGTTGTGCCCGACCATGCCGCGGGCAGCCACGCCCTGGTCCGCTGGCTCGCCGACCGCGGCCGACGCCACATCCTGCCTCTGTTCCCCGCCGACCTCGACGCCTGGTGGGTCGCCGCCCGCCTCGAGGGCTACGCCCGCGGCGTCGCCGAGGCCGGCCTCGACCCGGTCGATGCCGAACGCGTCCCCGAGCTCGCCGAGCTCGACTACCTCGAGCCGGCCGCCCTGGACCACCAGACCCGCGTGCTGATGGGCTACCTCTACCCCCACGTCCACGGCGACCGCCCCGTCGACGCCGTGATGGCCGCCTCCGACCGCCAGGTCCCCTACCTCGCCTACGCCCTGCAGCGCATGGGCGTCCGCGTCAACCGGGACGTCGAGCTCGTCGGCTACGACGCGGTCTGGCCCGACGTCCACGAACGCACCCTCTGCGGCCAAGGCCCGCTCGCCACGGTCGACAAACAGAACCAGCTCGTGGGCCAAACCATCGCCGACGCCCTGATCCGACCGCCCGCCGACCGCGGCACGCCCTCGGTCCAGCGGATCGCCCCACGGCTCATCGAACTCACCTGAACCCCCCGGAACCTCCCCCTCTCGCGCCCGACCCGTATCTCGCGTTTCCCCGGAGACCCCGTCATGAACACCTTCAACTCTCCACGCCGACGTCGCCCCGCCGCCTTCACGCTCATCGAACTGCTCGTGGTGATCAGCATCATCGCGCTGCTGGTCGGCCTGCTGCTGCCCGCCCTCTCGGCCGCCCGCGACGCGGCCCGCGACGCGGTGTGCAAGTCCAACGGCCGGCAGCAGGGCATCGCCATCCAGGCCGCCGCCGCCGACAACAAGGGCGTCCCGCCCTTCGGCTACCTCGACCGCGACTCGGTCAGCGGCTTCAAGTTCCGCGACAACGCCCACCCCGAGCTGTTCAACGGCGGGTATTTGAACTTCGGGTTCGACGACTTCACCAACGCCGCCGGCACCACCGACTACAACGGCCTGCGGTTCAACGCCGTGATGTCCTGCCCCAACGAAGAGGACTTCGTCGCCGGGGCGACGCAGATCGATATCCAAGCGAACGACTTCAACGGCAACCCGCTCGTCGCCCGCATCGCCGTCGCCGCCGGGGCGAACCGTTGGGCCGCCGACCCGACCGCGGTCGTCGGCGAGCAGGCGTTCTTCTCGCAGTACACGTTCAACGCCGCCTGGGGCTACCACGTGCCGACCAACAACCTGCTGGGCCGGCTCGCGCTGGAGACCGACTTCAATCCGGGCGCCAACGTCAGCGGCGTCAATCTCGAAAGCGGGTCGTGGTCGACCGCGTTGCGTGCCTCGTTCGACGATGTGCCCTCGCCGTCCGAGTTGTTTCTGGTCGGCGACGGCTGGAACGACTACGGCCTGCTGCGGCCTGTGTTCCGGCACGGCGACCTCAACGCCAACGTGACCTATCTCGACGGCCACACCGGCTCGGTCAACGCCGAAGAGCTGACCTACCGCAACGTCAGCGGCGTCACCATGGTCGACGGCCCGATGATCTGGAAGTTCCCCCGCGACGCGGGCGTCCCGTGATCGAGGTCCGGCGGCAGAACCGCCGCTTCCGCATCGAAGCCTGGGGCCGCGACGCGGTCCGCATCCGCGTCTCGCCTAACCCGGCCTGGATCGACCTGCCCGACGCCCTCGGCGACCGCCCGCCCGCCCACGAGCCAGGTAGCCACACCGACGCGGCGGAAGACGGCGGCACCGCCCGGCTGGTTCACGGCCGGGTCGAGGCCACGGTCGATGCCGCGGGCGCCGTCGCCGTCCGCGACACGGTAAGCGACCGCTGGCTGCTCCGCGACGACCCACGGGGGCACACCTTCCGCCCCCTCGGCGGCGACCGCTACCGCCTCACCGCCCGCTTCGAAGCGTTCGACGGCGAGCGGCTCTTCGGCATGGGCCAGCACCAGCACGGCCGGCTCGACCAGAAGGGCTGCGTCCTCGAGCTGCGGCAGGTCAACGCCCAGGTCAGTGTCCCCGTCTGCGTCTCGAACCGCGGCTACGTCCTGCTCTGGAACCACTCCGGCACCGGGCAGGTGAGCTTCGGCCGCAACGGCACCCGCTGGGACGCCGACCGCACGCCGCAGCTCGACCTCTGGATCGCCGCGGGCGACACCCCGGCCGACCTGATGCGACGCTACGCCGAGGCGACCGGCTTCCCGACGATGATGCCCGACTGGGCCCTGGGCTTCTGGCAGAGCAAGCTGCGTTACCGCAACCAGGACGAGTTGCTCGACGTGGCCCGCGGCTTCCGCGACCGCGGGCTGCCGCTGTCGGTCATGGTGATCGACTACTTCCACTGGACCCGGATGGGCGACTGGCGGTTCGACCCCGACGACTGGCCCGACGTGCCGGGCATGGTCGCCGAGCTGCGGGCGATGGGCGTCGAGCCGGCCGTGAGCGTCTGGCCGACGGTCAACCTCGACAGCGAGAACGCCGAGGCGCTGCGCGACCGCGGCCTGCTGGTGCGCAGCGTCCGGGGGGGCGACGCCGTCTCGGCCATGGCGGACAAGCCCAGCGAGCGGTGGCAGCGGCTGCTGCTCTACGACGCGACCAACCCCGGCGCCCGCGCTTTCATGTGGGACCGGATCAAGCAGCACTACGTGGACTACGGCATCCGCGTGTTCTGGCTCGACGCCTGCGAGCCTGAGGTCGAGCCGATCGAGCACGACAACCTGATCTTCCACGCCGGGGCCGGCGACGAGGTCGCCGGCCGCTACCCGCTCGATCACCAACGCGCGTTCCACGACGGGCTCACTTCGACCGGCGAGACCGAGGTCGTCACCCTCTGCCGCTCGGCCTGGGCCGGCAGCCAGCGCTACGGCGCGCTGGTGTGGTCCGGCGACATCGAGACGACCTGGGCGTCGCTGCGTAAGTCCGTCCGGGCCGGGCTGAACATGGCGATGGCCGGCATCCCCTGGTGGACCACCGACATCGGCGGGTTCCACGGCGGCGACCCGGCCGACCCCGCCTACCGCCGACTCATCGCCCGCTGGTTCCAGTACGCCGGGTTCTGCCCCGTCTTCCGCCTGCACGGCAACCGCCTGCCCCGCACCCTCTTCTCCGGCGGGCCCAACGAGCCCTGGTCCTACGGCGACGAAACCCAAACCATCTTCCATGCGACGATGCAACGCCGCGAACGCCTCCGCCCCTACCTCGCCCGCGCCATGCGGCACGCCCACGAGACCGGCACCCCGCCCATGCGGCCGGTCTGGTTCGACGCTCCCGACGACCCGCACGCCTGGGCCGTCGAAGACCAGTACCTGCTCGGCCCGGACGTCCTGGTGGCCCCCGTCTGCGCCGACGGCGTTGCGTCACGCCCGGTCTACCTGCCCGCCGGCCGCGACTGGCTCGACCCGGCCACCGGCGACACCCACCCCGGCGGGTCCCGGGTCGAGTGCGCCGCCCCGCCCGACCGCATCCCCGCCCTCGTCCGCGCCGACGCCGAGGACCGGTCGGCCCTCGCCGATATCCTGAGCGATTGACCGGCCGAAGCCGGCGGCGACAGACACGACCCATGCCGGACGAACGCCCCAACTTCATCGTGCTGCTGACCGACGACCAGGGCCTGGGGGACCTGGGTTGTTACGGCGCCGACGACCTGGAGACGCCGAACCTCGACCGGCTCGCGGCGTCGGGGGCCCGCTGCACGCAGTGGTACAGCAACGCCCCGCTGTGCTCGCCGTCGCGGGCGTCGCTGCTGACCGGCCGGGTCCCGCACCGCGCCGGCGTGCCCGACAACGTGGGGCACGAACCCGGCGCGCGGGGCCTCGACCCGGCGATCCCCACGCTGCCCGAGCTGCTGCGCGACCGCGGCTACCAGACCCGCATGGTCGGCAAGTGGCACCTCGGGCAGTGGGCCGGGCAGCGGCCGCACGAGCGCGGCTTCGACGACTTCCGCGGCTTCCTCCACGGCTGCGTCGATTACTGGTCGCACGTCTTCTACTGGCTCATGAACCAGAACGCGCCGCCGCGGCACGACCTCTGGCACAACGGCGTCGAGCTGCACCACGACGGCGGGTACCTCACGTACCTCCTGGCGGGCTGGGCGGTCGACGCGCTGCGGGCGATGCGGGACGACGGCCGGCCGTTCCTGCTGTACCTGCCGTTCAACGCGCCGCACTACCCGATGCAGGCGCCGCGGGCCACGCTCGAACGATTCGCACACCTCGAGCCGGCCCGCCAACACACGGCGGCGCTGCTCTACGAGTACGACGCCGCGGTAGGCCGGATCCTCGACGAGCTCGAGACGCTGGGGATCGGCGGGCGGACCGTGGTGTTCAGCTCGGCCGACCACGGCCCGTCGCGGGAGAACCGCAACTGGCCCGACGGCCGGCCCGAGCCGTACCCCGGCGGCTCGACCGGCGGGCTCCGCGGCGCGAAGGCAACGCTTTACGAGGGCGGTATTCGCCTGCCGACGATCTGGCGGTGGCCGGGCGTGGTCCCGGCCGGCGGGGTGTACGACGGCATCGGGACCCACGCCGACGTGCTGCCGACCCTGCTCACAGCCGCCGGGGTCGATCCCGACACGCTCGGAGACCTGGGCCTCGACGGCCGGGACCACCGGTCCGCGTTGACGAGTAACCGGCCCGCCGACAGCCCTCACCGCGGGTCGCCGCTGACCTGGCGGTTCCGCGAACGGCGGGTGGTGCGCCGCGGAGACTGGAAGCTGCTGACGGCCCCCGGCGAAGACGGCCGACGCGTCGCCGAGCTCTACCACCTGCCGACCGACCGGGCGGAGCAGCACGACCGCCACCGCGACGAGCCCGGGTTGGTCGCCGAGCTGTCGGCTCTGCTGGACGAAGCGGCCGTCTGAGTCGCGGACCTTGTCGCCCCCGGGTGGTCCCGGTCACGCCCGGCGGTGTTGCTCGCGGTACGCCGAGGCCGTCGTGCGGTGGGTCCGCTTGAAGACCTCGGCGAAGCGTTGGGGGTTGGGGAAGCCGCAGCGGACGGCGATCTGGGTCACGGACAGGTTGGTGGTCACCAGCAAGCCGCGGGCGCGCCGGAGCTGGGCGTGATAGACGGCGTTCTGGAGGGTGTGGCCGGTGGCGGCCTTGAGGCGTTTTTCGAGCGTGCGGCGGGACACGCCGGCGGCGTCGACGACGTCCTCGAGGTCGTGAAGCCGGTCGCCGTGGTCACGGATATGACGCAGGGCGCGGAGCACGGCGGGGTCGTCAAGGGCGAAGTCGTCGGTGCTGCGTCGGGCGGCGGCGGCGCGGGCGGGGATCAGCGTCGTCGGGGGGCGCGGCCGATCGGGGTGGCGTAGCAGCGACTCGACGCGGGCGGCGGCCTGCCGGCCGAGCTCGAAGCCCGGCAGGCCGACGCTGGAGAGCGACGGCGAGACGAGCTCGCAGAGCAGGTCGTCGTCGCCGGCCCCGATGAGGGCCAGCTCGCGGGGCACGGCCAGCCCCAGCGTCTTGGCGGCGTCGAGCACGACCCGGGCAAGCGGGTCGGTGGCGGCGAAGAGCCCGACGGGCCGGGGCAGCGTGGGGAGCCAGCGCAGCAGCCGGCGGCGGAGGCGGTGCTGCGGCTCGTCGCGGACCTCGAAGACCCGCGGCGGCGTGGGGCAGGCGTCCACGAACCCCGCGTGGCGGCGGGCCTGGTACGACCGGCCGGGATGGCCGACGAAGGCGAAGCCGCGGTGGGCGTGTTCGAGCAGGTGCTCGGCGGCGAGCCGGCCGACCGAGACCTGGTCCCAGCCCAGGTCCGGCGGGATGCCGAGGGCGGCCTCGTCGCCGATCAGCACGATCGGGTAGCGGTGCCGGCGGTTCTCCAGGAAGCGGTGCAGGTCGCGGCGGTCGTCGTCGTCCCAGCGGACCACGGCGGCGTCGAGCCGGACGGTGGGGTCGAGCATCAGCTTGCCGTAGCCGGGCCAGGGGCAGTGGATGTCCCAGTTCGGGTGGTCGCGGGTCTGGTGGGTGATGCCGCGGAGGATGTCGCGGCCGGCGGTGTGCCAGGTCTGGACAAAGATGCCGACGTGGGCCGGGCGGGCGGGCGAAGGGGCGGGAGTGCGGGTCACATTTCTCAGGGTAGTGATCAACGCGGAAACGTAAACACATTTCTTCTAAGCGTTAGAAATCGGGGACGTGCGTCGCACAATATGGCGCATCAAAACCGGGCATATGTCCCGGTACGGATCGATTCACTCTCGTCCCGGCTTAAAGGAGGCCCCCATGTCACGCACCCCCCTCGCCCGCTTCGTCGCCGCGTCCGCCCTGACCGCGGCAGGTTTCTGCCCCGTTTTGGCGCCCGCTTCCCCCGTCTCGTTCACGACCGGCGTCACACCCGGCAGCACCGGCAACTGGATCCGCGAAGACAGCACCACCTCCAACACCAGCGGCAGCACGATCCTCTTCGTCGGCGGGTTGGGCAACGGCTCGGGCAGCCCCAGCGCGACCCGTGCACTGCTGAGCTACGACCTCTCAACGCTGCCCGACTTCGCCGAGGTCACCGCGGTCAGCCTCGTGCTGACCGTCGAAGACAACGACGCCAGCAGCGTCAGCAACCCCGGCGAGACGATGAACCTTCAGCAGCTGACCACCACCCCGACCACCAGCTCCAACTGGGCGACGTCCGACGGCAGCACCGCCTGGACCACGCCGGGCGGCGACTTCCTGCCGACCGTGCTCTCGACGTCCAACGCCGGCAACCCCGACACCACCGCGACGGGCGACCAGTTCACGTTCGGCAGCACCACCGACTTCATCGACGCGGTCCAGTCCGCGATCGACGGCGACGGCGTGCTGGACCTGATCGTCACCGCGCCCGGCCTGGAAGGCGACACGACCCGCGGCCTCTTCCGCTTCAACAACGGCTTCGCCTCGGCGTCGAATCCGACGCTGAACGTCACCTTCATCCCGGAACCCGCGTCGGCCCTGCTGATCGGGCTCGGCGGCGTGCTGGTCCTGGCTCGACGGCGGGACCAACGAACCGCAGGTTAGGCTGCGGAGCACCGGCGACGACGTTCCGCCGTGACCGCCCCTAAGGACCACCATGACCCGCTTGGCGTTTGTCTCGACCGCGCACATCCACACCAAGGGCTTCATCGAGGCGTTGGTTTCCGGCGAGGCCGAGGGCGTGGTTCATACCGTGTGGGACGACGTGCCCGACCGCGGCCGACGGTACGCCGAGCAGGCCGGCTGCGGCTTCACGGCCGACCTGCAGGCCGTGGTCGAAGACCCGGCGGTCGACGCGTTCGTCGTGTGCGCCGAGAACACCCGGCACCTGCCGCTGCTCGAGCGGCTGCTCCCGCGGGGCAAGCCGGTGTTCTGCGAGAAGCCGCTGGCGACCTCGGCCGACGACGCGCGGACGATCGCACGCCTCCAGCAGCGGTACGGCACGCCGCTGCTCAGCGGCTACTTCCTGCCGTTCGACGCTCCGATGCGGGCGGCCGGAGCGGCCCTGCGAGAGCAACGCTTCGGCCGGCTCACGCACCTGACCTACCGCAACGCCCACCACGCCGCCTACGGCCTGTGGTTCGACGGCCCCGACGTGCGGTGGTTCACCGACCCCGCGCTGGCGGGCGGCGGGGCGCTCATGGACATGGGCACCCACGCCGTCCACGCCCTGCTCACCCTCGCCGGACCGGTCACGTCGGTCTGGGCCTCGACCGCCAACGTGACGGGTCAATACCCCGAGGTCGACGACTACGGGGTGATCCAGCTGCGTTTCGCGTCGGGCGTCCTCGGCCGGGCCGAGGCGGGCTGGTGCTTCACCGGCGGGTTCCGCGGCCTCGAGGCCGTCTGTGCCGAGGCGACGCTCTACCAGAGCCGCGACGG
>JBCCRT010000064.1:0-15357 GCA_039201235.1 Planctomycetota bacterium
CCCGGTGCTGGTCCGCCCGTCGTTCGTGCTCGGCGGCCGGGCGATGGAGACCGTCTTCGACGAGGCGCAGCTGCGGCACTACATGGCCATCGCGATCGGCGCGTCCGACCTCGCCGGTCAGCCGATCCTCGTCGACAAGTTTCTCGCCGAGGCGACCGAGTGTGACATCGACGTGATCGCCGACTTCGCCCCCCCCGGAAGTGCCCCCGGAAGTGATCACGCCGACTGCCGCGCCTTGGTCTGCGGGGTGCTCGAGCACATCGAGGAAGCGGGCATCCACTCCGGCGACTCGGCGTGCACCATCCCCGCCTACTCGCTACCCCCGGACGTCACCGAGGAACTCAAAGACCTGTCGCGCAAGCTCGCCGAGGCGCTGCGCGTCCGCGGGCTGATGAACGTGCAGTGGGCGGTGAAAGACGGCGAGGTCTACGTGATCGAGGTCAACCCTCGGGCGTCGCGGACCGTGCCGTTCGTCGGCAAGGCGACCGGCGTGAGCTGGGCGCGGCTGGCCGCGAAGGTCATGGCCGGCAAACAGCTCGCCGAGCTCGGCGTCACCGACGAGGTCACGCCCACGCACACGTCGATCAAAGAGTCCGTGTTTCCTTTCGGGAAGTTCCCGGGGGTGGACGTGATCCTCGGGCCGGAGATGCGGTCGACGGGCGAGTGCATGGGGGCCGACGCCGACTTCCCGGTCGCCTTCGCCAAGGCGCAGATGGCGGCCGGCGCCAAGCTGCCGCTGGCCGGCAAGGTGTTCCTGTCGGTGCGTCAGAGCGACAAGGCGGCGCTACCGGACGTCGCCCGCGGCCTGGTCGAGCAGGGCTTCGAGGTCCTGACCACCCGCGGCACGTACGACCACCTCGCGCGGCACGGCGTCGCCACCACGCTCGTCAAAAAAATCCAGGAAGGCGGCCGGCCCAACGCGCTGGACCTGATGAAGAACGGGGAGCTGGCCCTGATCATCAACACGCCGACGCGCAAGGGCGCGGGCACGGACGAGGGCAAGCTGCGGGCGACCGCGGTGCGCAACGGCGTGCCGATGATCACCACGATGACCGCCGCACGCGTCGCGGTCCGCGCGACCGAAGCGCTGCGGCGGGGCGACTGGGGCGTCCGGTCGCTGCAAGAGTATTTCCCGACGCGTTGAGCCCTTCCCGGCCGACGCCGCGGGCGGTGGTCAGGGGACGTAGGCCGGCTGCAGCCCGCTGGTGCGATCCAGCAGCATCGCCCGGGCCAGGTCGTCCCAGATCGAGCGGAAGTTGTTGTCGATCACCCGCGCGTTGCGGTTCTCGACCTGCTCGCGGGTCATGCCCGCCGACTCGAGCTCGGGCGTCAGGTCGGTGCTGTAACCGGTCGCGCACCCGCCGGCCAAGAGCAGGGAGGCGGCCAGGAGGCCGGCCAGAAACGTCCGTCGGATCATGAACAGCATGGGTGACTTTCGGGGTTCAGGTCGAGAAACAGAGGTAAATCAAATTCTCGGCGGGGCCGCGCCGGGTGTCAACCGCTCTGCGTGAGGGCCGGGTTACTTTCGGGGGTGGTTCCGGGGGTGGTTCCGGGGGCGGGCCGGATGCGCAGACGCACCTCCGTGCCGTTGGGGGGGATCGCGTCGGTACGGCTGGTCCAGAACACGTTGCCGCCGGCCTCGGACTGCGTCGTGGGCCGGCCGACCAGCTCGTCGCCGAAGTTCACCACCGAAACCACCGTGCCGTTCGCCTCGGCGAGGAACCACCGCTTGCCCGCGTGCTCGACGAACCGCGAGCCGGTGAACAGCCACGTGTTATCGGGCATCACGTCGCCATCCTCCTGATCGACAACCCAGTCCGACGCGGGCACCACACGGTCGTCCGCCCCGTCTTCGCCCGGCACGACGAAGTGCAGCTCGAGCTGGGGGCCGGTCGGCGGGTGCTGCACCAGCTCGTCGCCGACCCGCTCGGCCCACGCCGGACGGCCCGGCTTCAACCCGAGCAGCAGCAGCCCGAGTTGGACGTGCTCGGCCTCGGCGGCGACCGACACGACCGACTCGTACTCCCGCGTGCCGGGCCGGCACGCCAGCAATTCCAGCCACTCGACCTCACGGCCGACAACCGTCGCGTCGAGGTCGACGTGCCCGGCCGTGCGGTCCAGCGTCACCCCCGGGAACACCGCGCGGGGCCCGTCGGGGGCCGACTCGGCGCGGCTCGGGGCGGCGCAGCCGTGCGTGAGGGCCAGCAAAGCGATCAGGCACAGCAGCGGGGTCGCGATCGGCTTGAGCATGCCGGCATGCTACGCCGCGACGCCCCGGAGCACCCCGCGACGCGTTGCGTGTCCGCGGGCCGGGCCCCATGATGCCGCGTGATGACCGAGACTCCGGACACCCCCGAGCCGCTGCGGCCCGAATCGATGGCGTGGGCCGTGCTGCTGGGGCGGTGGGTCGAGTTTGCGAAGTCGTCGACGGCCTGGCCGGGCGACGCTTCGGGCCGACGTTGGAAAGACTCGGTGCCGGACATCGTGCAGCTCCAGGCGGTGTGGTTCGCGCTACGGGAAGCGGACGGGCTCGGCGCCGGTGAGCGGGCGCTGGGTTGCGACCGGGCGGCGGTGTTGATCGCGCGGCACGCCGGGTCGCTGCGGCGGCGATGGTCGGCGGCGGGCGGGGCGTTACCCGAAGAACTGGCGTCCCTGATCCGCGACGCGGAATCGGCGCTGGCCGAGGCCCGGGGGGCGGCTTGATCCGGATCAGGCGGCGTCGGACGCGGCGACGGTCGGGGGGGCCGCGGAGACCGGCAGGCTCGGACGCGGCCTGGGCGTGGGCCGACCGAGCAACGACCGCGCCGAGGTCTTCGCCACCCGGACGGCGGAGCGGGCCGGGGCCTTCACCGCCCGGGGTAACGCGTCGCGGACCACCGCGGCCAGCGGGGAGCGGCCGGCGATCTCTTTGTGCGGGTGCGTGAAAGCGAACTGGCCGTCGGTCTCGGCGACCCAGCCGCGGTACTTGGACTTCACCTCGCCGAACTCTTCGCACTCGATCCCTAGCGACCGGCAGGCGTAGCGGGTCAGGAAGTCCGACGAGACCATCCCGCGCTCGGCCCGCCCGCGGATCTCCTCGACGTCGGCGTAGGTGTTGGCGTAGTCGCGCAGCCGGGGCGAGAGCAGGACCTTCGAGCTGCGGATCAGCGTGGCGGCCTCGCGGGTGTAGCCCACGAAGCCGCCCTGGACGTTCGGGAACCCCAGCGGCTCGCGGCGGCCGAAGGTGTACCACTCCAGCGTGCCGAACACCTTCCGCCCGGTCGGCAGGTAGCCGAGCCGGCGGTGGGCCCACGTGTCGGTGTCGATCTTGATGAGGTACGGCGTCGGCCGGTCGGCGAAAAGGTCGAGCATCCGCTGCAGCATCCGGCCGCCGTGCTCGGTGCCGTAGAGGCGCTGGCCGATGTGGCAGTGGGCGTTGAAGCGTTCGGCCAGCCGCTTCCACGGCGACCGGTCGTCGCCGTCGCTGACCAGCATCACCGTGGCCCCGGGGTAGACGCGGCGCAACTGCGTCAGACACCAGCGCGCTTCGCGGGGGTCGCGGTAGACCTGGAAGTAAAACGTAAGGTCCCGGTCTTGCGGTTGATGCAACATCTCAATAGTTATCGGAGCAGTAGCGGACGCGACTTGATGTTTTCCCTGATCTTGGTTGCCGGCATGCGGTGGGAAGGTGTCGCCGGCGGAGCGGGGACCGTGCGGGGCGTCCTTGTTGCCGCGCGGTAGTGCCGAAACAATAGGACACAAGGACCGTGATATCGCAGCACCACGGCGGTTTTTATCGGTCGTTTCACGATGTGTTCAACCCGCTGCGCATCCGCACCGCCAAGCGCCGTTCACTTCACGGTCGTCGTTGCCCCGAGGTAAGCCGCGACCGCGTCGGCCATCCCGTGACGCAGCGCGTCGGCGATCAGCGCATGGCCGATGCTGACCTCGGCGACCGCCGCGACGTGCCGCACAAACCACGCGAGGTTGTCGAGGTTCAAATCGTGGCCGGCGTTGACGCCCAGGCCCACGGCGACGGCGGCGCGGGCGGTGTCCGCGAAGCGTTGCGTGATGTCGTCGCGCTCGACGCCGGCGTAGGCCCGGGCGTACGACTCGGTGTAGAGCTCGACACGCTGCGCGCCGGCGTCGACCGCGCGGGCCGCGACCTCGGGCTCGGGGTCGACGAAGACGCTGACCCGGCAGCCCAGGCCGCACAGCTCGTCCACGATCGGCCGCAGCTCGGCGACGACCGCGGGCCGGTCCAACGCGAAGCCGTGGTCGGACGTCGCCTGGTCCGGCGCGTCGGGCACGAGCGTCGCCTGGTCCGGCCGGACGCGACGCAGGATCGGCATCAGGTGATCGCCGTGCGAAAGGTCCAACGGGTTGCCCTCGATGTTCAGCTCGCGGCCGGCGTACTCGGGGCTGGCAAGCAGCTCGGCCAGCGCGTCGACATCGCTAGGCCGGACGTGCCGGGCGTCGGGCCGGGGGTGGACGGTGATGCCGTGGGCCCCGGCGTCGAGCGCGAGCCGCGACAATTCGACCACCGACGGCACCTCGCCGGGCCGGGCGTTACGCAGCAGCGCGATCTTGTTGACGTTGACCGAGAGCTTCGCGGGCATGGGACAGACGGTAGGACGTCAGGCCGGGGCGGGCAGCGGCGCGGCGGGTGGTGTAGCCTCGGCCGGCGTGTCGTCGAGCAGGCCCACGAACACCCCGCGGTAGGTCAGGAAGCTCAGCAGCGCCATCACCGGGACGGTGACGATGCCCGCCCCGGGGACGATGTTGGTCGCCAGCAGGATGAAGAAGACGATCCGCAGCGACCACTGGGTCACGAAGTTGCGGCCGCGCGGCACATACCGCCGCAGCGGCGCGACCAGGGCCAGGCGGTAGAGGATCACGGCCGGGATCACGCCGACGACCCACACCGCCCCGAGCGCCGCGCACAGCAGCAGCACGGCCGGCAGCCGCTGGGAGATGTGGTTGACGTAGTCCCGGGCGAACGCGGGTTCGCCGAACGGGTCGCCGCCGCAGAGCGCGCAGGTCTGGTGCGGTCGGCGCTCGGTGAGCTTGGCCGCGCAGGTCGGGCAGCGCTTGTGCGTGGCGAGGCGGAAGGCGTGGGTCTTGAGGTTCGCCGGGTCGTTGGTGTCCGACTGGCCGAACCAGCCGAGGTCGCAGACCTTGGGGTTTGCCGCCGTACAGTGCCCGCACACCAGCGCGCAGCGGTACATCAGCTTGCCGCACGTCCCGCAGGGCACCCGCGACGCCTCCTCCTTGCGGTGCGCCCACCACCGCAGCAGCAGCACGAACCCGCTGGCCAGCGCGATCAGCGCCAGCATCACCAGCGGGAACAACACGAGGAGCCAGACCCCGAAGAGCGACCATAAGTCCTCGCCCCAGCTCAAGAGCTTCTGCACGCCGATGTCGTCGGCTTCGTCGGCGTCGATGAACAGCCCGACGATGAACGACCGCGCGCTGGCGACGACGAACGTGAGCGCCGCGGTCAGCGACGCGAAGACCGACGCGAGCGTCACGCCGCCGACGCCCGCCGCGACGGGAACCACCACCGCCGCCGCCGCACTTCCGGGGGTTCCGGGGGGCAGGACGTTCTGTTCGGTGAAGTCGACGTCCGCCGCGGTGAACACGCCCATGAGCGTCAGCGCCGCCATCGCGGGCTTGGCGTACTTGTCGACCTCGTTGAGCAGAGCCCGGGCGTCGGGGTTCTTGGTCGCCGCGACCTCGAGGCCCGCCAGCACGCCGAGCACGATTAGGCAGAGGTCGCTGGTGAACCAGCTGGGCGCACCGCTGAAGCCCAGCGCCTGGAGCAAACCCAGGTTCTGGATGATCGGGAAGTGCGGCCCGAAGCGTAGGATCAGCGCGGCGGCGAACGCCGGGACGAAGGCCCGCGACGCGAACAGCCCGGTCGAGCCCAGGGCCTGGACGATCATACTTCCGATTACCGCCATGACAGACAGATTCTAGTGGACCTTGGGCCCCCGATCCCGCGAGATCGCGGCGCCGCGTTCGCGGGTCAGCGACGCGTCGCGTCGCAGCGACTTTTCAACCAACACCGTTAGACCACAGGGACGCCCTCGGCGTTGCGGTCGAGCTTGCGGAGGATCTCTTCGAACACGTCTTGCCGGTCGGCGGTACCGTCAACGCGGAGCACCAGCTCCTTGGCCTCGAAGAGCTCGAGCACGGGGCGGGTCTTGTGGTGGAAGTCGTCGAGCCGGCTGCGCAGGGCCCGCTCGTTGTCGTCGGCCCGGGGGACGAGCCGGCCCGGGCAGACGTCGCAGGTGTCCTCGACCTCGGGGCGGTGGAAGATCAGGTTGTAGTCCAGCCCGCACTGCGCACAGACCCGGCGGGCCAGGGCGCGACGCATCGTGACCTGCTCGGGCACGTCGATGTAGATCACCGCGGAGATGTCGTACGACTCGAGGAAGAAGCGGGCCTGCTCGACGTTGCGCGGGAAGCCGTCGAGGATGAAGCCGTAGTTCCAGTCGTGCTCCGCCAGCCGGGTCTGGATGATGTCCTCGACGATATCGTCGGGGACCAGCTGCCCGGCGTCGATGAGGCGTTTGATGCGAGCGGCGAGCTTGGTGTGGGCCTGGACGTGCCAGCGGAAGATGTCGCCGACGCTGATGTGGGTCAGGTCGAACCTCTCTTTGAGCAGCTTGGCCTGGGTGCCCTTACCCGAGCCCTGGGGCCCCATGATGACGAACTTGTTCACGGCCGGTCTCCGCGGCGGTGGTTGAAGTCGGGCCGGGGCCTCGCCGGTGTCGGTGGATAATGTACCGGTTCGTCGGGTCGGCCGTGCGGGTTGTAGGGGTCACGCGGGCGGCGCGTGTCGCGGCGTCGCTGACCCGGCCGACCCGGCCTGAAGCGGCGGCGGCGGCGGGCCGATCGGTACGGGACATGAGTATGCGGCGCGCGGTCGACGGGTTGGTGGTGCTGGCCGTGGTGGGCGCGGCGGGCTTCATGCTCGTGGGCCGACAGAGCGGGCGGGCGGACGCGGCCACGGGCGAAGACGTCCAGCGGTCGCTGGCGCGCCTGTACGAACGCGCTTCCTATTACGGGGCGCTGGACAAGATGAGCTCGCAGACGCCGACGCTCTGGCCGGTTGTGGTCCGCCCCGAGTGGTTCGGCGACGAGCCGCCGACCAACGGGCTGCTCTCCGGGTCCGCCGGCACGCCGCACGGCCCGCGGCCCTGGATCGACGTGGCGCCGCCCGGCGACCGCGAGGCCCACCCGCCCGACCCCGTCGCCGTCCGCCGGGGGCAGGCCCAGTTCTGGTACAACCCGAACCTCGGCGTATTCCGCGCCCGCGTCGCCCCCACGCTCCGCGAGGACGAGGCCCTGACGCTCTACAATCGGCTCAACGGCGTCACGCTCACCGCGCTGCACCGCGACACAGACCCGCGCCGTAAACCGCTGGCCTACACCCCCGGGCGCACCCCGGGCACGACGCAGGCAACGCTGGCCCCGCCGGGCCCGTCGCCGCAACGCCTCACGCCGGAAGCCCCGCTTCACGTCTCGCTGCCCGAAGCGACCGACGCTCCGCCGAAACCCATCGGCCGGGCGCGGCTCAAAGACCGCTGAGGCCCGCCGCTACAATCGCGGCCATGCCTCCGTTCCACCGCGCTGATCTGCCCAACGGCCTCACCGTCGTCGCCGAGCCCATGCCCGGCGTGCGGTCGCTGGCGATGACCCTGCTGCTGCCCGCCGGCCTCGCCAGCCAGCCCGCCGACCGCCAGGGCGTCGCCCCCCTGCTCGCCGAGATGGTCTGCCGCGGCGCCGGCGGCCGCGACGCCCGTGCCCACTGCGACGCCCTCGACCGCCTCGGCGTCCAGCGCAGCACCGAGCCGCAGCGCCGCTTCTCCCGCCTCGGCGCGCTCATGATGTCGCCCCACGCCGGCGAAGCCCTGCCGCTGCTGTTCGACATGGTGCGCCGCCCGTCGCTGGAAGACGCCGCCCTCGGCCCCAGCGTCGACCTCGCCACGCAGGCGATCGACGCCCTCGACGACGAGCCGCAGCGCCGCGTCATGCTCGAGCTGGGCCGCCGCCACTTCCCCGAGCCGATGGGCCGCTCGCCCCTGGGCGTCCGCGCACACCTCGAAGCGACGACCGCCGACGACGTACGAAACTTCTGGTCCGAACGGTTCGTCGCCGGCGGGTCGATCCTGGCCTTCGCGGGCTGCTACGACTGGGACCAGCTGCTGGCGGCCGTGACCCGCCAGCTCGGCGACTGGACCGGGGCCGCGGCGCTCGCCGAGCCGACGGGCGACGCCGAGGGCGGGGTGGGCCACGAGACCGGCGACTCGACGCAGGTCCACATCGCCGCGGCGTACCCGGCCGTGCCCCTGACCGACCCCCGGCGGGTCGCGCAGCAGGCGGCCGTCGCCGTGCTGTCGGGCGGCATGTCGGGCCGGCTGTTCACCGAGGTCCGCGAGAAGCGGGGCCTGGTCTACGCCGTGTACGCCGGCTACCAGGGCCAGAAAGACCGCGGCGACGTGCTCGCTTACGCCGGCACCACCACGCCGCGGGCGCAGGAAACCCTCGACGTCTTGACCGCGGAGCTGCGGCGGCTGTCGCAGGGCGTCGACGAGAGCGAGTTCCAGCGGGCGGTCGTCGGCATGAAGTCCAGGCTGGTGATGCAGGGCGAATCGACCCGCGCCCGCGCCGCGGCGATCGCGTCGGACGTCCACGTCTTCGGCCGGCCCCGCACCCTCGCCGAGGCGGCCGACGAGGTCGACGCTCTGACGCTCGACGAGCTCAACGCGTTCGTCGCCGACCACCCAGTGGGCGAGATCACAGTCGTGACGCTGGGCGAGCAGCCGCTGGCGGTGCCGGCCTGACGGCCGGGGGTGGCGATGGACCAACCGCTGAACCTCCTGATCACCGCCGGGCCGACGCGCGAGCCGATCGACGCGGTGCGGTTCATCAGCAACCGCTCGAGCGGCGCGATGGGCCTCGCGCTGGCCGAGGCGGCGGCGGCGGCGGGCCACGCGGTGACGCTGCTGCTCGGGCCGGTGCTGTCGCCGACGACCCTGCACGACCGTGTCGCCGTCCACCGCTTCACAACCACGGCCGAGCTGCAGCACCTGCTCGGCGAGCACTTCCTGGGCCGACGCGACACCGACGCCGCGGACGCTCCGTTCGCCGATGTCCTGGTGATGGCGGCGGCGGTGGCGGACTACCGCGCGGCCGACGTCGCCCCCGGCAAGACGCCCCGCGGCGACCGGCTGCGCATCGAGCTCGAAGCGACCCCCGACCTCGTCGCCCAGTGCGCCGCCGCCAAGCGGCCGGGCCAGCGCGTCGTCGCGTTCGCCCTCGAAGAGGACGAACACCTCGAAGCCCGCGCCGCGGCGAAGATGAAACGCAAGGGCGTCGATGCCATCGTCGCCAACCCGCTGGGCACGATGGAGGGCGACGCCATCCGCAGCATGCTGCTGACCGCCGACGGGCGACGGCTGCGACCCGACGACCGCCCCGTCTCCAAGCCGGCGTTCGCCGCGTGGTTGATCGACGCCATCGAGCGCGGCGAGGTCTGAGCCGATCCGCCAAGGCATGTTTAGCCACGGATGAACGCGGATGAACAGGGATGATTCCGGTTAGGCAGACGGTCTTTTCTTTTTCGTTGCTTCACCGACTTTGGCGTAAACGTTCAATCCGCAGAAGCCATCCCTGTTCATTCGCGTTCATCCGTGGCTAACTGCTTCCGCCCCGCGACGCCCGCACCTGCCACACCAGCAGCAGCGACCAGAAGCACAGCACCAGGTTCTGCACCGGCAGCTGCAGCGCCAGCGGCAACGCGTAGATCACGCACACCGCCGGCACCCATACCGCCCAGTTGCTCAAGACCACCGGCACCACGTCGTCCACATACCACCCCCGGAATTTTTTCAACGCCACCCCGTCGAGCGAAAAACCGCGGTCCTTGAACGCGTAGACCGCCACCGTCCCCGGCACGGCCCACAGCGGGCAGTAGACGCCCATGTCGAAGGCGACCTTCGCCGCGATCGTCCCCGGGTCGTGGCCCCCGCCGAACACCGCCGCCTGGGCCCGGTACAGCAGGTCGATCTCGACGCCCTTGAGCGCCCAGAACGCGCACAGGTACCACAAGTGGCTCCACGGCGTCTCGCCACGCATCGACGGCCGCAGCTTCTGCACGACCCACGGGATCGCCCCGCCGAACAACGCGGTGCTCGCCGCGGCGAACGCCCAGCCGACCCCCGCGTCCGCCAGCCGGCCCCGCCACGCCGCGACCTCGTCGAGCGCCGCGGTCACCGCCGGCACGCCCCAGTAGCTCAGAAGCAGCCCGACCGCGAACACGCTGAGCACCGCACCCGGCAAGGCGTTGGCCCGCGCCGCGTCGAGCCCCGACCGCCACGGCGGCGGGCGGTCGGCACGCGGCGCCGCCGCCGGCGGACTCACGGTGGGGTGACGCGACACCGCCGCATGATACGTCCCCGGAACGTAACCCCGCTAAGCCGTAAGCGGCTTCTGCATTACCATGGCGATTCGTCGTTTGTTTCGTTGTCACCTCGAAAGGCCCATCTCGATGCCCGATGCCGACGCCACCGAGTCGATGCTCCAGGAGTCCCGCCGCTTCCCCCCGCCGGCCGAGTTCGCGGCCCAGGCTCATATAGGATCGATGGCGCACTACGAGGCGTTGCACCGCTACTCGATCGATCAGCCCGAGGCGTTCTGGTCCGCCGTGGCGTCGGACCTGCACTGGTTTGATCCGTGGGACAAGGTGTTCGAATACGAAGCGCCCGACGCAAAGTGGTTCGTCGGCGGCAAAACGAACCTCTGCTACAACTGCCTGGACCGCCAGGTCGAGGCGGGCCTCGGCGACGCGACCGCGATCATCTGGGAGGGCGAGCCGGTCAGCGACGACGGTCAGCCGGAGGTCCGGCATCTCTCCTACGCCGACCTGCTCCGCGACGTCTCCCGCTTCGCCAACGTGCTCAAAGCCAAGGGCGTGAAGAAGGGCGACGTTGTCACGATCTACATGGGCATGGTCCCCGAGCTCGCGGTCGCCACGCTCGCCTGCGCCCGCATCGGCGCGGTCCATTCCATCATCTTCGGCGGCTTCTCGGCCCAGGCGATCCGGGACCGCGTGGAAGACGGCCGATCCAAAATCCTCGTCACCTGCGACGGCTCGTGGCGGCGCGGTAAGGCCGTGCCACTCAAGGCCAACGTCGACGAAGCCCTGACGATGACCGACCTGATCGACGACGTGATCGTGCTGCGCCGCTGCGGCAACGACGTCGCCATGAGCCCCGGAAGGGACCACTGGTGGCACGACCTCGTGGGTGCCGACGGCGTCGCCGACACGTGCCCGGCCGAGCCGATGGACAGCGAGGACCTGCTGTTCATCCTCTACACCTCCGGCAGCACCGGCAAGCCCAAGGGCATCATGCACACCACCGGCGGGTACATGGTCCACACCTACCTCACCGCGAAGCTGACGTTCGACCTCCACGGCCACGCCGTGCCGGAGGGGCCGAGGGGCCAAGGGGCCGAGGGGCCCAGTGGAAGACCTGCTTGGCTCAACGTTCCGGGGTCGGATCACTCGGCCCCTGGGCCCCTCGCCCCCCCGGCCCCTGTCGACGAAGTCGACACCTACTGGTGCACCGCCGACCTCGGCTGGATCACCGGGCACTCCTACATCGTCTACGGCCTGCTGCCCAACCGCGTGCCGACCCTCATGTACGAGGGCGCGCCCAACTTCCCCGAGAATGACCGCTTCTGGGACGTCATCGAACGCCACCGCGTCACCAAGTTCTACACCGCCCCGACCGCCATCCGCGCGTTCATGAAATGGGGCAACCAGCACGTCGAGAAACACGACCTGAGCTCGCTGAAAGTGCTGGGCACCGTCGGCGAGCCGATCAACCCCGAGGCCTGGGTCTGGTATCACGAGGTCATCGGCGGCGGGCGGTGCCCGATCGTCGACACCTGGTGGCAGACCGAGACCGGCGGCCACATGCTCACGCCGCTCCCGGGGGCGACGACCACCACCCCCGGTAGCTGCTGCCGGCCGATGCTCGGCGTCGACGCCGCGGTCGTGAACTCCGACGGCGAGGAAGTGCCCAACAACACCGGCGGCATCCTCGTCGTCCGCAAGCCCTGGCCGTCGATGCTCCGCGGCATCTACGGCGACCGGCAGCGGTTTATCGAAACCTATTGGTCAAAAATTCCAGGGTCCTACTGCCCCGCCGACGGCGCCCGCATCGACCCCGACGGCAACTTCTGGATCACCGGTCGGATCGACGACGTCATCGTCGTCGCCGGCCACAACCTCGGCACGATGGAGGTCGAGTCGGCCCTGGTCTCCCACGAGGCCGTCGCCGAGGCCGCCGTCGTCGGGTTCCCCCACGACGTGAAGGGCACCGGCATCGCCGCCTTCGTTATCACCCGCGGCAACGTCCCCGCCCCCGGAAGTGAACAAGCCGAGGCGCTCAAGAAGAGTATCCGCGATCACGTCGCCCACGAGCTCGGCCCGATCTCCAAGCCCGACCAGGTCCGCCTCACCGACGCCCTGCCCAAGACCCGCAGCGGCAAGATCATGCGCCGCCTGCTCCGCGACATCGCCGCGGGTAAAGAGATCAAGCAGGACACCACCACCCTCGAAGACCGCGGCATCGTCGAAAAACTTATGGCCAGCGCGTGACGGCTGTACCCTCTCCCCCTGGTAGAGGGTGGCGAGCGCAGCGGGCCGGGTGAGGGCGCGTCGCAGAAAAACTGCGAGCTTAAGAAACTCTGCCCTCACCCCAACCCTCTCCCGGCGGGAGAGGGGGCCAAACCCAAGCCCCCGGAAGCCCCGGTCGAGCGATTGACAACCCCCCGCCCGGATTTACAATCGCTCTTTCGGCTGGGGCTCGTCCCCGTCCGACCCGCCGCCTCCTTAGCTCAGTCGGTTAGAGCATCGGATTCTTAATCCGCAGGTCCTAGGTTCGAGTCCTAGAGGGGGCATTGCCGGCGGCCACGGCGGGGAGAGGTGCCGCCACCCGTCGCCTTGGGTTCAGCCATAAAAAAAAGCCGACGGTTCGATCTGTCGGCTTTTGCGTGGACGGCGTGTTCGGCGGTCGGTCACCGGCCGGGCCGGCGGCGGCGTGGCAGGACAACGCCGAGACCCGCCGCGACCAGCCCGAGCGACGCCGGCTCGGGGATGACCTGCGCGTCGATCGAGATGTTATCGAAGCGGGCGGGCCGGGAAGCGATGTCAGGATCGGCGGCGCGGATGCGGACCTCGAAGAAGTCGGTGTCGGCGATGGCGGTGAGGTTGGCGGTGAAGGTGGTGAAGGCGTTCGAACCGAGCTGGATGTCGTTTTGGTTGATGATCTCGGTGAAGCTGCCCGTCGCGCTGGTGCGGGCGATGACGCTCAGGTCGCGGGGAGAGAAGCCGTCGCCGGTGTTGTTGGTGTCGTTGGCGACGCCGAAGCCCATCGAGAACTCGTTGAGGTCGAGGACGAAGCCGGTGTCGGCGGTGAGGGTGAAGCCGACATATTTGTTCGCGTCAAAGCTTTGGTTTGCGGTGTTCCACCCGTCGGTGCCGAGGCGGCCGGCGTTGCTAGCGCCCTTGCCGCCGGTGACCTCGTTGACCCCGACGACCACGAAGTCGCTGAACGTGGCGTCGTCGGGCTGGACGTCGATCGATTTGCTGGCCGGGGCGCTGATCGCGCCGTTGGTGTTGTCGAAGTTGTAGGTGCCGATGACGGCGGCGCTGGTCGGCGCGGCGGCAACGGCGGTGAGCAGGACGGGGGCGGCGAAGCGGGCGATCATGACGGGGTCCTCCAAAAAAGGTTGGGAAACGAAACGAGAAAGCCGAGAATCCGGGTCAGGCCGGCGGCGGCCGGGTGCTGTGCCCGACGTGCAGTCGGTAGGGCAGGACGACGGGCGGCGTGGGCTCGTCGCCGGCGGCGGGTCCGAGCCGGCGGTGGAGCATCCGGACGGCGGCGCGTCCGAGCTCGTAGTGCGGCGGGACCATGATGGTGCCGCCGAACAGGTGGTTGGTGTCCTGCAGCGCGAAGGTGGCGAGCGAGAGGTCGGGGCCAACGCGCAGGTCCAGGTCGCGGGCGACGTCGAGGACCAGGCGCGCGAAGCCGGAGAAGTAGACGATCAAGGCGGTGCAGGCGTCGGGGCCGGTGAGGGCGGCGCGGAGGCGCTCGTGGCGGGCCCGGTCGTCGTCGCGGTCGGCGGTGATGACGCGGGGCGGCAGGCCGGCCTGCTGCATGGCGTGCTGGTAGCCGGCGAGGCGGTCGAGGTGGCTGAAGTGGCCGTCGGGATCGACCGCGGCGAGGTGGGCGGGGAGGTAGCCGATGCGGCGGTGGCCGAGGTCGATGAGGTGCCGGGTGAGGCGGTCGGCGGCGTCGAGGTTGTCGGGGTAGACGCAGTCCTCGGCCCGTTTGGTGTTGATCCAGACGGCGGGGACGCCGGCGTCGTGGAGCATGGGGGTGAGGGCCGGGGGCGCGTGGTGGGTGTAGTTGACCAGCAGGCCGTCGACCATGCGTTCGGCGAGGATCCGGGGCGGGTCGGCGGTCTGGGACAGATCGGCGTCCGGGAGCTTGGCGAGCATGAACGCCAGGTCGTGCTCGGCCAGGGCGTCCTGGATGCCCTCGAGCAGCGGCGTGGGCAGGTAGCCGCGGAACTTGTGGGTGGTCTGGAGGAGGCCGACGGCCTGGAAGGACCCGCGTTTGGTGGCGCGGGCGGCGGCGTTGGGCCGGTAACCGAGGTCGCGGGCGGTCTGCAGGACGCGCTGCCGGGTGGCGACCTTGACGCGCTGGGGCTGGTTGAAGCACAGCGAGACGGTGGAGCGGTCCACGCCGAGGCGTTGGGCGAGTTGGGCCTGGGTGAGCATGGACGGTCGAGGAAAGAGGCGGCCGGTGGCGGCAGGATTCACACGTGAGAATTCTCTCGTGTGAATTTTATCCGGACCGGCTTGCAATGCAAGTTTTTTCCGTCGTCACCCCCGGCTGTCCTCGGCACCCGTCGGACCGACACCACGAAAAAGGGCCAACGGTTAATCCCGTCGGCCCTTTCGCGGTGCGTACGGTCGATCCGTCCGGCGGTCAGGCGGCCCGAATCCGCCGCTGCCGCGACAGGGTAAGTCCCAGACCCGCCGCGACCAACACCAGCGACCCGGGCTCGGGGATGAGGGTGAGCGAAACCCCGCTGCCGGTGGGATTTTCCCGCGAGTCGATGATGGGCCGGATGGGGCTGCCGACGGACCCGGTGCCGGTGACGATGAACGTGATCGCGTTGTTGGTGTCGTCCTGCAGCTCGCTGAGCAGCGTGGCCGAATCGATGACGAACGTCAGCCCGCTGGCGATCTCACCCGACGTCGGCGAGACCGAGCCGAGGAGCGTGGTTTCG
>JBCCRT010000065.1:0-14809 GCA_039201235.1 Planctomycetota bacterium
ACCACGAGCGGCAGGACCGCCTTCGCTTCCGGGGGCATCAGCGTCTCGGGCAGCCGCGCCACCAGCTCCGCCGGGCGGTGACGCAGGTACATCAGGCACGTGCCGACCGCCCGCAGCGTGTCGGTGTCCAGGCCCATGCCCCGCTCCCGCAGCGCCTCGACCACCGGCCGGGCGGCCTCGTTCTCTTCGAGGAACACCGTCGCCGCGTCGCGCTCGGCCCGGCTCAACTGATCCGCCGCCGCCGCCAGCAGCTCGTCGATCACCGCCAGGTCGTCTTCCCGGCTCGGCGCGACCGTCCGCCGCAGCTCCCGCAGCCGCTGGTCCAGCGCCACGATCCCCGCGTCTTGCAACGGCTCGGCCCGATCCACGAGTTCACGCACGTCGCCGGCCGCGATCGCCGCCTCCAGCCGGGTCCGCACCCGCTCCGACGGCCGGTCGACCGCGAAGTAGCGGTCCGCCATCAGCGCCACCGGGAAGAACGCCCGGATCACGTCGTTGCCTTCCAAGACTTCCGACGGCGCACCGAGCAAGACCTCCCACTCCCGCGCGAACTCGCCTTTGTAGTACCAGTTCACGTCGTCGGTGCTCTGCCCGATCTTGTGGAACAGGATCCACCCCAGTTCACGGTAAAGCCGCACCGCGTTGGGGTTCTGCGGGATGCCCTGCTCCCGCAGCAGCGAGACGCCCTTGTTGACCCAGTCGTAGCGCTCCTGCGGCGTGAACGTCTCGACCGAGATGTTGTACGCCATGTTCCAGGCGAGGAACCCCCAGACGTGCGGGAACCGCGGCTGGAGGTTGCTGATCCACGTCGCCAGGGTGTTGGCCTCGGCAAACCGCCCGTCGCGCTTCATCATCTCGGCGCGGTACCACAGCGCGTTGACCGCCACCCCGCGGAAGCTGCCCAGCCCCGCGGCCAGCAGCGCGTACTGCGGCGGGTCCGCCTGGTTCTCGTCCACCGCAAACGTCAGCTGCAAATCCCGCCGCTGGTCGTTGATCCGCGGCACGAGCAGCATCGAGCCGGCGAGCGCGGCGACGATGACGAGCAGGGCGACGAGTTGGGTCAGGCGGTCTCTAGACATCGTGGCTCCGTTTCGTTTTTAGCCAAGTCTTGAATGTATTCACACCCATGACCGCCAGCGTGACCGGGATCGAGGCCATCATCCAACCCGTCCAATGCCGGGCGTGATAAGCCAAGTACACCATCGGCACCGTAGCCATCACACCGATCAAGATCATGCCGATCGAAATCACGGGATGAAGCAGTCGCTCTTCCATGGCAGGTTCTTACTCACACGGTGACCCGCGCCACCTCCCGCCGCCCGAAGACCGCCCACGCGAACAACGCCACCACCCCCGTGCCGATCAGCCCGATCCGCAGCAGCACGCCGCCGATCAGCGGCGGCTCGATCGCCCGGCCGTAGGCCACCAGCGGCGTCGGGCTGTACCGCGACAGCGGCGGCACCACCAAGGTAAACGCCTCGCCCACCAGCCGGATCACCAGCTTCAGCGCCTCGTAGTACTCGCCCGTCCGCAGTTGCTCGACGAACTTCCCGGCCGTCAGCACCCCCTTGTCCCACCACGGCACCTCGTCCCGCGGCACCGACGCGTAGTTGCGCAGCGACTCGCTCAAGTAGTCGCTGCCCACCGCCGCGAAGAACACCAGGAAGCAAGCCAAGCACGCCACCGGGAAGCTCAGGAACGTCGCCGCCGCCAGCCCCAGCGCCGCCAGGAAACCAAGCCGCACCCACATCACGCCCAGCCCCCGGGCCAGGTTCCCCTCGAACCCGCCGACACGGTAGAACAGCTCCAGCCCCTCGTCGGGCTTGAACGCCAAAGCCGTCTGACCCAGGTCGGCCCCGGTGTTGATGACCGTCAGGTTCAGCTCGCCGGCGTCGTTGACGTGGTCGGGCGTGAAGTAGGCGATGTGAAACGTGTTGTTACGCACCGGCGGGACCGGTCGATTGGTGAGCGGGTCGAGATACGGCCGGCCGTTGACCCGGAAGCCCAGCCGCACCAGATTGTCGCCCGGCGCGGTCGCGGCCTTGGGGTGGTAACGCAGCTGCAGCGTCCGCCCTTCGGCTTTGGCTTCCGCCAGGCCCGTGAACCGGTACGTCGTCTGGCCCCGCGGCTCGACCGTGAGCCAGGTCCGGATCGCGTCGAGCTGGATCCGCTGCCGCGCCTCGTCGCGGACGAGTTCGACCGGGTCGTCGAGCGCGCCGTACAGCGTCGGGTCCACGCCGCGGGCCCGCAGGTCCGTCAGGCGCGCCTCGAAGTCCACCGCCAGCACCGACGCATCGACCGGCTCGGGCCCGGCCGACGCCCGCGCGGTCAGCACCTGTTCCCGCGCCGCCACCGCGTCCGCCACGTCCATCGCCGGCTGCCGCTCCAGCACCCGCGTGAACGCCCCGATCCCCACCCCCGCCGTCGCCAGCAGCAGCAGGTTCAGCGACATGATCCCCACCCACTTGCCCGCCAGGTACCCCCCCCGGCTCACCGGCTTGGTCAGCGTCAAGTAAGCCTGCCGCTCCCCCAACTCGGCGCTCACCGTCCGCACCGCCAGCAGGATCGTCATCGCGCTCAGCAGCACCGACGTGAGCGTCAACGCGTAGGTCAGGAACGACTCGAGGCGGTACTGCAGCCGCGTCTCCCCGCCCAGCAGCGACGGCAGCACCGGCAGCAGCAGCACCAGCCCCACCACGAAGATCAGCCCCAGCCGCATCCGGATCGCCTCGTCCACCAGCGTCCGCGCCACCCCCAGCACCCCGAACCCCGGCGTCAACAGCAGCCGCAGCAGCGCCAGCCCGAGGGTGAACACGACCGCCATCCCCCACGCCCCGGCGAACACGATCGCCGCCCCGGGCCGGCCCAGAGCCCACGCCGTTACGCCCAGCAGCGCCGCCGCCATCGTCAGGATCAGCAGCCGCGACGCGGCGGCGACCCACCCGACGTGCCGCCACCGCCACAAGCCGAAGACCGCCCAGCCGTAGGTCAACAGCTGCCCGACACCCACGATGACCGCCGCGGCGAGGTTCGCGCCCTGGGCCCACACGAACCCGCCCAGCCCCGCCGAGGCGGCGACCAGCACCAGCAACACCGTGAGCCAGGGGACGAAACGCAGCTTCATCGCGGTGAGTTAAGACGTATCCCGTTGACCAAAAAATCGAGCGTTCCCGGGAGCCTCGCCCTCCCGGAAGCGCCGCATCCGGACCTACGCGGCACGACTCAGGACTTGCCTCCCAAAAGATCATCAAGCACTTCCGCGTCCGCCTCCCGCGGCGGCGGCGGGGCCGACGCACGCTTCGGCGCGGGCTTCGGCTTCGGCGCGGCGGCAGGCTCGGTCAGCCCGGCGAGCACCCCGTCCGCCTCGGCGTCGGCCGCCGGCGGGTCCGCTTCCGGGGCGGCCACTTCCGGGGGGGGCGGGTCGGATGAGGTGAGCCGTTCCAGCACCGCGCCGGCGTCTTCGGCCGCGGCGGCCGAACGGCCCGCCGCGTCGCCCGACGCCTCGGTCAGGAACGCCGCCACCGCCCCGGCGTTGCCCGCGCCGGAGGTCGTCGCCCCCTCAGCCTGGGCCTGCTCCACGATGTCCAGGAACAACGCCTCAAGCCGCTGACGCGACTGCGTCACGCTCACGTCCGTCACGCCCAGCGCCTCGAGCGCCGCGACGATCCGCTCCGAGTCCAGCCCGGCCAGCGTCGGCGTGGTGATCGTCGTCTGGTCCTGCTTGGCCAGCAGCTCGTCGATCGTGCCCATCCGCCGGACCTTGCCGCCGAACATGATCGCGGCGCGGTCGGTGACGTCCTCGACGTCCGAGAGCAGGTGCGAGCACAGCAGCACGGTCTTGCCGGTGTCGCGTAGCCGCAGGATCAGGTCCTTGATCTGCCGCGTGCCGATGGGGTCCAGCCCGGTGGTCGGCTCGTCGAGGATCAGCAGCCGGGGGTCGTTGATCAGCGCCTGCGCCAGGCCGATGCGGCGCTGCATGCCTTTGGAGTATTCGCCGACGGGCCGACGCTGGACCTTGTCCAGGCCCACCATTTCGAGCAGCGTGTCGATACGTTGCCGACGCTTCCGGCGGTCTTGGTGGAACAGCTTGCCGTAGTACTCCAGCGTCTCGCGGGCGTTCAGGAACCGGTAGAGGTACGACTCCTCGGGCAGGTAGCCGATCTGTTTTTTGACCGCGACGTCGCGGGCGGGCCGGCCGAAGACGGACACGACCCCGGACGTCGGGTGCAGCAGCCCGAGGATCATCTTGATGGTGGTGGACTTGCCCGAGCCGTTGGGCCCGAGCAGGCCGAACACCTCGCCGCGGCGGACGTCGAGGTCGATGCCGTTGACCGCGGTGACACGGTCGCGGAGCCAGAAGTCCTTGAAGACCTTGGTCAGCCGGGCGCAGCGGATGAGATGGTCGGGGTCGCTCGTGAGCGCGGCGGGTCGAGGTTGGGCGGTGAGGGTGGACATGAGGATTTTAAATTTTTGATCGAGGATTGTTTGATTAGGGGACGCAAGCGGCGGCTGGGTGGCTCTTGCGGTCGGGAGGTCGAGGCAATCGAAAATCCTCAATCAAAATCAAAAATCAACGCGCAGCGTTCTCTTCCATGCTGTTCTCAAGCCGCTGACGTTCTTTGGTACGTGCGATCTCGGGGTCGCGGTTCATCTGCAGGTCCAAACGCTGGCCCGACGGGGCGTAGATCAGCTCGATGCCCGAGTCGTCGGTGAACACGCCGCGGAGGACGCGCTGCCACCGCCGCTGGCGGAACAGCTCGGGGTCGTCCACGAAGGCGTCGCGCAGCTCCAGCACCGTCTGGGCCTCGGTCTGGATCCGCTGGGCGATCTGCGAGCGGGCGATCTGGGCGTCGTTGATGATCGTCGCGGTCTCCCCGCCAATATCACCCCCGGGAGTTCCCGCGCCGCTGTCGGAGTCCCCGGCCGGCGGGACCTGTAGGTTGCGGAACACTTCGCTGAGCTGGACGTCCAGCTCGGCGAGGCGGTCGGTCTGGCCGAGGGTGGTGGCAAGCTCGTACTCCTTGATGAGCCGCACCAGCGGGCCGTCTTCGCCGGCGACGGGCAGCGCGGCCTTACCCGCGGCCTCGCCGAGCAGGCGGGTGCGGTCGGTCTCGGCCTCGTTGATCTGGGTGTTGCGCTGCTGCTCGGCCTGGCCGACGAGCTCGTAGGCGTCCCGCACCGATAGCGGCATCTCGGGCAGCCGCATGTTGAGGGTGGCGATATCGACGCCCAGGCCCAGCGCGTCGAGCTGTCGCTGGGCCACGGCGACGGCGGTGTCGGTGGGGAACCGGCCGCGGATCACGTCGTCGGCCGAGACGGTCGCGGCGGCGTGGACGATGCCCTGCTCGACCAGGGCGGTGACGGTCTGCTCGGCGGCCTCGAGCCCGGTGCGGCCGTCGGCGAAGCCGGTGGGGTCGCCCGCCCCGCCGCGGGTGCCGGCGACGGGCCGGGACGCCTCTTGCGGGTCGCCGAAGTTGGCGATGTAGCGGACCGGGTCGCGGATGACGTAGGTGGCGGTGAACCGGGCGTGGACGATGTTGGCGTCGCCGGTGATCAGCGAGCCGTCGCGCTCGGGGTTCAGCGGGCCGGTGCCGCCCTCGCCCTCGTAGACGAACGTCTGCGCCAGGTCCAGCGACCGCTCGTTGGTCGGCACCTTGATCACCCGGTCGACCGGGAACGGGAACCCGAAGTGCAGCCCCCGGCCCTTGGTCTGGTTGCCCTCGGCGTCGGTGACGATCTGCCCGAACCGCGTGACGACCGCCTCCTCCTGCTCGGCGACCTGGTACACGCCGGTGAAGACGTAGACCACCACCAACGCCAGCATCAGGACGCGCAGCAGCAAGAAGCTGACCCGCAGCGCGTCGGCGAGCGACTGCTGGGCCGGGTCGTCGTCGACGACCGCAGGCTCGACGTTGGCCTCGGGGGCGGTCGGCGGCGTCTCGTTACCTATTTCCGGGGGCGGTTCGTTTTCGGGCATGGGTCACTCGTCGTTGCCCGCGGCGGGGTCGTTGGTCCGCCCGGTGAGCAGATCGAGGAACTGCATCGCGTTGGCGTCGAGGATCAGCGTCGAGCCGGGCAGCATCTGCCGCAGCGTCTCGATCTGCGCGAGGAAGATCGCCAGCTCCGGGTTCTGGGCGAACACGTCGTAATTCACCAGGCCCTCGCGCACGCCCTCGGCGCGGATGCGCGACGCCTCGGCGTCGGCGAAGCTGAGGATTTGGCCCTTGACCCGCTCGGCCTCGGCGCGGATCGCGGTCGCGGTGTTCTCGCCCTCTTGTTTGGCGCTGGCGGCCAGCCGTTCGCGGGTGCTCCGCATGCGGGCGAAGACCTCTTGGGTCGTTGACTCGGGCAGCAGCAGACGGTTGATGCCGACGCGCTCGATCTCGATGCCGTAGCCCAGCCCGGCGATCCGCTCCCGCAGTTTTTCGGTGACGGTGTCCTCGATCTCGGTCAGCCGCAGCTGCGCGGGGTCGGTGTTGACCATCTCGTCGAAGCGGTAGCGGGAGAACTCGCCCTGCAGGTTCTGCACCTGCGAGTTGAGGCGTTGCCGAACGGTTTCGAGGTTCTGCAGCTCGACGAAGAAGGCGTACGGGTCGACGATCCGCCAGGTGACGTAGGTCCGCAGCACGACCGAGATCTCGTCGGCCGTCAGCAGCTGCGCCTTTTCCTGCGGCAGCAGCTGGACCTTCTTGGGGTAGCGGTGGACGTTCTGGATCGGCCAGGGCGCCTTAAAGCGGATGCCCGGCTCGGTGACCACGCTGTTGGCCTCGGCGATCGTGCCGTCCTCGGCGTAGACCGGGGCCTCGGCCCGCTGGAACGTGGTGATCACGGCGTGCTCGTCGAAGCTCACCTGGTAGAAGAGCATGTAGAAGCCCAGCACCAGGACGATGACGGCGGCGATGAGGAGGGTGAGGGGGTTGTTCATGGCGGAGTTGATGCCGGGCGTCTCACACCCGGCGGCCTCGATCGTTCTCTTTCTCGTAATCGTGACTCGTCATCCCGACTATGTCTCGCTAAGCCGCAAGCGGCTCACTGACCCGGCGTGAAGAGATCGGCGGCGCTGCCGGCCTCTTCGAGGTTCAGGCGGATGCTCGCATCGGACTGCAGCGGCACGGTGGTGATGACCCGCCGGCTCGCCTCGCCGAACCGCTCGGCGAGGGCGTCGAGGTAGACGCGGGACTTGAAGTACTGCGGGGCGATGTTGAACGCAGCGAGCTCGAAGTCGAACCGCCCGGTGTCGGCCTTCTCCGCCAGCGCGACCTCCCACCGCTGCTGCCGGGCGTCGGCGAGGGTGGCGGCGGCCTGCCCGCCGGCGTCGTCGATCAGGCGGTTGATGCGTTCTTCGAGTGCTTCGGTGCGCGTCGCGGCGTCCTCCTCGGCCGTACCCTCGGCGGCGCGGTTGCGGAGGTTGGTCAGCGTGGCGATCTCCCGCTCGATCCGCAAGGCTTCGGCCCGCGAACCGGCGGCGCTCGACAGCGTGGCGATCGCGTCCCGCCGGGCGTTCTCGATCACGGTCTGCTGGGCCTGCAGCGCGTTGACCTGCTCGAGGAACGCGGCGGCGACCTCGCCTTCCTTCGGCGGGTGGATGTCGTAGAGCAGCACGTCGTCGACCGCGATGCCGTAGGGCGCGACGTCGGTCTGGATCTGTCGGAACAGCCGCTGGCTCGCGGCCATGCGTTCGGTGCCGAGGAGTTGGTCGACCTGCAGCGAGGCGATCTCGGCGGAGAGTCGGCGCTGGGCCGCGACGGTGAGCAGCCGCTCGGGCCGGTCGGCGGCGGCGGCGGCGTCGGTCGCGCCGATGTAGCGGCGCAGGTCGCCGATGTGGTAGGTCACGACGGCCTGCAGCGAGATCACCCCCCCGCCGGGCGAGCCGCGGCGGATCGGGGCGTCGCCGCCGTCGATATCCTCCGCGGCGTCTTCGAATTCTTCCGGGGCGGCGAGGTCGCGTTCGATGCTCTCGCGGACGGCGTCGTCGTCGATCTGGGTCGGGGCGGTGGGGAAGTAGACGATCTCGCCGGCGACGTGGTCGGTGGTCCAGAGCGTGCCGGTGCCGGCGATGCGGCGGGACTCGTCGTAGCCGCCGATGACGATCTGCTGGCTGCGGCGGACGTCGAACTTCTGCGCCCGGCCCAGGGGCCAGGGCGTCTTGAAGCTCACGCCCGGCTCGGCGATCCGCACCAGCTTGCCGCGGTCGGTCACCACCGCCTGCTGGTGCGGCGCGACGATCACGACGCAAGACAGCGCCAGCATCAGCACGATCCCGGCCGCGAGCAGCGGCGCCAGGGCGCGTCCCAGCAGGACGTAGAACCAGCTCTTGGTGATCTCGAAGCCGAACTGGTAGTTGAGCGTCTCGCTGACGATCTTGCCCAGCGACTCGGGCTGCGTGAGCCAGCCCAGCAGCCGCGAGTCGAACGCAGGGCGGACGACCTCGCCCTTCTGCCGCGGCCGGTAGACGCCGAAGACCAGCGCCAGCAGCGTCTCGACGCCGAGCACGGCCATGAGCAGCGGCACAATCAGCGAGAGCGCGGCGAGCACGCCGGCGTGGCCCATCGCCGCCGCGGCGGCGACCCCGACGCCCAGCAGCACCGCCACCAGCACGTTGCCGATCAGGTACCCCGCCCCGCCGCGGAGCAGCTTCCACTGCGCGACCCGGGTCATGCCCGCGACGTACCGCGCCACGAGGAACCCGAAGAACGCCACCAGCACACAGAGCCCGACCAGCAGCCACGGGTTGGCGGCGGTGTTGCCCAGCGCCGCCTCGGTCAACCGGCGGAAGTCCCGGCCGTCGTCGGTCGTGTCGATCCGGTTCAGGTGCCCGAAGAACAACGCCAAACCGGCCGCAAGCAGATGAACCGCGACGGTGGCGGAAACGACGTTGAGCCCCCAGCGGTAGAACCCCTCGAGCCGTTTGCGGGCCGAGGCGAGGTTGTGCCCCGCCTCGTCGAACAGCGCGGCGGCGCGGGCGTCTTCGCGGGCCAGCTGCTCGGCCTCGAGTGCTTCGAGCCGTTCGAGGCGGTGCTGGTTGTAGAGCAGCCACAGCGCCCCCCAGATCGGCACGCCGCCGAGCAGGTACCACGCCGCGGCGTACGCCGCGGAGCTGCGGGCGTAGAGCCCCATGCCCGCGATGATCACGGTGAACAAGAGCTGGGCCGTCAGCCCGAGCAGGGCCGCCGAGGTCGCGCGTCGGTAGGTCTGCGGGTCGTCGTTCATGCGGTCGGCGGCGGGCGGACGTGAGATCAACAGATCGAGGCGGAAAAGATATCGGCGAGGCGGGCGACTTTGCTACGCAAGTCGCGGGGTCCGGGATCGTTGCGGAGCCGCGCCCTAGGCAAGACCCCGCCCGACCCATGCTGCGGCGCGAGCCGTATGATACCCAATCCCCATGGCCCGTCAGCTTCTCACCATCGCCCATAACACCTTCGTCGAGTCGATCCGCCAGCCGGTCTACACCGTGCTCACGCTCGTCGCGGCGCTCGGGCTGGTGCTCAACCCGTTCCTGGCCGCCTATTCGATGGAGACCGGCGACGGCGACCGCAAACTCGTCATCGACATGGGCCTATCGATGGTGCTGCTCACCGGCATGCTGCTGGCCGCCTTCAGCGCGACCTCCGTGCTCACCCGCGAGATCGAGCAGAAGACCGTCCTCACCGTCGTGAGCAAGCCCGTCGCCCGCCCGGTGTTCGTCGTCGGCAAGTTCCTCGGCGTCGCCGGGGCGATCTTCCTGGCGTGGTGGGTGCTCGGCCTGCTGTTCCTGGGCACCTACCGCCACGGCGTGATGTCGACGGCCCGCGACGACCTCGACGGGCCGGTCATCCTGCTCAACCTCGCCGCCTTCGTCGGCGCGCTCGGCTTCGCCGCGGCGGGCAACTACCTCTACCAACGCGTCTTCACCGAGTCGTTCATCAAGACGCTGACCGTCACCGCGACGCTGGCGTTCCTCGGCGTGCTGGTGCTGGGCAAGCAGTGGACGCCGCAGGGCCCGCTGACCGAGTTCCGCGGCAACGACGGCGAGATGCTCCAGCTCGCCGTCGGGCTGGTGATGATCTTCGAGGCGGTGCTGATCCTCGCCGCGGTGGCGGTCGCGGTCTCGGCTCGGCTCGGTCAGGTCATGACCCTGCTGATCTGCGTCGGCACTTTCCTGCTCGGGGCGGTGACGAATTCGCTGTCGGGCGGGGTGAACCAGCGGCTGTCGCTGCCGGCCGACCTCGACGTGTTCCGGAGCGTGGTGGCCGTCGCCGCCGCGGACACACCGCTGCTGACCAAGGCCGCGGACCTCGTACTCAAGGCGCTCTACCTGCTGCTGCCCAATCTCCAGTTCCTCTGGCCCGCCGACGCGATCACCCAGGGCCACTCCTTGCTGCACAACCTCGACGGCGAGTTCTCACTCGGCGTCGTCGGCATGGTCACCGCCTACGCCACCCTGTACGTCGTCGTCGTCCTCGCCGCCGCGGTGCTGCTGTTCCAACGCCGCGAAGTGGGCTAGACCCACTCACCCCCTTCCCTCACGCGCAGCGTAAAACCCGGCGGCCGCCGCCGCCGGGCCTGGGGTTAACCCAACTCGTGATTCAATTCAACGCCAACCGGTTACGCAGCCCGCTTCGGGACCGGCGCTTGCCCTCGGCCTGCGGGACGTCGCGGCGGGCGGCGCGGACCACCCGACCGACGCCGACGACCAGACCCGCGACCAGCAGGCCGATCGTGCCGACCAGCAAGCCCGCCAGGACCGCCGTATACAGCAGGTGCCCAACCGGGACCCAGCCGCCGTTGGCGATCAGGATCACGGGCACCGCCGCCGCGGCCGCCAGGGCCGACGCGGCCAGCGTGAGCCAGATCGGCCGGTCTCCCGACCACGCGTCGCTTTGCGGGGTCGCTGTGTCATCACCGACGGCGGGCTCGGTCCACGGGTTCTCGTTCACGTTCGTTACGGTCGCGTCCATGACAGGTTCCTTGTTCCGGGTCCGGTCCGCCTGCCGGGCGGCGGGGGGTGGCCTTGTCGCGGCCGAACCGGGAAAGCGGGGTGGGAGGCATCCGCGACACGTCCGGTGCGTCGGATGCCCAGGGGGCGGGAGTCCCATACGTGGGACTTGGAGGGAGGGGCCCGGCGAACGGGCCACGCGGTGCGAAGAGTATGCCAACTGTCTCGGCGTAAGGCGCTAAAGCACGATTAGTTTTTTGTCACGATACGCAGGCCTTGGTTCGGGTGAAAAACCCTTAAAGTCAACGATTTTTTCAATCACAAGAAACCCGGAAAAGCCACGAGAAAAATTAAAGTTCGCGGGCCGCGTACGCAATGGGCAACCCGGTCCGGCTCGGGGCCGGTTGCCGCGAGATTAAGCAGCCGGCGTCGCCGCCCGCCGCAGCCGGTCGTTGATCGCCCGTCCCAGGCCCGTGTCCGGCACCGCCTCGGCCACGATCAGGTCCAGCCCCGCCGCGTCGAGCCGATGCATCGCGTCGAAGAGGTTCGACGCCGCCTCGACCAGGTCGCCCCGCGGCGAGAGCGCCTCGATGCTCGAGAAGCCCATCCCCCGCCCCGCCTCACCCCGCAGGCTCAGCAATCCCACCCGCCGGCCGCCCAGTTCCGCCGGCGACAGCCGCTCGATCCGCGCAACGTACTGCAGCGGCGTCCGCGGGGCGTAGTGCCGGGCCAACATCCCCGGCGACCTGGGGCGATCGTCCCCGCCCGCCGGGTCGGGCGACGCCAACGGCCGGCCCAGCGCCGCCTCGATCGCCTCGGCCGCCGTCCCCCCGGGCCGCAGCAGCGTCGGGGTGCCGTCGTCGGCAAACCCCACCACCGTCGATTCCACCCCCGTCATGCACGGCCCGCCGTCGAGCACCGCGTCGCACGGCACCGCGACGTGCTCGGCTCGTGTCGGGCTGATCCCGCCGAACGCGTTGGCCGACGGCGCCGCCACCGGCACCCCCGCCCGCCGGATCAGCTCCCGCGCCAACGCGTGCCCCGGCACCCGCAGCCCCACCGTGTCCAGGCCCGACGTCACGATGCCGGGCACCGCATGGGTTTTCGGCAACACCAGGGTCAACGGCCCCGGCCAGAACTCGTCCGCGAGAGGTTTCGCCGCCGCGGGCACCTCGTCGAGATCGGCCAAACCCCATGCCGACCCCGGGTCCGCGGCGTGGACGATCAGCGGGTCGAAGCTCGGACGCCCCTTAGCCGCAAACACGCGCGCGACCGCCCCGGGGTCCGTCGCGTCGGCCCCGAGGCCGTAGACCGTCTCGGTGGCGAACGCCACCAGCCCGCCGCCGCGCAGCAGGGCCGCGGCTTCGTCGATCTGGTCGGGTTGCAGGAGGCGTCCGCGCACCGGGCGAGTGTAAGTCCGGAGGCGGGGGCCGGGGACGCGTAGTGTCCCGGCTAGTTGGCGACGCCAGGGCGGCGTCGCCACACCGCCAGGTGCTCGAGGTTCTTGCCCTTGCCCCCGCGGATCGGCGACCGCATCCAGCCCAACGCCTCGACACCCAGCGACCCCGACAGCGACTCGACCACGCCCGCGGTCACGGCGTCGGCCTTGTCGTCCGCCAGCCGGTGCCGGCCCGACTCGTAGTGCGGCTTGATCAGCGTCACCACCCGCCCCGCCGCGTCGTCGGTCAGCCACCGCAGCGCCGCCGGCAGCGCCCGCTCCATCTTCGTCCACCCCAGGTCCACGCTGACCAAAGCGCAGTCGCCGCTTCCGGGGCCGTGCAGCGCGTTGGTGCGTTCCATCACGCTCACCGCCGGGTCCTGCCGCAGCCGCCACGCCAATTCGCCGTAGGCCGTGTCGACCGCGTACACCCGCGCCGCCCCGCGTCGCAACCACACGTCTACGAACCCGCCGGTCGAGCAGCCCAGGTCGGCGCACACCGCCCCGCCGGGATCGATCCCGTACTCGTCGAGCGCCGCCGCCAGCTTCAGCCCGCCCCGCGAAACGTAGTCGTGCTCCGGCTCCGCCACCCCCCGAGCCTACCGCATCGCGGTACATTCCACCCCCACCCTCACCCCCAGACGCCAGACCCCAACACCCAGCCCCCGCCCATGTCCGACCACATCGCCCACCTCGGTATCTGCGACGACACCTTCCGCCTCGCGGCCCGGCACCCCGCGGTCCACCCGCGGTTCAAGCAGCTGTTCGACACGCAGCGCGAAGCCGCCCACCTCGGCAGCGTCACCCGCAAGGCCGACCAGTGGACCGTCCAGGTCGTCGGCTGGGCCGCGGATCAGCACGCCCTGCCGCCGGACGACCGCGACCCCCGGCTCGACGAGAAGCTGGCGTTCACCCTCGGCTCGCTGACCCACCGCTCTGCCGACCGTCTGACCAAGCCCATCACCAACTGCTGGCGGGGCACCCCCGACGCCGGGCCGACCGGCGGCGACGCCAACGAGTCCAAGATCATGCAGGACCTCTTCGTGTTCCGCGAGGTCTACGCCGGCGGCAGCAACGACGAAGGCGCCGCCCTGTTTTCCCCGGCCGTGCTCCACCTGCCCGACACCGACGCCGCGGCCGGCACCGAGCTGGTCTTCCGCTCCCTGCTCCGCCGCGCCCTGATCGCGATGCACACGATCAACTCCGACCCCGCCCACGTCCACGATTGGCTCGACGCGCTGTTCGCCGGCCTGCAGCGGTTCCCCAAGTCGCTCGACCAGTACACCAAGCTCGACCGGGAGTGGGACCCGGCCAAGGTCAAGAAATACCTCACCGACAAGCGGTTCTACGGCCGCGACGACCCGCTGATCGTCCTGGCCCGCACGCTCCAACACGGCGGCGACGCCACCGGGGACGAGATCGCCGCGGCCCAGGCCGACACCGACCGGCGGCACAGCCGCTACGCCCGCGCCCTGGCCAAGGCGCTCGACTATCTCGTCGCCGGCTCGCAGCGCTTCGACGGCGCGATCGGCGACAAAGATACCGCCGAGCGCTTCGACATCGGCGTCCCCGAGCTGTCGATCCAGGACTGAGCCGCGACGCCGACCGCTTACGGCCGGGGGTGGAACTTCGTCAGCACTTCCTTCAGCCGGCTGCGATCAACGTGCGTGTAGAGCTGCGTCGTCTGCAAGTTCGAGTGGCCCAGCAATTCCTGCACCACCCGCAGGTCCGCCCCGCCGGCCAGGAGGTGCGTCGCGAAGCTGTGCCGCAGCGTGTGCGGGTGGACGTGCGACAGGCCGGCCTTCTCGGCGTGGCGCTTGACGACCTGCCACACCACGACCCGCGTGATCGGCTGGCCGGTCCGCGACAGGAAGACTCGCCGCGTCGGCGACGCCTCCCGCACCAGGTCTTCCCGCAGCTCGTCGAGATACCGCCGCAGCGCCCGGAACGCGGGCTGGCCCAGCGGGATGACGCGTTCCTTGGAACCTTTGCCCATCACCCGCACGACGCCGAGTTCGGCGTGGACCCCGCCGACGTCGAGGTCGGCGATCTCGCTGGCCCGCAGCCCGCCGGCGTAGAGCATCTCCATCAGCGCCACGTCGCGCAGGTACAGCAGCCCGTCCGGGTCCGGCGCGGCCAGCAGCCGGTCGATCTGCTCGCTGCCGAGCACGGTGGGCAGCCGCTGCCACGTCTGCGGCTGGGTCAGCTGCTCGGCCGGGTCCTCGGGGTGGTGGTCCTGGGCGTGGAGGAACCGGCAGAACACCCGGATCGTCGCCACGTGCCGGGCGATCGTGCTCACCGCGTGGCCCTTGGCTTCGAGCGACCGCAGGTGCTCGGCGATCAGGTCCGGCGTCAGGTCGGTCCAGGCGTGCAGGTCGCGCTTGACCATCCACACCCAGAGGTCGCGGAGGTCGCCGCCGTAGGCCGCGCGGGTCGCCGGCGCGAAGCCGCACTCG
>JBCCRT010000066.1:0-14516 GCA_039201235.1 Planctomycetota bacterium
GTCGTCGGTCAGGTCGCCGAGCGTGAAGCCCTTCGAGCCGTACGGCAGCACGACCCGCCGCCCCGCCGCGGCGGACGAATCGTTAAGCGTCCCGCCCGCGTCCACCGCCAGCAATACACCCGACGACGACGAGACCCGCTCGGCCAGGGTCTGCGCCCCCGCCGCGACGCTGCCGGTCTTGGTCACGAAGTCTCGCCACGTCGACATGATCTGCAGCGTGCCGGTCGCGAAGCCGGCGGTTACCGGGTGGGTGTTGTCGACGATGTCGATGCTGTGGGCCGAGTACGTCGACATCGCGCTGGCGACTTGCAGGTCGTCGGCGACCCACTGCTCGTCGGTCACCACGCCGATGGACTGGTCCGTCAGCTTGTCGGACACGGCACCCGAGGAGACCTCTTCGCTGACGTACGCCACATCCGCGTCCGCGCAGGCCGCGTCGAATTCCGCCTGCGTGCGGCTCTCCAGGATCGTCGTGACCTCGTAGCCCCACGACTCGAACAAGATCTTTTTTTCCAGGTCGACTGACGTGGGCGGGTCGAAGTCGACCACCAGCAGCAAGCGTTGGCTCGCCGCGGCCGACGCGGGCTGGACGCGGTGGGTCAGCCGGTGGGTCACGCCGTCGAACGTCGCCTCGACCGTCGCCAGGAACGGCTCGGAAGCGTCGTCGCCGAGGTCGCCGTCGTCTTCGTCCTCGAACACGACCCGGAACGCCCCGTCGCCGAAATCCTGCGACGCGGACCAGACGCCGTGGGTGTGGCCGTCCCGCCAGTCCGTGTCCTCTTGCAGGTGCGCGAGCACGACCGCCATCGCGTCCTCGGCCACGGCCCGGGCCTGGACCCGCCGCGACGCGTGGTGCGCGATCGCGGTCGAGGTCGTCTGGCTCGACAGGAACGTCAACGCGAGGATCGTGCCCACCGTCAACGCGATCATGACCATCACCATTGCCATGCCGCGGCGTGCGACGACGGGGTGCGGCGGTCGGGGCGATCGTTTCGAGGTCAGCATCTTGTTACCCCCCGTGGTTGCGCAGCAGGGCCGTACCCACCGCCTCGTATGCGTTGACCCCGGAGGTCAGCCGCAGGCGGTAGCTCACCAGCCGGGCGGCGGTGGCGTCGGCGGTGTCGTAGCTCAGGGCGAACGCCTGGACACCGCCGACACATCGCGTCTCGGGGAAGTCGGCCGTGCCGCGCAGCGTCTGGGTGATCGCGTCGAAGTTGTCGCTCAGCGTGTAGGCCACGTCCGCCGCCCCGCCGGGCGCGGCGTATGACCCGAGCGTGGCGTTGGCGGTGTCGAGCTCGATCAGGCGGATCTCGAGCAGGCTCGGGGCGTCGTTGCCGTCGAGGTCGCGGGTCCAGAGCACCAGCCAGCCGTCGCCGGCGTCGAGCACCTGCCGGCTGCCGCGTATCGCCGCATTGAGCCGCGACGTCACGGTGAGCTGTCGGGCAACCAAAGCGCGGGCGCTCTGCTCATCGTCGGTGCCGTGGGCCACGGCCGTGAGCATCCCGCCGATCGTCACCCCGATCAGCCCGACAATCGCGAGCGACATCATCAGCTCGACGAGCGTCAGGCCGCGGCGGCAGGCGGGGCGGGGCGTCACGACGCCGGCTCCGCGACGAAGCGGGTGACTCGCCACTGCCGCCCGTTGTCACCGTCGGTCACGGTCACGGTCACGTCGAGCCCGGCGCGGCTGCCGCCGAAGGCCGCGACGTCCCGCGTCGTGTACGCCGCCGTCACCGATCGGCCGAACCGCAGGTAGTCCGCGGGGTACGCGCCGCCCGCCGGGTCGGTGAGACCGCCGGCCGGCTCGGCGTGGGCGTCGTAGTCGTCTATCGCGTCGAAGTCGGCCCGGTTCGCCTCGTCCGCGTCGGGGCCCGCCGCGGTGTGCCCGTCGGGGTCGGCGTAGGGCTTGGACAGCACCTCGTCGAGCAGCGACTCGGCCAACGCTAGCGCGCGCGCTTCGTGTAATGCGAGGTGCGTGTGGGCCTGGCCCGACACGACCGTCTGCGTCAGACCCGCCACCGCGAACGCCAGCACCGCCGAGGCCAACAACGCCTCGGGCAGCGAGAAGCCCGCGGCGCGGCGGGCCGCGGTCCGGATGTCTCGTCGGGCGCACGCCATGCCGTACCATCGGAAAGCCCGCGGGTCCGTTTCACTACCACCGGGTCGAACGACCCCGGCACCGACATGGTTATCGGCCGCCAAACCCCTGCGGCCCGTCCGCCGATCAACCCGACAGATGCCGTGCCCCACCCCCCCGCTGCCGACCCGCCGCCGCGCCTTCACGCTCACCGAGCTGCTAGTGATCGTCGCGGTGCTGGGTATCGCCTCGGCCCTGGTGCTGCCGCGGTTGGGGGACCAGGACGTGATGCAGCTCCGCCGCGCCGCCACGCTGCTCGCGGCCGACCTCGACGCCGCGAAGGCCGGCTCGCTCACCCACGCCGACGACCCCCGCCTCGTCGTGTTCGACGCCGACGCCAACGCCTACCACGTCGCCGCGGCGTCGGACCCCGCCACCCCCGTCACCAACCCGTTCGACCGCCGGCCGTACCGCGTCGTCTTCGGCTCGGGCCGTGCCGCGGCGCTCGGCGTCGTCTCCCTCGACGCCTGGTCGCTCAACGGCGACGACGCCGTCGGCTTCGGGGTTTACGGCCAGCTCGACCAGGCCACCCCCGCCACCGTCACCCTCCGCGCCGGCGACACCCGCCTCACCCTCACCCTCGACCCCGACACCGGCGAGGCGTCGATCGGCGACTTGCACTAAGCCCAAACCGTGGCCCCGCGGTTTAACTCGCCCCCGGCCGCCGGTATACTCGCCGATCAATCGCGACGCGGATGGCACCCGTATCTCCGCCGCGGCGACCGCCATCGTGTCCCCCCGGAGCCCCAACTTGGCCGAACGCGCCGGCAACCCGACCGCCCGCCCCCCGGCCAACGGGATCGCCCCCGCCCCCGGAACCGCCCCCGGAACCGCCCCCGGAGCCGCCCCCGGAGCCGCCCCGCCCCCCCCGGTGACGGGCGACCGGCGGCGACGCTGGCGTGACGTCGTCGAGGCCCCCGGCGAGCCCATGACCACCAAAGCCAACGTCCCCGCCGGCCTGTGGCTGCGCTGCCCGGTCTGTGAGGCCATGACCTACCGCAAGCAGGTCGAGGCCAACCTGCACGTCTGCCCCGAGTGCGGCCACCACTACCGCATCGACGCCGACGAACGCGTCCGCCAGCTCGTCGACCCCGGCAGCTTCGAGCCGATGTGGCAGGAACTGTCCCCGAAAGATTCGCTGAACTTCACCGACCGCAAGCCCTACAAGCAGCGGTTCGCCGAGGCCCAGAAACAGACCGGCCACCGCGACGCGCTGGTGGCGGGCAAGGCGTTCATCAAGGGCCGCGGCGTCGTGCTGGCCGTGATGAACCCCGCGTTCATGATGGCGTCCATGGGCAGCGTCGTCGGCGAGAAGATCACCCGCGCCATCGAGCTGGCCACCGACCTCGACCGCCCGGTCATCGTCGTCTGCGCCGGCGGCGGGGCACGGATGCAGGAGGCCACCCTCGCCGTCTCCCAGATGATCAAGACCTCCGCCGCGCTGGCCCGCCACGACGACGCCGGCGGGCTCTACATCTCCCTGCTCACCGACCCGACCACCGGCGGCACCGCCGCGAGCTTCGCCATGCTCGGCGACCTGATCCTCGCCGAGCCCAAGTCCCTCGTCGGCTTCACCGGCGCCCGCGTCATCGCCAACACCGTCCGCCAGGAGCTGCCCGAGGGCTTCCAGCGGGCCGAGTTCCTGCTCGAAAAAGGCTTCGTCGACCGCGTCGTCGAACGCAAGGACCTGCGCAGCGAGATCAGCCGCATCATCGACTTCGCCGGCAAATAAGCCGCTTGCGGCTTAGCCCGGCCGCGTTCTACTCAAACAAATCCCCGACGCGCAGCCCGTACTCGGGCAGCCGCAGCGGCGACACCCGATCGTCCCCCCGCCGCTCCTCGACAATCCGATAGGAATCTTCCCGCGGCTCGCGGTGCGTGATCAGCACGCCCCGCTGCACGTCCGCGATCCAGTAGTCCGCCACCCCCGCCGCGGCGTAGGCCCGCAGCTTCGGGCCGCGGTCTTTGCGGATCGAACTGTTCGCGGTCTCAACCACGAGCAGCAAATCATCGGCAACGGGGTAACGCGTCCGGTAGTCGCGTCCGGGCTTCAGCAGCACCACGTCGGGCTGGTACACGTGGCCATCGGCGATGTGTACGGTGACTTCTACTGCCAAAAGTCCGGTTGCTTCGTCGGGCCTTAGTCGATTCGTCAGAAGAATCTGACAATGGTTGTGCGGCGGGTTCGGCGGCGTCATGGAAATGATGTTCCCGTTGATCAGCTCGACCCGGTCCTCCTCGAACACCCCGTCTCGCGCAAGCTGCAGGTACCGCTCGGTGCTGATCCGCCAGTGGATCAGGCCCGCATCGACCGGTGCTGCGGCTTCTGCTTGTTGGATCATGGGCGAATTATACCGGCGTGCCCCGTGCTCCCGGCGCGAAACTCGGTAAGCGGTGCGGCCTGCAAGCCCCGCCGCGGGCTGGTTTGCATGCCGCGGACGATCCGGGCCGTAGTTGCCGCTCCGGCAAGACGATACCACCGCCGATGCGTGTCCGGTTATCGGCGATCCTGTTCGGTTGGTTGGTGCTCTCCGCCCACGCGGCGGGGGGGCAAGCCCCAGACGCCGGGCCCGGCCTCACCGCCTACGCCACCACGCACTACCACCTGCACACCAACCTCAGCCGCCGCGAGGCCGTGCCCTACGGCCGGCACCTCGACGCGGTCTACGAACAGTACGCCGAACGCTTCGCCCGCTACGGGGACCGCCCCGCCGGGCGGATGGACGTCTATCTCTTCCGCACCCGCGCGCAGTATCTCCACTTCCTGGAAACGAACGACGTCGCGGCCCACGGCAGCGGCGGCGTGTTCTTCGTGACCCACGACCTCCGCGGCCTGGCGACCTGGACCGACGGCCACCCCCGCCGCCAGACGTTCCGCACCCTGCAACACGAGGGCTTCCACCAGTTCGCCTGGCACCACTTCGGGCCGCAGCTGCCGCACTGGGTCAACGAGGGGCTGGCCCAGTATTTCGAGGACGCCGTGCCGACCGCGACGGGCTTGTCTCTCGGCCTCGCCGACGCCGGGCGGGTCGAACGGGTCCGCGACGCGATCACGCGGCGGCGGACGCTCTCCTTCGCCGCGGTCGCAAACTCCGGCCGGGCCGAGTGGCTTGCGGCCCTGCGGTACGACCCCGACCACGCCGGGCTGCTCTACGCCCAGTCATGGTCGCTGGTCTACTTCTTGATCCACGGCGAAGGCGGCCGCCACCGCCCCGCGTTCGAGGACTATCTCCGCCGCCTGGCCGAAGGCGAGACCGATCGCGACGCCTTCACCGCCGCCTTCGGCGGGGTGCGGATCGCCACGCTCGAGACCCGCTGGCGGGCGTACGCCCACGCACAGACGATCGACGAGGCGGTCGCCGCCGCCGAAGAACTCGTGCTGCTCGGCGAAGCGTTGTTGCTGCTGCACCGGCGTGACGAGCCGCTGCCGCGGCACCTGAACGAACTACGGCAACGCATGACCGCGCTCGGCGTCGCCGTGACCCGCCGCGTCGACGGCGCGGCGACCCACGTCCCCGCCGACGACGAGCTGTTTACCTACCGCCGGCCCGGCGGCGAAGCCAGCGAATACCTCCTGCTCGAACCGGCCGCCGCGGGCCTGCCCCCCCGCCTCGCCGCGCCCGGCCTGTCGCCCGAACCAACGTTGATCTGGCAAGCCGGCCCCGACGCCGAGCCGCGGTACGACGTGACGTATCGCTGAGCGGGCGGGAGACCGGGCCGGGCGGGTAAGATTCCTCCAGGTGAACGCATGGCCGCCCCCCTCCCCGAAGCCCTGGAACGCGCCCGCCGCGGCCGGGTCAGTACGCGGCACCTGACCGTGCCCGACGCCGAGACCCACGACGCCGACCTCGGCCAAGCGCTGCACGACGCCGTGTCGCTGTTCCGCGAGCTGAAGATCGGCTACGCCCTGGTCGGCGGCCTCGCCGCGATGGTCCACGGCCGTTCCCGCTACACCGAGGACGTCGACTTCGTCGCCGAGCCGGGCCACGAATCGGTTCTGGCGGAGCACCCTGACGCGATGAGCCGGCACGGCTTCGACCCGACGTGTACGTGGAAGCTCTACCACCGCAGCGGGATCGCGATCGACCTGTGGAAAGACAAACACGCGGCCGGGGTCGTAGAGCGGGCCGTACGCCGCAAGCTCGGGCCGCGGTTCGCCAAGGTCGCCGAACCGCACGACCTGATCGCGATGAAGCTGCGGGCCGACCGGCCGCAGGACGACTACGACATTTCGCAGGTGCTCTCGCGTCAGTCGATCGACGACGCGGTCGTGCGCCGCCGGGTGACGGCCGGGCAGTTCCGACGTTTCCGCGCGATCCGCGAGCGGTTCGAGAAAAACGCAAAAACTTGACCCGTCGTCAACGTCAAGCCCGGCCCAGCGCCGCCCCGTACACCTCGACGCACTTCGTCGCCGCGCCGTCCCACGTCAGCTTGCGGACTTCGACCTCGGCCTGCTCCCGCAGCGTCGCGCCCAGCGGCGGGTGACGCAGCACCGCGATGATCTTGTTCGCCATCTCGTCGGTGTCCCAGAAGTCGACCTTCAACGCGTGCTCGATCACCTCGCTCACCCCCGACTGCTTGGACATGATCACCGGCACGTCGTGGCTGATCGCCTCGAGCGGCGCGATGCCGAACGGCTCGCTGACGCTGGGCATCACGTACACGTCCGCCATCCGGAACACCCGCTCGACGTCGTCGCCCCGCAGGAACCCGGTGAACACAACCTTCGGGCCGAGCCCGGCGGCCGCGACCTGCTCGATCATCGGCTGGATACGGTCGCCCGTGCCCGCCACGACGAACTTGACGTTGTCGATCTTCTCGACCACCCGCTTGGCCGCCCCGATGAAGTACTCCGGGCCCTTCTGCATCGTGACCCTGCCGAGGAACAGCACGATCTTGTCGTCCTTGTCGATCTTCGGCGGCACAACGACGGCGGGGTTGGCCGGGCCGTTCTCGATGCCGTTGTAGACCACTACGACCTTGTCTCCGGGCACGCCGTAACGCTCGACCAGCGTCGTCTTGGTCCGGCGGGACACCGCGATCACGCGGGCCGCGGCGTGGCAGCCGGCCCGCTCGAGGTCCACCACCCGGCTGTCGGCCGAGTCGCCCGAGCGGTCGAACTCGGTCGAGTGGACGTGGACGATCAGCGGTTTGCCCGTCGCCGCGGCGACCGCGACCCCCGCGGGGAAGGTGAGCCAGTCGTGGGCGTGGACCACATCGAACGCCTCGCCGCCCGACAGCCGGACGCACAGCCCGGCGTAGCGCTGCGCCTCGACGGTCAGGTCCCCGCCGTAGTCGTCCCCACCCCCGCCCCCGGAAAACGCCGGAGGATCGGGCACGGGCGTCCCTTCTACGGGCGCCGCGACGTTCACGGCCGGTCCGGGCGACGCCGCGGGGTTGATGAACCCGATCGGACGGGACACGCCGTCCGGATTGCCGGCGGTCGCGGTATCGACCATGCCGCCGGAGGTCCCGGGGCTCCCCGGATAGGGGCTGGCCATCCGCGACGGCACGGCCCGGAAGCTCACGTTCGCGAAGGCGTCGGCCGCCTCGCCGGGCTTGGCCGGGGCGTCGATCGCGTAGGAACTCGCCACCGCGGTGGGGGTCGGTTGGCCGTACTCGTCGTACGCCGACGCCGAAGCCTCCGGGGCCTGCGGCGACAGCAGCCGGACGTGCGAGCTGTAGTCGCTGTCGATCACCTTCGGCAGCACGAACGTCACCCCCGTCTGCCGCCGCGACAACGCCTTGGTCAGGCCGTAGCAGGCCGTCCCCAGCCCCCCGCTGATGAACGGGGGGAACTCCCAGCCGAGCATGAACACGCGCATCGTGAATCGTTTCCGTCGCACCGTGGGGGGCGACAGGGGGTTGCTCAGCCGATCGGGAACTGCTTGACCCGCCGAGCCCGCGGATTGCCCGGGACCCTGTCTGGCAGACCACCTGGGATTGGGGCGGTGCGTTGCCTCGTCGGCAAGATAGCACGACCCGAACGCCGTGCAACGCAAGCGGACCGCGATTCGTCAGGATTTCATCAAAATCACCACGGCCCGGACCGTCGCCGCCGCCGCGCCGGGTTGATACATTGGCCCGCTTAACCTCTCCTCTCACCCCTCACCGCCTTAGGACGCCCCATGCCCATCGCCCAGCAAGACGACCCCTCCGACATCGGCCTCATCGGCCTCGCCGTCATGGGCCAGAACCTCGTGCTCAACATGGCCGACCACGGCTACACCGTCAGCGTCTACAACCGCACCACGTCCAAGATGGAAGCCTTCATCGAGGATTGCGAGGCCCACGAACCCTCCGCCGCCCGCGTCATCGGCTACCCCGAGCTCGAGGACTTCGTCAAGTCCATCGCCAAGCCCCGCAAGGTCGTCCTACTCGTCCAATCCACCGCCGTCCTCCCGTCCGACCGCGACGGCGTCGACAAGGTCATCGACGGCCTGCTGCCCCTCCTGGACCAAGGCGACATCATCATCGACGGCGGCAACTCCAACTGGAACGCCACCATCCGCCGCGAGAAAGAACTCACCGACCAGGGTTTCGAGTTCATCGGCTCCGGCGTCTCCGGCGGCGAGCTCGGCGCCCGCTTCGGCCCGTCGCTCATGCCCGGAGGCTCGCCCAAAGCCTGGGAATCGCTCCGCCCCATCTGGGAAGCCATCGCCGCCAAGGTCGATCCCGAGACCGGCAAGGCCATCGAAGACTACGAAAAAGGCAAACCCATCACCCGCGGCGAGACCTGCACCACCCACATCGGCGCCGACGGCGCGGGCCACTACGTCAAGATGGTCCACAACGGCATCGAATACATCGACATGCAGCTGATCTGCGAGGCCTACCAGCTCATGAAAGACCTGCTCGGCATGGCCCCCCCGGACATGTCCGACGTCTTCGCCAAGTGGAACACCGGCCTGCTCGACTCCTTCCTCATCGAGATCACCGCCGACATCCTCCAGCAGAAAGACCCCACCGACCCCGGAAAATGGTTCGTGGACATCGTCCTCGACGCCGCCGGCCAGAAGGGCACCGGCAAGTGGACCAGCACCAGCGCCCTGGACCTCGGCATCCCCGCCAACGCCATCGCCGAGGCCGTCTTTGCCCGCTGCCTCAGCGCCATCAAGGACGAACGCGTCGCCGCAAGCGATACCCTCCAAGGCCCGCAGCCCCCGGAACTCACCGCGTCGCGAGACGAGCTGATCGACGCCATCCACGACGCCCTCTACAGCTCCAAGATCTGCGCCTACGCCCAGGGCTTCCAGCTCATGGCCGAGGCCCAGAACGAATTCGACTGGAAACTCAACTTCGGCGAGATCGCCAAGATCTTCCGCGGCGGCTGCATCATCCGGGCCCGGTTCCTGCAGAAGATCACCGAGGCGTACCAGAGCGACCCGAACCTCACGAACCTGATGTTGGACCCGTTCTTTAAGGGCGAACTCCACCGCTGCCAGGCCAACTGGCGGAAGGTTGTGAGCCTCGCCGTGCTCCACGGCGTGCCCACCCCCGCGTTCAGCTCCGCGCTGGCCTATTTCGACGGCTACCGCTCTGCGGTCGTCCCCGCCAACCTCCTCCAGGCCCAGCGCGACTACTTCGGCGCCCACACCTACGAACGCGTCGACCGCCCCCGCGGCGAGAAGTTCCACGTCGATTGGCCCGACCCCGACCGACCCCAACTCGACGCCTGACCCCCGGAAGCTCCCCCGGAAGCTCCCCGGAATTCCCCCGGAAGCCCACGGATTCAATCTGTGGGCTTCTTTGCCTCACACTCGGTTGCCAAAGAGCGGGCACCCCACGCCCCCACCCGCACCGCTTCGCGGCCGCCGCGGCGGGGTGGTGAGATCCGATCCGTTTTTTGCTTCTCGTAGCTGCGACGCGTTGCGACGCAGCTACTTGAATAGCAAATGTATCGAACCTCACAGGCGTGCGCCCCCGGCCGAGCCGCGGTGCCGTTGACCCACGGGGTTCCCGACAAGGTGGGTCCCGTGGCGTCGCCGCCGACACGCGAACACTCGACCCGGCCGTCCGCCGCGGGCGGGCCCGGCCTTGTCGGGTCCCGGGGTCCCGCCGGCCAACGGGGGCCGACACCCGGGGGCACAGCGCAACGTTTGTGCGCAGAATCGGCTCCCATCGGCCATATTGTGGCGGCGTAGCTTCCGGGATTCACTCGGTTTGAAAATGTTTCGCGTCGCACGGATTTTTGCCGCAGAACGCCGTCGTCTCGTGCGCACCCGCCCGACGCCGATACGCAGCGGCGGGCTCCGTGTGTAGACTGCTTGCATGACCGCCGCCTACAAGCTCGCCCTCGCCGCCGGGGGGTTGCTGCTGCTGATCGTCATCGCGTCACTGATTTTGCGCAGCGACAACGACCCCGCCGACCTCGGGGACGAGGAATCGGCCGAGTTGGTCGACGCCACTTCCCCGCCCCCACCCCCGGGAGAAACAGACGCCGGCGCGGCCACCGCGGCGGCGGACCCGCCCGGCCCGCCGCCGCCGACGCGGATCGTCTACCCCGACGACGCCCCGGCCGTCGAGGTGCCCGTCGACCCCACGCCGCGGGCCAACGCCTCGCTGACCGTCGGCCGATCGCCGCTGGACGTGCCCGACCCGTTCGCCCTCGGGAACGCCGACGCCGGAGGTGTTGGCGCGGCCGACGGGCCCGACCCTGAGCCGATCGCGGCCGACGACCTGCCGCCGGTCCTCACCGCCGAGGCGGTCGACGACGACCCGCAGGCCATCGCTCCGGTCGAGACCGGCATCCCGCTGCGCCCGATCGACCGCCCCGGCACCGGGCCCGATGACCCCACGCCCCCGGCTCCACCGCCGGCCCCGCCCGTGCTGCGGACCCACGTCGTCGCCTCCGGCGAGACCATGTCGTCGATTGCCTTGGACGCCTACGGCAGCGCCGCCCGCTGGAGCGACATCGCCAACGCCAACCCCCTGGTCGATCCGAACCGCCTCCGCGTCGGGCAGGAACTGCGCCTCCCCGACCTGTCGGCCACCACGGCCACGCCCGAGGCTATGGCCGACGCCGACACTGACACCGACGACGCGCCCCGCCGCGGCACGACCTACGTCGTCCAGACCGGCGACACGCTCAGCGGCATCGCCGTGCAGTTCTACAACGCCGCCGCCAAGTGGGAGCTGATCTACCAGGCCAACCGCGACGTCATCGGCGACGACCCCGGCCGGCTGCGGGCCGACATGACCCTCCGCATCCCGCCGCCCGACCGCGGCGCGGAATGACCGGGCACCGCCGCTACCCCACGAGAAACTTATGCGCTATTTGGTGACGGGTGGGGCCGGCTTCGTCGGTTCCAACCTTGTGCGAACCCTGCAGGACCGAGCGCCCGACGCCGACATCCTCGTCGTGGACGACTTCCGGCTCGGTACGTTTGCGAACCTCTCGATCGAAGGCCCCGCGGGTTGGAGCTTCCGGGGGCAGCTCGTCGCGGCGGCCCTGCACGAGCTCGACCTCGGGAGCCTGCTCGACGGCTTCCGGCCCGACGTCGTGTTCCACGAGGCGTCGATCACCGACACGACCGTCACGGACGAGGCGGTGATGATCCGCGACAACGTCGAGCCGTTCGACGCGTTGTTGGCGTGGTGTGTCGATCGCGGCGTCCGGCTGGTGTGGGCGAGCAGCGCGGCGACCTACGGCACGTCCGCGAACGGGGCGACCGAAGCGCGGCGGCCGTTCCGGCTCGAAGACGCGGGCCGGCCGGCGAACGTGTACGGCTTCTCGAAGTGGGTCATGGAGAACCTGCACCGCGACACGTTGACCCGGCACCCCGACGCCCACGTCGTCGGACTGCGGTACTTCAACGTGTTCGGCCCCGGCGAGCAGAACAAGGGCAAGATGGCGTCGATGATCTACCAGCTCGCCCGGCAGATGCTCGACGGCAAACGGCCGCGCATCTTCGTGCCGGGCGACCAGGCGCGGGACCAGATCTACGTCAAGGACGTGGTGGGTTGCACGTTGGCGGGCGCCGAGCCGGGGGCGACGTCCGGCATCTACAATTGCGGCACGGGCGAGGCGACGAGCTTCAACGCGATCGTCGCGGCGCTCAACGAGGCGTTGGGCCGTGGCGACGAGCCGGACTACTTCGAGAACCCCTACGCCTTCTACCAGGACTACACCTGCGCCGACCTGACGGAGACGACGGCGGGCCTGGGCTGGACGCCGGCGTACACGACGCACGACGCGATCGTGGAGTACGCGGGGCTGCTCCGCGGGACCTGACGCTGACGACCGACTGCTTTGTCTGCTGAGGAGAACATCGTCGACGCGTCCGGGCAGGTGCGGTTCCACGCCGACTGCCTGGGCTGCGGGTACGACCTGTACCAGCAGCACATCGACGGGGTCTGCCCGGAGTGCGGGCACCCGATCCGGGAGTCGGTGGTCGAGGGGTCGTGGCGGGGCCTGCCGCTTACCTGGCTACGCACGACGCCGGACGCGGCGATGTTCTTCGCGATGACGCCGGTGCTGATGTTTCTGTTCGGGGCGGGGCTGCTGATGTTCGCGTTGGGGCTGGTGGTCTGGCTGTGGTCGTACCCGGCCGAGCGTCTGCGGCGGGCGCGGCTGCGGCGGGCGGCGCTGCGGGGCGGCGTGCTGGCGGTCGCGGGTTCGGGGGCGTGGATCGCCCTGGTCGTAGCGGGGCCGGCCGGCGGGGCGGCGGTGGTGCTGGCCGTCGTCGCGACGACGGCGTGGGTGGTGGCGTTGTGGGGCCTGCAGGAGACGGCAACCGCCGTGTGCCGCCGGCTGGAGTGGCCGAGGCTGGGCGTCGCGGCGCGGGTGCTGGGGCTCGGGGCGTGGGCGGAGGGGGCGGTCGCGCTGTGGCTGGCGCTGGGCGCGTCAGGGCGGGGCGAGCCGTTGGCGGCGCTAGTGGTCGGCGGGCCGGCGTACCTGCTGGGCTTCGGCGTGTTTTGGTTTATGCTCAGCTGCCGCCTGACGCAGGTGTCCGTGGAGGCGGGCCGGCGGGGCGGGGTGCGTTTCGAATGAAGCCGGGGAAGTGTCTTCCGGGCGTTTTGACTTGCTTCCGGCCGGTTCGGCCTACACTATTACCTGCCCTCTAGATGGAGACGTCGCCGGGGGGTGAGGGGTGCGAGGTCGGTTCATCAGGCTCACATGCGCTCGGGCCTTACGGACCTCAAAGGGAGCGGGTCGGGACGCGACGGTCAAGCCGCCCACGAGCGGAAGGCCCGGACGAGCCCGCGAAGCGCCCACCTCAATTTGAGGTCCGAGTTCATCGCCTGCGGCCCCGCACCCCCCGCCCCCCCGGAAGTTGTCGCGGCTCTTCGGTAAGTCGTAAACAATCGGGACGTGCGGCCCCGGCGTTATGATGTCGGTATGACCACCGCGTCCGGCCCCGACCCCTCAACCCCAACCCACGACCCCCGCCGGCCCGACCCGGCGCTGCTCAACGGGCTCGTCGACACGCTGGTGAGCACCTACCTCGCCGACGACCGCACGACGCACATCGACGCGATGTTCCTGCCCAGCCGGGCGCGGTGCATCGAGGTCGTCGAGCTGCTGCGTCGGCTCACGTTCCCCGGGTTCTTCGACGACGAGCGGCTGACCGGCGACAACATCACCGACCGCACGGCGAAGCTGCTGCGCGACGTGGATGCGCTGCTGTACGAAGAGATCCGGCAGACCGAACGGTACCTGCTCAACCGGGCCGGCGGGGCGCGGGCGGGCGACGACTGCCCGCAGTGCGACGCGCTGGCCCGCGAGAAGACCGACGCGTTCCTGAACGAGGTCCCCGAGGTGCGGCGGAAGCTGAGCCTCGACGTCCGGGCCGCCTTCGACGGCGACCCCGCCGCCACCTCGACGGACGAGGCGATCTTCTGCTACCCCGGCGTCGACGCCATCTTCATCCACCGCTACGCCCACGAGCTCTACAAGCTCGAGCTGCCACTATTGGCGCGCATCTTCAGCGAGTACGCCCACAACGAGACCGGCGTCGAGATCCACCCCGGCGCGACCATCGGCGAGTCGTTCTTCATCGACCACGGCACCGGCATCGTCATCGGCGAGACCGTCGAGATCGGCAAACGCGTCAAGGTCTACCAAGGCGTCACCCTCGGCGCCTTGTCGACCAAGGGCGGTCAGGCGTGGCGGGGCATGAAGCGTCATCCCACCATCGAAGACGACGTGACGATCTACGGCGGGGCGATCATCCTCGGCGGGCAGACCGTCATCGGCCGCGGTGCGACGGTCAACGGCAGCCTCTTCGTCACCCGCTCGGTCCCCGCGGGCCACACCGCCAGCGTGGACCAGCTCGAGGTCAAGCTGCGGCCGCCGAAGAAGCCAAAGGGCTAAGGTAGATAACGCCGAGCGTCGTCGCCGACGCCGACCTAATCTTCGCCGACCCATGGACGCCGA
>JBCCRT010000067.1:0-14471 GCA_039201235.1 Planctomycetota bacterium
CGACCGCTCCCGCCGTGCGGCAATCGTCTGGCACATCGAAAAGCAACCCAAATCACTGCGCCAACAGGCATGCCATTGCGGCAGCAGCGGAGCTGCCAGGGAGCCACGACCTGTTAGCGCGCTCAGCGTCGGCGTGAATCTCCGCGCCGACCGCGAGACACGCCGACGCTGAGCGCAGCGAAGCGTCTGGTCACACACCGTTAACATGCATCACGATGCCCAGCCACCTGCCCCAGCTCCGCCACGCGACGCTGACCGATGTCGGACGCAAACGGCTGGCCAACGAAGACGCCGCCTCGGCGGACCCCCGGCTTGGACTGTTCGTGGTGTGCGACGGCGTCGGCGGCCGGCCGTCGGGTGAGGCCGCGTCCCAGATCGTCGCCCACGCCCTGGCCCACGCGCTGCGCCGCCGGCTCCGCGGGCTCAAGCGTCTCGACGAGGCGACGCTGCTGACGCTACTCGGCGACGCCGCGGTCGCCATGAACCAGCAAATGTACCTGCACAGCCAGGCCGTCCCCGCGCTGGTCGGGATGGGCTGCACCCTCGTCGCCGCGCTGTTCGACGCCCGCAGCGTCTTCTACCTCCACGCCGGCGACTCCCGGCTGTACCTGCTGCGCGACGGCCGGCTCCGTCAACTCACCCACGACCACACCCACACCCGCCAGAAACTCCGTACCGAGCCCGAGACCGGCGACCTGATCGACGCCGGCGAACGCCGGCTGCTCATGCAGTACATCGGCAAGCCCGAGACCCTCGAGCCCACCGCCGCGTCGCTGCCCCTGAAATCCGGCGACCGGCTGCTGCTGTGCAGCGACGGCGTGACCGACCCGGTCGATGACGACGCGATCCACGCGATCCTCTCGAGCTGCGCCGAGCCCGCCGCCGCGACGGCCGCGCTCATCGAAGCCGCCAACGAAGCCGGTGGTCCCGACAACATCACCGCCGCCGTGATCGACTACGAGGGGCCCCGCCCCGTCACCGACGCCGACCGCCTGCCGCCGCCCCGGACCCCGCCCGAGTTGCCCCACGGCATCGCCGAGAAGACCCGCTCCGCCCTGGCCCTGCTCGAGCAGGACCTCACCTGGCTCAAACGCGGCGCGCTCGAGTCCGGTCAGCCCAACCGCCTCACCGCCCTCGCCGCCGCCAAGCGACACCTCGGCAAAGAGGCCTACCGACAATTCCTGTCCCGCCACCCCGAACGCTCGGCGTCCCACGTCTTCCACCAGTGCTGCACCCACCCCGACTCTGAATGGCGGCAGCAGTACGCCCAGCACCTCGACCTGCTGGAGGCCCCCTTCAAACGCCTCACCGGCGGCGGCATCCGCCTCAGCCCCGTGCTCGGCGGCGACCAGACCGCCCGCATCTACCGCGACCTCTGGGCCGGCTGGCGCCGCGTCGAGCAGCGCTATTTCGTGACGTGCCAGCGCGACGCCTTCCACGAGACCGAGCAGACGCTCAACATCCTGATCGACCACATGCTCAACAGCGTCCAGACCCTCACCGGCCTGCTGTATTTCCTGCCCCGCTTCATGCGCGACGCCCCACGCCGGGCCGAGCCCCCGCGAGCCGCGTGACGCCGGACGGATTGATCGCTGCGCGCACGGATTTGCCGCCGTTTTCCGCACAAAATCAGCTCAACGTGAAACTTTTTTAGCCCCCGGCTCCGGCTTGGTTTAGGGTTGCCCCGAGGCCGACGACGCCACGCCGGTGCGCACAAACCCGGCGGGACCGCCCCGGGTAGGGCCGCCGTGGCCCCGACCACCGCCGACCCGTGACGGAAGCCCACCCGATGACCCACCCGACGCCCCGACCCCTCACCGCCCTGTTGCTGACCGCCCTCGCGGCGGCCACCGCGTCGCACGCCGAGCCGCTGCCGGGCGAGGCCGAGTTGCGGGTCCGCGTCACGGTGGACGCCCAGACACTGACCGACCGGCTCGACGGTCACGACGCCGAGCTAGCCGCGCAGGCCGGCCGGCTCGACGCGGCCGAGCGCGAGCGGGCCGAGCTGCGTCGGGCCGTCGCGGCCCTCGCGCAGGACGCCCCGCCCGTTGACCGTGATCCGACCGTCACGCCCGATCCGCCCCCGCTCAACACCGGTGCCAACGGCTTCCTGTCGTTCCCCAAGGCCCCCGACGCCCGGACCGTCTACGTCGCGGCCGACGGCAACGACCGCAACCACGGCCGCACTCCCGACGCCCCGATGCGCACCGCCGCGGCCGCCTACCAACGCCTCCGCGACGGCCGGCCCGACCGCCTGCTCTTCCGCGCGGGAGACACCTTCAACGGCGGCATCGGCCGGCTCAACAAGTCCGGCCGGTCCGCCGAGCAGCCCCTGGTCATCGGCGTCTACGGCGAGGGCGACCGCCCCCGCTTCGCGGTCGGTGAAGACGCCTGGGCGTCCAAGTGGTGGAACGACGACGCCGACCACGTCGTCTTCGACGGCCTGCACCTGGTCGCCGAGCTCCGCCGCCCCGGGAACGCCGCCGAAGGCATGTCGCCCGAAGCGTGGCGGACCCCCGCGTTCGTCCTCTTCGGCGGCTCGACCGGCATCACGATCCACGACTGCAAACTCGAATACTTCCACTTCGCCATCGTCGCCCAGTCCAACCCCGACAACGGCGGCATCCGCGACTTCACCCTGCACCGCAACATCGTCCGCGACAGCTACGGCCACTGGAACCCCGAGATCGCCCACCACAGCAGCGGCCTCTACGCCTCCTACATCGACGGGCTGACGATCACGGAAAACCTCTTCGACCGCAACGGCTGGCACCCCGACGTCGACGGCGCCAAGGCGACCAAGTTCAACCACAACCTCTATATCCAGGACAGCTGCACCGGCAACACCGTCGTCCGCGGCAACGTCCTGTCCCGCGCCTCGGCCCACGCGCTGCAACTCCGGGCCGGGGGCGTGATCGACGACAACCTGTTCCTCGACAACCCGCTGGCGTTCTTCGCGGGCATCTCTCCCAGCCGCGTGACCCGCAACGTCGTGCTCGGCGGCCGCGATATCAACGACGACCCCGGCGAAGACCGCGGCTTCGGCTTCGACATCCAGCCGATGCCCGATGCCCTGATCGAGGGCAATATCGTGACCCAGAAACGCGCGGGTAGCGCCGGCCACGCCCACGCGATCAAGATCGACGGCAGCGACGGCGTGCACCGCAAGATGCTCGAGCGTCACCCCGGCAGCCGATGGGCCGTCACGTTCCGCGACAACAGGGTGTACGACTGGCCGCGGAACAACGGCCCGACGGTCTGGGTCGAGTCCCGCGGCGTGCCCGTCGAGGTCACCGGGATCGAGCAGACCGCGATCGACGAGCCGAGCTGGGCCGACCCGGGCCGCGACGTCGAGAGCTACATGCAGACGCTGGGCCGGCCGGCGAGCGTCGAGGCGTACCTCGACCTGCTCACGGCGCGGCCGCGGGGCGTGTGGTACGGCGAGCTCGCGGCGGCGGCGGTCAACGACTACGTGCGCAGCGGCTTCGCTTCCGGGGGGCGTTGACAAGCCGGGCGACGCCGGGGCATGATGGATCGCTCGCATCGGACCCGACCCGCCGCCCCGGAGCCGCCCCGCATGAAGATCGCCATCGCCTGTGACCACGGCGGGTTCCCGCTCAAGGCGCCGCTGGTCGGGGTCATCGAGTCGATGGGCCACGAGGTCGTCGATCTGGGTGCCCACGAGTACGACCGGCACGACGACTACCCCGACTTCGCCCGCTACATCGGCACGGCGATCCAGCACGGCAACGCCGACAAGGGGGTGCTGCTCTGCGGCTCGGGCGTCGGCGCCTGCATCGCCGCTAACAAGATGGACGGCATCCGCGCGTCGGTCTGCCACGACGTCTACTCCGCCCACCAGGGCGTCGAGCACGACGCGATGAACGTGCTCTGCCTCGGCTCACGGATCATCGGGCCGCAGCTGGCCGAAGACCTGGTGCGAGCCTTCGTCGCCGCCGAGTTCAGCGGCGAAGACCGCCACCAGCGGCGGCTGGACAAAGTCAACGCCCTGGAAAACGCGGGCTGATCGTCCCGGGTTTCAGGGCTCGGACAACGCCCGCTGGGTCGCCTCCATCTCGATCATCGCCAGCAGCGCGACCGCCGACGGCATCACGTCGAGCCGGCTGTCCCAGGGCGACACCTTAACCCCGCCGATCGCCTCGTCGGGGCTGCGGATCGCGAAGCAGTTCGGCTGGTCGATCATGAGCTGGGCGACGAAGCGGCCCGCGCCCGAAGCGGTCAGCATCACGCCGTGCCGTTCATCCGGGGGTACGAGCGCTTCCTGCCGCGCGGCGGTGGCGAGGAAGCTCAGCAGCGCCGCGGTCTGCCAGTTGGGCGCGGGCGGGCCGCCCTCGGGCACGGCCGCGAGGTCGACGCCGCCCAGCACATCCGCCGGGCCCAGCCGCGGGCGTTCGACGACCTGCCGGCGGGCGATGAGCTCCAGGCTCTGACGCAGCTTGGTGCGGGCGGTCGCAAGAACGGCCGGCTCGACCATGCCGTCGGCGGCCAGCCGCGCGGCCGCGGCCTCGTGCGCGAGCGCGACCCAGGGCAGGCTGTTGACGTGCAGCCGGCCGCCGTCGACGGTCCAGAACGTGGTCAGCATCGTGGCCACGACCCCTTCGCTGGCCGGGTCGCGGGTCCGCTCGGCGTGGCGGGCCAGGGCCGCGAGCACCGCCGCCGTCCCCGCCGCCCGCGTGGCCACGTTGCCCCCGATCTCCGCGAGCCGGCCCTCGTTGTCCACGGCCGAGCGCAGCGCCGCGGCCATCGCGTCGCGGGCCGCGTCGTCGAACGCTCCGGGCGGCGCTTCGAGTACCCCCAGCAGCGCGAAGGCGTCCGCCACCGGGTCGGCCGCGGTGTCGGGGGAGCTCGCCCGCCGGCGACGCCGGGCCTCGACACCCCGCGCCGCGGCGTCGGCCATAGCCTCGAAAAATCGCTCGGGGTTGATCCGCCCCGCCTTCGCGGCGGCGTAGCGCATCAGCACGTAACACACGAGCATCGTCTCGCGTTCGTCGGCCCACTCGGGCTGGTACTCGGCCCGGGCCGGCCGGTACGACCCCCGCAGCCGGCCGTCGCCGGCGTACCGGCCGAAGAGGTGCAACGCCAAACGGTCCGCCATCCCGCTGAGCGTCTGCCGGTCCACGAAACGCCCCGGCAGCAACTCGCCTCCGCGGACCAGCCGCATCACCGGCAGTTCGGGCCGCGGCCGGACCAGGTGCATCGCCTCGAATCGGTAGGCCGGCACCCCGTTGGCCCGGCCGAGCTGCGCCAGCCCGTCGATCGGCAGTTCCGAACGGTTCAGCAGCCGCACGACCTGCCGCCGCGGCGAGAGGTTGCCCGCCACCGCCGTGCCGGGCCACACCATCGTCGCCCCCGGCTCGACGCCGGTGGGCCGGGTCATCAGCCCGTGGTGTCCCGGCGCGAAACGGGCGTAAAACAGGTCGTCCGCATCTGGGTCGCCCAGCACGATCCGGGCCGGGTCGTGCGCGATCTGTAGATCGACGTCGAGGCTCGGGCCGAGGTCCGACGCCCGCAGCTCACGCGCCCGCCGCTCGCCGGGCGACCCCTCGGCCGCCTCGGCCAGGATCACCTCATCCAGTCCCCGCCGCCGCGCCTCCCGCACCGCCGCGTCCAGCGCCGCGGCCGTCGCCGGCTCGATCAGGTCCAACAGGTCCACCGGCCCCACCGCCCCCGATCCGTCCAGCTGCGTCGCGAGGTCCGGCCGCGTCGCTACGCCCCGGCCCATCGTCGTGCCGTCCAGCCGCAGCGTCACCTTCACCCCCATGACCCCCGCGACCCGGATCGACGCCTCACGTCGGCCCGGCACCTCGCCGGCCTGGCTCCACCGCTCCACCAGCCGGTGCGCCCGCAGCCCGTGCGACAGGTCCAGCCGTGCCACCGTCGCGGTCTCGGTCTCGGTCTCCTCCGTCGCCCCCGCGGCCGGCCCGGCCATCAGCAGGCCGGCGACGGCCACGGAAACCCCGAGCCACCGTCGCCCGGGGCCGACACCCCGCCGACCGCCGGTGTGGCGTCCACGCCACATCCCGCCCCGATCCGCGGTACCCCGACCCACGGCGATAATTTTATTAATCTCTTTCAACATTGATTTTATCGCTATATGACTCGGCCGATACGCCCCGGCCCGGCGGTTGAAGCGTCTCCCGGCACACCCCGATCAGGAGCCCGCCGTGACCGACCTCTTCCGCCTCAGCCCCGCCTCCGGTTCGATCCGCAAACGCGTCTTCGTGCTCATGGTCCTGACGTTCATTGCCCTGTGCTGAGCCGCGGCCGACCCCCATCCTAACCCGCCGACGCCGCGTCCCGCCCGCATCGGAAACGCCAGCCCGAGCCGGCCCGTCGAGTTTCTATACTGCCGACCCGTGCCCCGAGTTTCCCGTTTCCGCCGTCGCAAGGAACGCTCCGATGAACGCCCCGATCCGCGTGGCCGTGACCGGCGCCGCCGGCCAGATCTGTTACAGCCTGCTGTTCCGTATCGCGTCGGGCCAGATGTTCGGCCCCGACCAGCCGGTGATCCTCCACCTGCTCGAAATCCCCGTCGAGAAGGCGATGAAGGCGCTCGAAGGCGTCGCCATGGAACTCGACGACTGCGCCTTCCCGCTGCTCGACTCGATGGTGCTCACCGACGACCCCAACGCGGCCTTCCGGGGGGCGAACTGGTGCCTGCTGGTCGGCAGCAAGCCGCGCGGCCCCGGCATGGAGCGGGCCGACCTGCTCAAGGACAACGGCCGGATCTTCGTCGGCCAGGGTAAAGCGATCGACGAGAACGCCGCGGACGACGCCCGCGTGGCCGTGGTGGGCAACCCGGCGAACACCAACTGCATGATCGGCGCGGCGCAGTGCCAGCGTATCACCGCCGATCGCTGGACCGCGATGGTTCGTCTCGACCAGAACCGCGCCCAGACCCAGCTCGCCCAGAAGGCCGGCGTGGCCACCACCGCCGTCGAGAACGTCTACATCTTCGGCAACCACAGCCCGACCATGTTCCCCGCCTTCCACCTCGCCATGATCGAGGGCAAACCCGCCCCGGACGTGATCAGCGACGACGCCTACCTGAAAGAAGAATTCTGCCCGACCGTCGGCAAGCGTGGCGCCGCGATCATCGCCGCCCGCGGCCTCTCCAGCGCCGCGAGCGCCGGCAACGCCCTGATCGACCACGTCCGCGACCTGCTGACCCCCGGAACCGTCCACTCCGTCGCCGTGAAGTCCGAGGGCCGCTACGGCTTCCACCCCGACGTCTGGGCCGGCCTGCCGGTCAAGACCACCGCCCCCGGCGAGTACGAAGTCGTCGAGGGTCTGACGATGGACGACTTCGCCAAGTCGAAGATCGCCGCCACCAACGCCGAGCTGGTGAGCGAACGCGAAACCGTGGCGGAGATGCTGGGGTAGGTGGTAAAATCTGGCATGGCGCAAGTCGAGATCAAGCCTTTTTCGTGGCACCGTATGAGCGAAGCAATCGATGCGGTAAGGCGTAGGCTTAACCGGGCTGCCGAGGCGTTAGCAGAAGCCGAGGTGCGTTACGCGGTGGCCGGGGGCAATGCGGTAGCCGCTTGGGTCACCAAAGTTGATCGGGCCGCGGTGCGCTTTACGCAAGACGTTGATCTCCTTGTGCAGCGGGGCGATCTGAACCGGATCCGCCTGGTGTTGGGCGAAGCGGGGTTTGTCTACCGCCACGCCCGCGGCCTGGATATGTTTCTCGAAGGTCCCCAGGCCAAAGCGCGAGACGCGGTTCACCTGATCTACACCGGTGAAAAAGTACAGGCGGACCATGTGACGGCCGCGCCGCTGCTTGATCAATCCCAGGCCGACGGGGGGCTCCAGATCGTTTCACTCGAGGCTCTCGTCGAGATGAAGCTCAACTCGTACCGGCGCAAAGACCAGGTTCACCTGCTCGACATGATCGACGTCGGCCTCATCGACACTTCCTGGCTCGGCCGGGTGCCGGCCGAACTCTCCGGTCGCCTGCTTACTCTGCTGAACGATCCGGACGGGTGATGAAGCGTAGCGGGTGGATTTTCGCCGTTCGTCTGCTGACGGTTTCGTGCGTCGCCGCCTGGCTCTTGTTGGCTTTGGCTTGGCCGACCACCTTGTATCTGTGTGGTCTCTCGGCGACTTTTTACCGCCGGGCACCGGTAGCGATCCAAGCCGTCGACGGCCCGTGGTACGAAGTCACCCGCAGCGTCTTGGTGCTGCGCAGCGGGACGATCACCTTCTATCGATCGACGGTTGATCTCGATGACGATATCAGCCATGCGGTCAACCCTAAGCTCGACCGCCTGGGCCTGACCCACGGCACCGCCGCGTCCGTTTCCGCGCCGCCGCTGGAAATCGAGATCACGCCGCCTCTCGACATCGGCACGGAGCTGGGTTTCCGCTGGGAAGACGGGCGTGACTTCGGGATGGCCGCACCGCTCTGGCTGCTCGCGACGGTAATCAGCCTCGCGGGGCTGATCGTTTTTGGATTCGGCCGGGTCTTGCCTACGTGGCGTCGTCGCACCCGCCTCCAGACCGGCCTCTGCCTGCACTGCAACTACAACCTCGCCGGCGTCGAGGCAGATGCGTGCCCGGAGTGCGGGGCGAAGCGGCCGATGGCGACGATCGCCGAAACGACCGACCGCCGATTCGGTCATTAGGGTTAACACCCGAAAAGAATATTTGGTGCCGGGTCGGGCCGAAATTAATATCTAGGTATGGACCGGGACCGGGGACAAAATGAGCCCGCACGGCCTGCCGGGTCGAGCCCGCCGGGCGATTCCGGCCAGGCGGCGATGTGGCGGGCGTTGACCACCGACCCCACCACCGGCGTCTCCGTCGTCTGCCACGACGGCACCATCGCCTACGTCAACGAACAATCCACCCGCATCTTCCAGAAGCCCGGCATCGGACCGACGCACGTCCAGGGCAAGAAGATGCACGAGGTGTTCCCCGAGGAGTTCGCCCGGGAACGCATGCGCATCTTCCGGTGGGTGATCGAGCGGCAGAAGCCGGTACTGTTCCGCGCGATCTGGCAGGGGTTCCAGCACCTCTCGTGGATCACGCCGATCCCCGGGTTCGACGGCGAGGAGGACAACCGCCAGGTCCTGATCATCACCCGACGCGTGGCCGGCGACACCCAGGAGATCGTGCTGGCGCACGAGGGCTTCCGGCGAGTCAACGCCAACGTGATCGACCTCGGCGAGCTCTCGACGCTCTCGCCCCGCGAGCTGGTGGTCCTCGCCCTGCTCGGCGGCGGGCTGAGCCTCAAGGAGATCGCCCGCTACCTCCGCCGGTCGCTGAGCACGATCGAGACCCAGCGCGAGAGCATCGGCCGGAAGCTCAAGCTCGCCGACCGCGCCGAGCTGATCCGCCTGGTCGAACGCACCGGCCTACGGCTCGAAGACCTGAGCGAAGACCCCGGCGGGCCGGCTTGAGAGCAACCGCATCGCGGGCCGGCGATATACTCCCCCGGCCCGAAGGCCCGCACCGAACCCCCGCCATGCCCACCCCGCTCACCGGCCGGCTCACGCCCGGCAACCACCGCGTCGCCGTCGCCGTCGGACGCTTCAACGAGTTTGTCACCAAACACCTGCTTGATGGCTGCGTCGAGACCTGGCACCAGCTCGGCGGACCCCCGGAACATCTCAAGGTCGTGAACGTGCCCGGCAGCTTCGAGTTGCCCGTGACCGCCCTGAAGCTCGCCGAGTCGGGCGACTACGCCGCGGTGATCTGCCTCGGCTGCGTCATCCGCGGCGAGACCGACCACTACGACCACGTCGTCGAGCAGACCGCCAGGGGCGTCAAGGACGTCGGCGTCAAGACGGGCGTGCCCTGCGTCTTCGGCGTGCTGACCTGCGATACCCTGGAGCAGGCGATCCACCGCGCCGGGGCGAAGATGGGCAACGCCGGGCGGTCCGCGATGATGACCGCGGTGGAGATGGCGGATCTGCTGGAGCAGATCGAGGGCAAGGGCTCGCCGTCATGAGCCGACGCCGCGACACCCGACGCCTGGCGATGCAGGTGCTCTACCAGATCGACGCCACCGGCGAGGCCGACGCCGAGGTCATCTTCGCCGGCCTCGACGAGACGCACGACCCCCCGGAAGTGCGCCGCAACGCGGTGACGTTGGCGGTTGAAGCCTGGACGAGCCGTGGAGATTACGACGCGCGGATCGCGGCGCTCGCCCCCGACTGGCCCACGCACCGCCAGCCGCCGGTGGACCGCGCGGTCCTCCGCCTCGCCGCCCACGAGATCGCCACCGGCCGGACCCCCGCCAAGATCGCCATCAACGAGGCCGTCGAGCTCGCGAAGGCCTACAGCAACGAGAACGCCCCGGCCTTCATCAACGGCGTGCTCGACAAGCTCCGCCGCCAGCTCGAACCCGCCGAACCCCCGGACCAGCCGCCCGCCACACCCGAAGCCTGGCTCGACGACGCGAAAGGCGTTTAACCGCCAAGGACGCCAAGAGCGCAAAGGAAGACCACGGACGGGTAGCGGGCGGATTCATCCGCCCGGTTTTGATCACACGATCCCGTTTGCCTTCCTTGGCGTCCTCCGCGTCCTTGGCGGTTAAACTTCGCGCCCATGGCCCTGTTTAAGTCCGCTTTCAAAAAACTCTCCGGCGCGCTGACCAAGACCCGCACCGGCTCGGCCGGAACGCTGCGGACGATCCTCAGCGGCCAGCGGCTCAGCCCCGAGCTTCTCCGCGATCTCGAACGCGCCATGATCGAGGCCGATATCGGCGTCAAGACCGCCGTCGAGATCCGCAAAGACATTCAGGCCGGCTGGGAACGCGGCGAGATCGACGACGGCGACGCTGCGCTCGACTTCCTCAAGGCCCAGCTCACCGCTTACTACCCCGAGTGGGACCGCACGCTCAACGCCGCGCCCGACGGCCAGAAACCCACCGTGATCCTCGTGGCGGGCATCAACGGCGCGGGCAAGACCACCAGCATCGCCAAGCTCTGCAAGACCCTCCGCGACGACGGCAACTCCGTCCTGCTCGCCGCGTGCGACACGTTCCGCGCCGCGGCCGTCGAACAGCTCGAAGTCTGGTCGGCCCGCCTCGGCGTCGAGGTCGTCAAGGGTCAACAGGGCGGCGACCCCGCCGCGGTCGCCTTCGACGCCGCCGCCGCCGCGAAGGCCCGCGGCGTCGACGTGCTGATCCTCGACACCGCCGGCCGCCTCCACACGCAGGGACCGCTGATGGACCAATTGACCAAGATCCGCCGCGTCGTGGAGAAACAGATCCCGGGGGCCCCGCACGAGGTGCTGCTGGTGATCGACGCGACGACGGGGCAGAACGGCGTGAACCAGGCCAAGGTCTTCGCCGAGTCCATCGACGTCACCGGGCTCTTCCTGACCAAGCTCGACGGCAGCGCCCGCGGCGGCATCGTCATCGCCATCCGCGAGGCCCTGAACATCCCGGTCAAGTTCGTCGGCACCGGCGAGACCCCCGACGACGTCGCCCCCTTCGACCCCACCGCGTTCGTCGAGGCGATGTTCGCCGAAGCCCCGTCCTGACGACCCGCCGCGGATCGGCAACAATGACGCGATGAGCGATAGCCCACCCGAACCCTCCGCCGCCGGATCGCCCGACGAGCCGGCGAAGCCGAAGAAGCCCCCGCCCCAGGGCATCTGGCGCGGCTGGGTCCGCCCGCTGCTGGTCGTCATCCTCATCGTCACCACCGTCCGCTCGTCGCTGATCGACTGGAACGACGTGCCCACCGGCTCGATGGTCCCCACCGTCATGGTCGGCGACCGCATCGCGGTCAATAAGCTCGCCTACGGCTTCAACCTTCCGTTCAACGGGCCCGTGCTCGCCGTGCCGCTGATCAACGTGAATATCCCCTGGCCGCTCGACTTCCTGCCCGGGTTCTACTGGGGCGCGCCAGAACCCAACGACATCGTCACGTTCTGGAAGCCCGGCGGGTTCTTCGAGCCGGCGTATGAGCAGTGGCTCGCCCTCGGGGCCGGGGCCGACGAGGCCCGGGCCCGCGCGACCGTCGGCGACGGCGGGATCCGCATGGTCAAACGCGTCGTCGCGGGACCGGGCGACGTCGTGGAGATGCGGCCCGTCACCCAGAAGTTCGACGGCCGGCCCTTCGACTTCAGCCAGCTCGTCATCAACGGCGAAGCGGCGGTCTACACCGACAAGCAGGGCGTCGAGCTCACCGAGACCCTCGGCGGCGTCTCCCGCCGGGTCCAGTACCTACGCGGCACCACGATCGCGATGGGCGGCGGGCGGTCCCGGCCCTTCCCCCTCCAGCCGGCGGCGCACCGCTTCGGGCCCTACACGCTCGGCGACGACGAGTACCTGATGATCGGCGACAACCGCGACAACTCGCAGGACGGCCGGTTCTTCGGCCCGGTCAAACGCGACCAGATCACCGGCCAGGCCAAGTTCGTTGCCGTCTCCTTCGAAGATGGCATCACCAACCCCGCCTGGGGGAGGTTCTTCAAGGGATTCGACCGCGGGCTTCACTCTCCCGAGTAACGGAAATTTGCCTTGCGGGGTACAGGGGCAGAGCCCCTGCCGCTCGCCGCGCAGGCGATCACAGGCTCAAACCTTATCGCCGTCGAGAAATAAACGTCATCGGCCGTTGTTGACCGGCCCGATGCGTTGCCGCAGCATCCGCATCACGCTTCGATTCAGTCAGTACAGCGTCTCGAGTTCGTATCGCGTCCGCAGACGACGGATCGCGTCCAACAACTCGGGGCGTTCGCCGAGGCGGATGATCTCGCTGTAGAGGTGGTGCAGCTTCCAGAACGCCCAGCCGCGGGCCAGCTCGCGGTCGCCCACCGCCGCGTCGGTCAGGTCGTAGCGGAACGTCAGATCGACCGGCCGGCCGGCGCTGCGGCCCGTGACCTGGATGGTGAACGGGCCGAGGTCCCGGTAGCGGCCGAAGACATCGAAGCGTTCGCCCTGGTGGATGTTGGGCAGGGTGAGGGGGTAGACCTCGTCCATGCCCTGGCCGGCGAAGCGGACCTGCACGTCCGTGATGATCGGGTACCGCAGCCGGCTCATCAGCTCGAGCAGCTCAAGCGTCACGTCGGCCCGGCGGTCGATGCTGACCGAGAAGCCCTTGTTGCGGTAGGCCAGGAAGTCGAGCAGCCGGTTGTCCTGCTGTCGCCCGATGCCGACGCAGTAGATCGAAGCCGCGAGGTCGTTCTCGCGGGTGATGAGGTTGATCAGTTCGCGGGTGTCGAGCACGCCCAGCGTCGGCCGGCCGTCGCTGATCAGGATTAGCTCGTACACCCGGCCCGGGTCGAGGTCGCGGCGCAGCAAGCGACGCAGCGCGAGGTTCACGTCGGTCTGCCCCCGGGCCCGGGCGTTGCGTAGCCAGCGGTCGGCGGTCGCGAGGTTCTCCCGCGTCGGCGGCACCGGCTCGCCGGCGAAGGTGCGGACCTGGTCGCTGAAGAACACGAGGTTGAACCGGTCGCCGTCGTTCATCGTGCGGACCGACTGCCGGATCGCGTCGGTGATCTGATTGATCGTGCGCTGCGGGATGCTCCGCGAGGTGTCGACCATGAACACCACGTCCTTGGGCATGGTCTCGAGCTTGCGTAGCGAACGCCGGCCGGCGAGGTTGACGCGGAAATACCCACCGCCCGTCACATTGGGGTTGGCCCGGTCGTCGTCGCGGTAGCGGGTGATGGTGTAGTCGAAGTCCTCGTCGAGGCGCTGCGGCGGCTCGAAGTCCGCGGGGTTGAGCCCGCCGAAGTCCAGAAAATCGATCCCCCCCCCGCCCCCGGAACTTGTCACGCCACGTCCGCCCGCAACCGCGACACCCGAACCGCCGACGCCCGGCCCGAAGCCCGCGTCCGCTCCACCACCGGCCCCGCCAGCGGAACCGCCGCCCGGCCCCTTGCCTTCGCCGACCCGCCCCACCGCCGGCAGACCGCCGGCGTCGGACGTCAGCTCGGACAACAGGTCGCCCGCCAACGCCGCGCTGCCCGGACCGGCCGACCGCTCGGCGTCGAACGCCTCGGACTCGGCAAACGCCAGCTCCTCCGGCGCATCGATCAAGCCTTCGAGCATCGACTCGAAGTCCAACGCCTCGGCCGTCGCCGGGGCCTCGGCCTCCGGACGCGGCAACGGCTCGGGGGCCTGGCGCAGCTCCAGCTCCGGGTCGAACACGTCCGACGGCGACGGCGCGACCTCGTCGAGCAGCCGCTCCGCCAGCGTGTCGGCCGACTCGGTGGGCAGCCCGCCGAGCCCCTCGTCGGCCGGGCGGACGATCTGGTCGAACGTCGCCCGCTTGACCCGCACCGGGCGGACCTCGCGGGCAAACGCGTCGGGGTCCACCCGGCCGAAGGCGTGGTCCTGCAGCGTGAAACCCAGCCCGGCGTGGACCGACAGGCTCACCAGCAGCCCGACCAGCAGCATCAGCCCCGGCGCCTTGGCGGCGAGCCCGGGGCGGAACGTGCGGAACCGTGGCCGGCGGTAGCGTCGCCGCGGCATCAGCGCATCGCCTCCA
>JBCCRT010000068.1:0-14227 GCA_039201235.1 Planctomycetota bacterium
GGACGAGCACGAGTCGGACGCGACCGAGCGGGGCAAGCAGACGCTGCGGACGCTGGTGACCCAGCTCGCCGACGCCGGCGTCGAGGCCGAGGGCATCATGCTCTTCTCCGACGACACCGCCAAGGCGATCCTCAACACCGCCAAGGCCCGCGAGTGCACCGTCATCGTCCTCGGCCTCACCGGCAAGGGCGTGCTCAAACGCTTGATCGCCGGCGACGTACCCGCCAACATCATCCGCCAGGCGGACATGCCCGTGCTCCTCTGCCCCGCGAACTGGAACGGCACGATCTGAAGCAGCCGGCGAAGCCGGACCTGAGCAACGCGAAGGTCCGGATCGACCGTTCAGCCTTTACCCGATCATCCCGACCTCAACGCCCAGCAGCGCCCCCCCCACCGCACGCACCGCATCGTCTGGCCCGGCCATCACGTGCGTCACGCATGACCCGCTCCGCGACGTCGGCCCCCGCCCGACCACGAGGCAGGGGTCGTGATACTCCATTTCCCCGAAAGTGACTTCGGGGCCCCCTCCGAACGCGTCGCCGTCGTCGTTGTACGCCTGCAAACAGTCGCCGCCGAGGATCGGCCCCTCGATCTCACCGCGTTCGAGTTGCCGGTTCCGGGGGTCGTCCCGCGGCACGTCGCCGTAGGGCTCGCCCGGCAGCGGGGCGAAGATACGGACGATCAGCGTGCTGGTCTGCCCATCTGCGGGTCGGTAGTACCCCATCCGTCCCGTTGTGTGCTCGGCCCGCAGCCCCATTTTGATCCGACGCTTCCCGTCGATCAGGAACCGCACATCGGTATCGCTCACGACAACATGCCGGTCCCCGAACGGCTCGTAGTAGCTCCGTACCTCGGCCCGGCCCACCGTCGGGCAGATCAACGTGCCCATCGGCGGTACCTGCAGGATGTCCCACGCCCCGATCAGCAACTCACCCGAGTATCGTTCCAGCCCGTTGACAATCGCAAAGCTCGCGATCGCCAGATCGTCACTCGCAACATCAAACCTTGGGGCCGACACCGGAAAAATATCGCGCGTCATCGCAAACACCCCGGTCGCTCCGCTCCGCACGTCCGAGATGCCCTCGACCATGGCTTCCACGCTCACGCCGGTCCCGTCCCACACACCGTTTGCCCCCGTGTATTCACCGGGGTCGATCGCCGCCGGCGTCTTGGCCGTGCCCTTGGGGTCACGCAGCGCGTCGTCCAGCGTCGGCCAGAAGTAGGCCACTTCCGGCGCGATCCACAGCCGGTCGCCGCCGGTGACCGGGCCAAGCCCGCCGTCGTCTGCCGTCCGGTCGGTGTGGAAAAACAAATTGTGGCCGACCCCAGGGAGCTCGCAGGCCAAAACCCGCGCCGCCTGTTCGCATACCAGCAGCCGGCCACTGCCACAAGCGAGTACATGCGGCTGCTGGCAGTCCGCGATCATTTGTTGATGCAAAGTGTCGAACCAAGTCATGCCGCAGAGCTTAGCGGATGCAACAGGTTGTCAGGTTTTGACGTCGCGGTATCCTGTGCGGCGGGCAGCAGGGGCTCCGCCCCTGCACCCCGACTGCTTGCAGCCTGCCTTTGGGATGTCGGGGCGAAGCTCTGACCGCCCGCCGCGCAGGCGTTCCGCTAATCATGCAACCCGTGCTGTGAATCTTTCCCCTGATCCAGCACATACGTGTCCCCCGCGTTGAACAGATCGTCCAGCGTCCCCGCCCCCCGCTTCTCGGTGGCCTCGTCCACCTGCGCGGCAACGAGGTCTTCGTACACCTCTCGCTCCTGCCGGTAAAACACGCCCAGCGGCTCGGGGAAGTCGGGATAGTGCAGGCGGGCGAGCATCATCGCCAGCGTCAGGTTCGTCTCGTCGTGGACCAGCAGGTCGTCTTTTTCAACGCCGTCCGCTTCAAGATCGACCACCTCCGGCCGGTTCCCCAACATCCGCAGCCCCTTCGTTCCGCCTTTGCCGAACACCATCGGCTTGCCGTGCTCGAGGTACAGCACGTTGTCCTCGCGGGTGTCCTTGCCCGTCAGCGGGTCGTACGCCCCGTCGTTGAAGATGTTGCAGTTCTGGTAGATCTCGCAGAACGACGTGCCGCGGTGACCCGACGCCGCGGTCAGCACGTCCGTCAGCCCCCGGTCCTTATCCGTTGACCGGGCAACAAAACTCGCCCCCGCCGCCAGCGCGACCTGGATCGGATCGATCGGAAAATCCAGCGACCCCATCGGCGTCGACTTGGTCCGCTTGCCCTGCTCGCTCGTCGGCGAGTACTGGCCCTTGGTCAGCCCGTAGATGCGGTTGTTGAACAACAGGACGTTGACGTCCACGTTCCGCCGCAGCAGGTGCATCATGTGGTTGCCGCCGATGGAGAACCCGTCCCCGTCGCCGGTCACCATCCACACGTCCAGCTCCGGGTTCGCGATCTTCAAACCCGACACAAACCCCGGGGCCCGGCCGTGGATCGAGTGGAACCCATAGGTGCTCATGTAGTACGGGAACCGCGACGAGCAGCCGATCCCCGAGATAAACACCGTGTTCTCCCGCGCGTGCCCCGTCTGCGCCACCACCCGCTGCACCGCGTTGAGGATCGCGTAGTCCCCGCACCCCGGGCACCACTTCACGTCCTGATCGGAAGCAAAGTCCTTGGCCTTCAAAACTGGGAGTTTGGTTTTAATGGCCATTTTTGCTTACCCACCACATTCTTTCTTTGATAGGTTCCGGAAGCATCTCAACGTGTTCAGCAAGAGCCACGTCAATCAGGTCAACACCGCTTCCTTCAACCGAGGACGCCGAACGAGTCAGCATCAGCGTTCGCTTATCTCCGCTCAAAATAGCTTGATCCTGACTGCTGATTACAAATCGTTTGCCACTTGGGTAGTGAACCGCAAAAGATTTAAACGGATCGGCCCGCATTACGTCGTACATTTCATTGATATTCATCGAGCACTTCCCTGTCGCATCAATACATCCGGACGAATCCGGCCCCGTGTGTCTTTGTAGCGCAGCCGTACATTTTTACATCACGACCCAGCTTACAAAAACCAACCACGCCGCGGACACTAGAAAAGGGTACGCCAACGACGTTGATACCCAATGAAATTTTGAAGACGCCTGTCGCGACAAACCTTTAACATAAGGACCATCGTAGGTAATCCCATCGTTTATTCGTCCGGCAAACTCATCTAATTGGGTATGGGCTCTGTTTTTAGCAACAGCACAGCCCACCATTTGCAAAATCGCCACAAATGAAGTCATGATGCCGAGAGCGGCCGTCAAACACGCAAAGACAGTACTAGCTTGGTCGAAACCGCTTCTGTTTATCTCATTTTTTGTGACAAACAAGCCGATGGCCGCAAACAAAAGTCCCTGCAAAGTCAAGAAGGCTTGGAGTCTTCTCGCTTCAATTTCATTTTCTCGATCGATGATGTTTCGCGTCCGATCCGCAAAATCGTCGACAGTAAGTTGAGTAAAAACGGCCTCTTTGTTCATCGCTCTATCCGAAAACTTTCCCGTTCTCCGGCCACAACGCCTCGGCGTCGCCCCACTCGCCGCTCAGCATCAGCTCGATCGCCTGCTCGACCTCTTCGACGAGGAAGGGCTTGCCCTGAACTTTGTTGAGGCCGCGGGCGTCGACAAGGTAACGGCCGCGGATGAGGAGGCGGAGTTGGCCGTCGTTGAGTTCGGGGATGAGGATCTTCTTGAACCCGGCTAGCACTTCGGCCAAATTCCGGGGGAAGGGGTTGAGGTAGCGGAGTTGGGCGCTGCTGACGGGGTGGCCCTGCTCGCGTATGCGGTTGACGGCGGTGGTGATGCTGCCGTAGGGGCCGCCCCAGCCGATCACCAAGAGTTCACCTTCCGGGGGGCCGTTGACTTCGAGGGGAGGTAAGTAATCGGCGACCTTGGCGACCTTGGCGGCGCGGAGCTGGGTCATGACCTGGTGGTTCATGGGGTCGTAGGAGACGTTGCCGGTGCCGGCCTGTTTTTCGAGGCCGCCGACGCGGTGTTCGCCGCCGGGGATGCCGGGGAGCATCCAGGGGCGGGCGAGCTTCTCGTCCCGGGCGTAGGGCAGGAAGTTCTCGGCGGCGTCGCCCATCTCCGCCTCGGTGTCGCCGCAGGCCGCGTCGCCGTCGTCGGCCACGGCGGGGACGGGGTGGTGGATGACGATGGGGTCGAAGTCGGCGGCCCGGGGGACGGGCCAGGGCTCGCTGCCGTTGGCGAGGTAGCCGTCGGTCAGGAGGAGGACGGGGACCATGTGCCGCATCGCGACGCGGCAGGCTTCGATGGCGCCGGTGAAGCAGTCGGCGGGGGACTGGGGGGCGATGACGACCATGGGGCAGTCGCCGTTGCGGCCGAACATGGCCTGCAGGAGGTCGGACTGCTCGGTCTTGGTGGGCAGGCCGGTGGACGGGCCGCCGCGTTGGACGTTGACGACGACCAGGGGGAGCTCGGTCATCACCGCCAGCCCCATGGCTTCGCCCTTGAGCGCGAGGCCGGGGCCGGAGGTGCCGGTGACGGCGAGCTGGCCGGCGAAGGCGGCGCCGATGGCGGCGCAGCAGGCGGCGATCTCGTCCTCGGCCTGGAAGGTCTTGACGCCGTAGTGCTTCTGCGGGGCGAGGTAGTGCAGCACGTCCGACGCGGGGGTGATCGGGTAGCTGCAGTAGATCAGGCTCTTGTCGGCGAGCTTGGACGCGGTGACGAGCCCCATCGCCAAAGCTTCGTTCCCGGTGATCTTGCGATACTTTCCGGGGGTGATGTCGGCCTGGGGGATGCGGTACGTCACCGGGAAGAGTTCGGCGGTGTCGCCGAAGTCATAGCCGGCACGGAGGGATCGGATGTTGGCCTCAGCAACCTCGGGCAGTTTTTTGCGGACCTCGAAGGTCTGCTTGAGGTTCTTGATGGTGTTGTCGAGGGGGCGTTCGAAGAGCCAGTAGACGAGGCCGAGCGCCCACATGTTGCGGCAGCGGTTGATGCCCTTGGGGTTGAGGCCCGAGTCCTTGAGTACCTGTTGGTTGAGCTTGGTGATCGGGACTTTGATGATCTTGTACTGCTGGTTGAGGTCTTCGTCGTCGAGGGGGTTGACGTGGTCGCGGGAGCCGTCGGCGAGGGGGTAGCCGGCTTTCTTGAGGTTGGTTTTCGTGAATTCGGATTCGTTGACGATGACGTAGCCGCCGGGTTCGACGTCGTGGACGTGGGCCTTGAAGGCGGCGGGGTTCATGGCGATCAGGGCGTGGACGACGTCGCCGGGGGTGTAGATGTTTTCGCTGGCGAAGTTGATCTGGAAGCCCGAGACGCCGGCGACAGTGCCGGCGGGGGCGCGGATCTCGGCGGGGTAGTCGGGGAGCGTGGCGACGTCGTTGCCGGCGACGGCGGAGGTGTCGGTGAACTGGGTGCCGGCGAGCTGCATGCCGTCGCCCGAGTCGCCGGCGAAGCGGATGACGGCGTTGGTGCGGCGGACGCGCGGCGGGGTGTCGCCCGCAGCGGCCGGGGGGTCGAGGGTTTCGGGGGGCATAGCGCGTCTCGGGTCGCCGGAGCCCGCGTCGGTTGCGGTTCCGATGAATCGGGCAGTATAGCCAGATCGGGCCGGGTTTTATGCCTGAATCTGGCCCCCGAGACGGCCGTCTCAGCCCGCCGCGACCCGCCGGGCGAGTTGCGCGAAACCCACCCACACCATCAGCAGCCCCGCGGCGTTGCTCAGGGCCAGGTACCCCAGCGCATGTCCCACCGAGAAATCGCCCGACACGCGGTGGACCTCGAACGCGAACGTCGAGAACGTCGTGAACGCCCCGCAGAACCCCACCAGCAGCGTCATCGACCACAGCGGCGACGGCGGGTCCATCCGCTGGCTCAGCACGCCCCAGACGAAGCCGAAGATCAGGCACCCCAGGGCGTTGACCGCCAGCGTGCCCGCGGGCCAGGGCGTGCCGTGCAGCTTCTGGACCACAAGAGATAGGCCGTAGCGGGCCACCGTCCCCGCCGCTCCGCCGAACGCCAACATCACCCAGGGCAGCCATCGGGCCATGATGCAGATCGTACCGCAACGCCCGGAATTCCCCCGGAATTACCCCACGCTGGCCCGGCTCGGCGGGTGGTGCCGATCTATACTTCGGACTACGCCGCCCGCGTAGGGGTCGGCCTTCCAGCCACGGCAATGAGTGCCAAGTACCGACGAATCAAGCAGACTGACGAAGCGCTGCCCGCCCCGCTGCGCTGGCTCACCCGTGCGTTCAGCTCGATCACCCTGGCGGTGATCTTGCTGCTGCTGGTCAGCTTCTACGGCGCGCTCGGCTCGGTACCGCTGTACTTCATCTGCATCGGGCTGGCGTGGCTGGTGATCTTCGGCGGGCTGGTCGGGGCGGTGGCGTGGGGCAGCGTCCGGCTCGCCAACGCCCCGGACTGGTCGGGCAAACGCAAGCTCGCCCTGGGCGGCGGGGCCCTGCTCGCCGCCATCGCCGCCGCCGCCCTGCTGTGCTGGGAGGCCTACCTGCTCATCGGGATGTTGCCGGTCTTCGAGGGCCACAAGCAGACGATTCTTTACCGCCTGCCCGCGATCGAGAAGAACGAGATCGAGTTCTTCGCCTGGTGGCCGTTGCAGGTCCTGCTGATCCTGTTCATCATCAACATGGTCTGGGCCACCGTCCGTCGCATCGAGTTCTCCTTCCCCCGGCTCGGTGTGCTGATGGTCCACACCGGCATCGTCCTCATCGCGCTGGGCTCGGTCTTCTACGGCCGGGCGAAGCTCGAGGGCGACATGTTCATCGTCCGCGCCGACCTGCCCGGTGCGCAACCCGTCAGCCATTTCTACGACCGCGTCAAGCCCGCGGTGTTCGTCTCGGTAGACCGCGCCCCGTCGGTCCAGTTCGTGCTCCCCGAGCTGCCGCGCTACAACGACTACGCCATCGGCGAGCTCGACATCCGGCTGCACGAACGCCCCGAGTTCCGCGACCGCTTCCTCGACGGCCTGCGGATCACCATCCCTGGCTTCATCGCCTACGGCGAGCTCGAACCCACCTGGGTCGAAGCCCCCGCGGAGTCACGGCTGCCTAGGGCAGGTCCGGCCTTAACGGTGGCAATGGGCGACCGCGACCTGCCGGGCAACGACGACGCGGTGACCTTGCCTTTCGCCAACGCCGCCGAGCGGGTGCTGAGCACCGACGCCTGGGAGGTCGAGTACCTCCACGCCCCGTCCCCGCAACGCCTCGACGACCTGCTCAGCGAGGCCCCGGCCGACGCGATGTCCGCCCCGTACCTTTTGAAGATCGAAATCCCCGGCCGCAACCACACCGAGGTCCGGGCCATCGCCGAGGGCGAGAGCTTCGAGGTCGGCGACACCGGCTACCGCATCGCCGTCGAAGAGCTTGGCCCCTACGGCCTGCCCTTCGTCAGCGAAGGCTACGAGGGCGCGGCCGATACCCACGCCCGCTTGCTCGTCCAACGCCCCGGCCCCGTCCGCCCGATCCAGCGCTACGCCCTGCACCGCTACCCCGAACGCTCGCAAGACTTCGTCGAGGGTAAGCGCGGCGACCCCGACCCGTCGATCCGCACCGCGTTCCTCGACAAGAGCAAGGTCCAGGTCCATCTCGTCACCGACCCGCCGGCCGAGTACGCCGCGGCGTTCGAGAACGTGCCGCCCGACAGCCTGTGGGTCCTGCTCCGAGTGGCGGGCATCGCCCCGATCTTCAGCCCGCTGGCCGAGGGCAAGCTCCCGCTGGGCGACCCCGACCGCCGCGACGCCTGGCTGCACGTGATCGAACGCTACGAGAACGCCGTGCCCGCCCAGCAGCCGACGGTCACGCCCCGGCCGCTCCGCGACCCGAAGCTCGAGGGCACCTACGAGATGGCGCTGCTGCCCGTCACCGTTGAGTACGACCTCCGCGACGAGAACCACCGGCTCACCGGCGAGACATTCTCCCGGACCGTCACGCTGCGGCAGATGCCGTACCTCGAGCAGGTCGGCGGTGAGATGCGGCCGCAGACCGTCAGCGTCCCGGGCTACGGCAACGTCGAGATCGCCTTCGGCCGGCAACGCCGGCAGCTGCCTTTCGCCGTCGCGATGACCGACTTCAAGATGACGCCGTACCCCGGCTCGGACATCCCCCGCGACTTCCACTCCGACCTGCTTGTGTACCAGGTGAACGAAGACGGCGAGCCCGGCGGCGACACGATCCGGCCGTTCCAGCCCCGGCTGAACAACCCCGCCATCGTCCGCAGCCCCGGCGCCCCGCTCGCCCTACGCAAGATCAAGCTCAGCCAGGCCGGCTGGGATCCCGGCGACCCCGACATCTCCGAGGCGGACAAGGCCCTCCGCGACGACGCCGGGCGATTCATCAACCAGCAGCGCTTCACCATCCTGGGCGTCGGCAACAACGTGGCGATCCGCGTGATCGCCCTCGGCGGTGTCCTCATGGGCGTCGGCATCCCGTGGGCGTTCTACCTCAAGCCTTACCTCATGAAACACCGCATCCGCAAGTTCAACGAGAAACTCAAACAACGCCAAGCCGCCGAAGAAACCGTCGAAGACGCCGGGCCGACACCCCCCGCCGTCGACCTACCGCCGGCCGCCTCGGCGGAGCAGCAGCCACGGAGAGAATTGGTTTTAGCCGCGGATGAACACGGATAAACAGCGATGAGACCTGCGATATGAAAGCCACCGCTTTTCTCAAAAACAAAACACCACGCGACCGTGCGGGGGAGTACCCAACCCCAACGGCATCCCCGTTCATCCGCGTTCATCCGTGGCTCATCCTGTCTTGTCTGCTTTTGCTGTGGCCCGCTTCGACGCAAGCCGCGAACTACCCCGCCGGCAACGACCAGCCCGACCCCGGCTACGCCCCCGCCACGCCGAGGGCTGCGCTGTTCCACGACCACACCGGCCACGCCCGGCCGCCGATGTCGCGCCGCCAGCACCAGGAGTTCGCCGAGGCCGTCGACCTCGACGCGTTCCGCAAGCTGGCGGTGTTCGACCAGGGCCGGGTCAAGATCCTCGACACGCTGGCCCGCGAGCACGTCACCGCGGTCTACGGCAAGGCGCGGTGGCGCGACTTCACCTGGGACACCTTCGACCTCGAAGACCGCAAAGCGCAGGAGAAGTTCACCTACGACCCGGTGTTCACCTACCTCGACCTGGTGTTCAACCCGGCGTACTACGCCGACAAACCGATCCTCTACGTCGAGGTCCTGCCGTACCGCGAACGGCTGCTGGCCCACAAAGACCCCGAGACCCGCGAGGCTTGGAAGAAGCTCGGCCGCATCTCGTGGGAGATCTTCTCCGACCCGCGGGTGCAGGACGTCTACCGCGGCAACAAAGCGAGTCAGTTCGACATGAACGCGCGGGACCAGTTGTTCAGCGCAGCCAACGCGTTCCTGCATTCGGCCGACCGGCTGCTGATGGTCAGCCCCGCGCCCGGCGAAGACTACTGGGCTCACGTCGCCGCCCCCCCTGAAAGTATTCCGAGTGGCGACGACGCCGATCAGCCGGTCATCCTGCCGACCGCCGCCGGCGGCGTCCGGCCCGCCGCACCGGCCGACCTCTGGCACAACCTCCGCGACGCCTGGGTCCGCGGCGACGCGAACACCGTCAACTTCCTGCTCACCGCCCTCGTCAACCAGCTGCCCGAAATCAATCCCGCGACATACCCGGCCGACTACCGCCTCGAGCTCGAGTACCTCTACAACGTCACCGGCAAATTCACGATCGGCTACTGGCTCTACGCCGTCTCGACCCTGTCGCTGATCCTCGCGCTCGGCACCGGGCGGCGCTGGCTGCTGACGACCGGCGTCGTGCTGCTGGTCGTCGGCCTCGCGGCCCACACCGGCAGCTTCGCCATCCGCGCGATCCTTTCGGGCCGCTGGGCGATCCACAACCAGTACGAGTCGTTCATCGCGATCTCGCTCTTCGCCGTCGCCGTCGGCGTGGTGTTCATGTTCCTCAAGAAGCTGTGGGTCGTCGGCGCGGCCGCGGCGGCGATGGGGGCCGTCTCGCTCATGGTCGCCAACCTCTGGGCGATTCCATCTAACGAGGTCGGGCAGGTCGCCGGCATCCTCGACACCAGCCGCATCCTCTACGTCCACGTCAACATGGTGCTGGTCAGCTACGGGCTGATCGCGTTGTCGTTCTTCGTGAGTTTGGCGTACCTCTATTCCCACTACGTCAAGGGCCGAGAGGCGACCGCGTTCGCCGCCGCGAGCGTCGGCCGGCTCGACGCGGCGACGGCCATTGTTGGTGGTTCAACCGGAAGCGGAGTGATCCCTTCCGGGGGTCGCACGCCCGGACGCAAGAAGCTCCTCGCCGACCTCGACCAGACCCAGCTCACGCTAATGCAGCTCGCCTTCTGGCTGCTGGGCGTCGGCATCCTGCTCGGGGCGTACTGGGCCGACCACGCCTGGGGCCGGTGGTGGGCGTGGGACCCGAAGGAGACCTGGGCCCTGATCACCTGGATCGTCTACCTCATCGCCATCCACGCCCGCTTCGGCGTCCGCGACCGCGGCCTCGTCACCGCCTGGCTCAGCGTCGCCGGCTTCGTCGTCATGCTCTGGTGCTACTGGGGCGTCAACCTCCTGCTCGCCGGCCTGCATTCCTACGCTTAAAGCCGCTTGCCCGACGCCCCCCGCCTCACCCGCCGCTTCTACCGCCGCGACCCCGTCACCGTCGCCCGCGCCCTGCTCGGCCAACGCCTCGTCCACGCCACGCCCGCCGGCCGCGTCGCCGCCACCATCGTCGAGACCGAGGCCTACCTCGGCTACGAAGACAAGGCCGCCCACTCCTACAACTGGCGCCGCACCGAGCGGACCGCCACCATGTTCGCCGACGGCGGCACCGCCTACGTCTTCCTCAACTACGGCATCCATCATCTGCTGAACATCGTCGTCGCCGGCGTCGACGTGCCGCAGGCCGTCCTGCTCCGCGCCGCCGAACCGACCGAAGGCCTCGACCTGATGTACCGACGCCGACCCAAGGCCCGCCGCGACACCGACCTCTGCTCCGGACCGGGCAAGCTCGGGGCCGCCTTCGCCATCGACCGCTCGCACGACGCCACCGACCTGGTCACCAGCCCCCACCTCTTCGTCGAACGGCTCCGCCAAAGAACTGTCCCCGACCGCCTCATCACCACCACCGCCCGCGTCGGCATCGACTACGCCGCCGAGTGGGCCGACGCCCCGCTACGGTTCTACCTGACCGGTAACCCTCACGTCAGCGTCCCGTGAGCGAGGCCTGGACACGATTTCCCTTCCCCCCACCGATCCGCGCTAGCGTCGCCCCGCCCCGCCCGATACGCTGAACGTTTAACTAAACGCCGGCCGTCCCGGTCCCACGAAACCCCCGACTCATGAACCCCACCACCCCCGACGCCCCGCCCCCCGCTCCGGATCGACCCGCGGCCGCGGAGACGCCTGCGACACCTCCGCCCCCGCCCCCCGTCGCCGACGACATCGACGCCCAGGTCCAGGCCGAGCTCGACGCCGCCGCGACCGACGGCGGCGTCGATCAACTCATCGAACAATCCGTCGCCGACGCCCAACCCGCCCCGGCCGAGCCCGCCGAGGCCGAGCCAAAGACCACGGAAACTTCCGGGGGCACTTCCGGGGGGGGGCAGTTTCACCACAAAGTCGTCCGCGGCCGCATCTCCGCCATCCGCGGCGAGGACGTGTTCATCGACATCACTGGCGGCCTCTCCGCCGAGGGCGCCAAGCTCCAGGGCGTCGTCCCCCTGGTCCAGTTCGAACGCCCGCCCCGCCTCGGCTCGATCATGGACTTCGTCGTCGACTCCCTCGACCAGCAGCAGGGCCTGGTCTTCCTCTCGCGCGAGGGCGCGATCAGCCTCGCCACCTGGGACCGGCTCACCCGCGGCAGCGTCGTCGAGGCCCGCGTCACCAAATCCAACAAAGGCGGCCTCGAGCTCGAGATGGTCGGCGGCATCCGCGCCTTCATGCCCGCGTCCCAGATCGACCTGTTTCACGTCGAGGACCTCGACGCCTTCGTCGGCCAAAAGCTCGAGGCCGTCGTCCAGGAGATCGACCGCAAAGCTAAAAAGGTCCTGCTCTCCCGCCGTACCCACCTCGAAAACCAGAAACTCAAGAACCGCGAGAAACTCCTCCAGGAACTCGAAGTCGGCCAGGAACGCGAGGGCGTCGTCCGCAGCGTCGTCGACTTCGGCGCCTTCGTCGACCTCGGCGGCGTCGACGGCCTCGTCCACGTCACCGACCTCTCCCACACCCACGTCAAAAAACCGTCCGACGTCGTCTCCCCCGGCGACAAGGTCACCGTCAAGGTTCTCAAGCTCGAGCCCGACAAGCAACGCATCGCCCTGGGCATGAAGCAGGTCCAGCCCGACCCGTGGGACGGCGTCGGCTCCCGCTACACGCCCGGCGAACAGGTCTCCGCCCGCGTCACCCGCACCGCCAACTTCGGCGCCTTCGTCGAGCTCGAGCCCGGCGTCGAAGGCCTGCTCCCGATGTCGGAAATCTCCTGGAAACGCATCCACCGCGCCGAAGACGTCGTCAAGGCCGGCGACGTCGTCAAGGTCGCCGTCCTCAACGTCGACCCCGCCAAACGCCGCCTCACCCTTTCGCTCAAGGCCGCCGCCGGCGACCCCTGGGCCGGTGCCGCCGCCAAGTACGCCAAGGACACCCGGCACGAGGGCACCGTCACCGGCACCACCGACTTCGGCGCCTTCGTCGAGCTCGAGACCGGCGTCGAGGGGCTCGTCCACATCTCCGAGCTCGCCGACCGCCGCGTCAACCAGGTCACCGACGTCGTCAATCCCGGCGACACCAAGACCTTCCGCATCAAAGATGTCGACGAACCCAACCGCAAGATCAGCCTCTCGCTCCGCGAAGAGTCCGCCGGCGGCGAATCGCCCCGCGGCCCCCGCGGCGACCGCCCCACCGTCCAGGGCCCCGCCCGCCCACGCCTGCCCAAGGACAAGCTCAAGTCCGGCCTCGGCCCCATCGACTCCCTCGGCCTCGGCGGCCTCAAGCTCGAAGACTTCAAGTAACCCCCGAAGCCCACGGATTCCATCCGTGGGCTCCCCCACACTCACCACCACATTGCCAAAGAGCGGGCACCCTCACGCCCCCACCCCACTCGCTTCGCGGCCGCCGCGGCGGGGTGGTGGTCTTCCGATCCATTGAACCGCCAAGGACGCGGAGGTCGCCAAAGAAGACATAAGCCAAACTTCAGATGCCTTTTGCCTTCCTTGGCGGTCTTGGCGTCCTTGGCGGTTCAACGGATCAAACGACCCGAGCGTGCGCCCCCGACCGAGCCGCAGCTGCCTTGGACCTTGGGGGTTCCCGACAAGGTGGTACCCCAAGCATCGCCGCCGACACGCGAACACTCAGCCCGGCCCCCGCCCCCGGAAAACGGAAGCGTCCACGGCCCCGGCCTTGTCTGGTTCCGGGGGTCCGCCGGCAAAACGGGGGCCGACACCATGGGACGCCGCGCAACGTTCGTGCGCGAAAAAACACCGCGATCACACCACACAAAACCCCGCAGCTTCCGGGGGCGGCACGACTTGTAAATTTTTCTCTGAATCGCGATTTTTTGCCGCAAACCCGCGCCGCTGCGCGCGCACCCCCGCGACGCCCCCTACCCCACCCGCTCGTACTTCAGCTCAACCGCCACCGCCTCCTCCCCGCCGGGCGTCACGTTGTACGCCGTGACCGTCAGCCGATCGTCCCCCGCCTGCCGGTACTCGGTCCGCCACCCCCACGGCTCACCGGGCTGCCCGTCCTCCCCCCGCACGTCGTAACGCCCCCGCACCGCGAACCCCGGCTGACCCTCGGCGAACGCCTCGCCGTGCGAAAACATCACCGCGTAGTTCATGTGGAAGCTGTCGATCCACGCCACCTCGTACCGCCCGGTCACCGCGTTGCGGGCGATCCACTCCTCCCCCTCCCGCGGCTCTCCCTGCATCGTCCCCGCGTAGGCGTGCCGCAACCCCTGCCCCCCCCGGAACCCCGGCAGCAGGCTGAACGTCCCCGTCACCTCCGACGTGTCCGCCAACTCCCCCGGCCGAAACCACGTCCGGCACGTCCCCCGCCACTCGCCGACCCACCCCCGGAACAGCGTGTCACCCGCATCCACCATCCCATCACCTTACCACCCCACCAACCCCCCTCCCTCAGGGAGGGGCCGGGGGAGGGTGACGACCACCCGTTGCTGGCCCCCCCCCCAGCCCACACCGCCCCCCCCCCCCCCCCAAACCCCCCCCCCCGGGCGGGGGGCCGGCAAGCCCGCCCCCCCCACCC
>JBCCRT010000069.1:0-14218 GCA_039201235.1 Planctomycetota bacterium
ACGCGGCATTGCTCCGTCACGCTTTCGCGCATTGCGGAATATTCGTTACTGCAGCCTCCCGTAGGAGTCCGGGCAGTGTCTCAGTCCCGATGCGGCGGGTCGTGCTCTCACACCCGCTACCCGTCTTCGCCTTGGTGAGCCGTTACCTCACCAACAAGCTGATAGGACGTTTCCCGATCCCGAGGCAGCAAGCCTTTGCCCGATTCGCCATACGACGCTACGGGGTCATCAGGTATTACCACCGGTTTCCCGATGCTATCCCTGACCTCGGGGTACGTTAGAAACGCGTTACTCGCCCTTTCGCCACTCTACTCACGCCCGAAGGCGCTTTCGCGTTCGACTTGCATGTTTTAGCCATGCCGCCAGCGTTCGATCTGAGCCAGGATCAAACTCTTCGATTGTGTTTCATCGACGGGCCGCGCTCAAAGACGCGGCGGTGTCTGCAATGAAGGTTTGCCTGATGTCCCCCGGAAACCAACTCGCGTCGGCTTCCGAAGGGGTCTACGCCCACGCCGGCAAACCGGTGTGGACGCCCTCGGGTCGGCTAGGATCCCGAGGCAATCTTTTGGGGTTGTCTCACTTCCTTTAAGCAGATCGCCCTGTGAAAAGCGATCTGCCGATCCACAAGGAGGTGACCCCGACACGCGCCTGTGAAGAACGCGTGCCGTGATGGGTGTTTCCCCGCACCGGGCGACCTGTGGCGGTCGGCGGAGCGGGCACATCCTCGCGGCGTGTTTCCCAACTGTTCACTTGTCAAAGATCCGTGTCTCGGCGGTGCCGAAACCGCGGGCCGAATCGACCCGCATCTCGTCAGTCGAAGCACCGCCGAATTAGCCGGTAGAACGACTTTAGCCCCGCACCGTTCGGTAAAGGGCGAGGCATCATAAGAATGCCCAGCGATCTGTCAAGGCCGATCACACGCTTTACGAAAAAAACGGTTTTTTCGGCCGGGCAAGAACTCGGAGGGCCAGGGCCAACACGCCCGGCAGAGACTGCCTGCAATCTGTATTCAACCAAAATTAACGCCCGGCGTCAAGCGGCCACGGCACGCTAGACTCCACGAAATTTCCTGTTTCCCGACGCCGATTCATCCCGGAGATCCGCCGATGCCCCGCCGACTGCCCCGACCGACCCATGCCGCCGCCCTGCTCGGCGTCGCCCTCACCCTCGCTGCTTGTGGCGAGACCGAAACCCAGGCCCCCGGCGTCGAGCCGATCGTCAACACCTACGTCACCCGCGGCGTCGTCGCCCAGCTCCCGGATGCTGCCGACGCCACGACCGCCCTGATGATCCGCCACGAAGCCATCCCCGAGTTCGTCGGCCGCAGCGGCGAGGTCGAGCCCATGGACACCATGACGATGCAGTTCCCCCCGGCCGACGGGCTGGACCTTACGGGCCTGTCGGTCGGGGACAAGGTCGCCGCCACGTTCGTCGTCACCTGGGGCGGCCCGGACCAGGGTTTCGAGACCACGGCCCTCGAAACCCTGCCCGACGACACGGAGCTCGACTTCACGAGCCTGAAAGACCACGACCACGACCACGCGGATCACGAGCACCACGGCCACGAACACTGAACCGCCCTTAGCGCATCCGGCCTTGACGCCCGCCGATCGTCGGGCACACTGAATCATCTGATCTGACCCCGCACGGAGGTCGTCGGCCCCGCCCTCACCGGCGGGGTGTCTGGAGGGACGTGCGGACCGCCTGCCGGAGTCATCGTGACCCCGGCCGGCCGTTCGCCCCCCGACTCTCCAGGAGACCCGACGATGCCCCTGAACCTCCGCCCCACCGACGACTGCGAACTCGACCTCGTCTCGCTCGGCGAGTGCATGATCCGCCTCTCGCCGCCGGGCCACGGCCGCATCGAGTTCGCCCCCGCCCTCGAGGTCTCCGTCGGCGGCGGCGAGTACAACGTGGCCTACGCCCTGTCGCGCCTCGGGCTGCGCACCGGCTGGGTCGGCGGGCTCAACACCTCGCCCATGGGCCGGATCATCGCCAACCACGCCCGCTCCGTCGGCGTCGACCTGTCCCACGCCGTCACCCGCCCCTACGACGGCATGGGCACCGCCGACCGCATCGGCCTGAACTTCACCGAGGTCGGCACCTCCAAACGCGGCTCCGCCACCCTCTACGACCGCGCCCACTCCGCCACCGCCGGCCTCAAGTCCGGCGACATCGACTGGAAACACCTCTTCGAGACACGCGGGGTGCGCTGGCTGCACACCGGCGGGATCTTCACCGCCCTGTCCAAGGGCACCCGCGCCGTCGTCGCCGAGGCCGTGAAGGCCGCCCACAACGCCGGCACGATCGTGAGCTACGACCTCAACTTCCGGGGGAAGCTCTGGGACTCCGAGACCGCGATCGCCACGACCAAGCCGCTCGTGCCCTACATCGACTGCCTCATCGGCAACGAGGAAGACTTCGAAAAAGTCCTCGGCTACCACGTCGAGGGCGTCGACATCGAATCCACCGACGACCTCGACACCGGCGCGTTCAAAAACATGGTTGAGCAGGTCGTCAAAGACTTCCCCAACATCCAGGTCGTCGGCACCACGCTCCGCAGCGTCAAGACCGCCCTGGTCAACGACTGGTCCGCGATCATGTGGCACGCCGGCACGTTCTACCAAGGCCTCGATATGCCCCGCCTCGAGATCGAAGACCGCGTCGGCGGCGGCGACGGCTTCGCCTCGGGCTTCACCTACGGCTTCCTCACCGGCGAAGAGCCGCAGCGCTGCGTCGACCTCGGCGTCGCCCACGGCGCCCTGATCATGTCCACCCGCGGCGACACCAGCCAGCTGACCCGCGAAGAACTGCAGCGCACCGCCGACGGCGGCTCGGCCCGCATCGTGCGATAAACACCTGTGTAGCGGGCGGACTTGTCCGCCCGTTCTTCATCGCGGTAACGAACCCATTTCGATCACCCGCGCCTCCCCCGCCGCGAGGTCCAGCGCGATCGCCTCACCCCCGACCGACCACTCGGGCCAACTATTCAGCCGCGGCCAGTCCCACGGCAGCCCGAGAAACTCCGCGTGCCGCGGCCGGTCCGCCACCAGCCGCCCGGTGTACCCGTCCGCCGACGCGACGTGCAGCACCGCCTCCCCCTCCGCCCGATTCTCGGCGTACCCGACGCTTATTCCGGGGGCCCACGGCTCGAGCCGCCAGCCGCCCCGCTTCCGGTCCGCGTACATCAGCGACGTGCGGATGAAGTTGCCGTCGAGGTACTGCCCGCCCACGAAGCCTTCGCCCCGCTGGGCCTGGAACATCAGGTCAATCTGCCGGTCCACCCACGGCAGCAACAGCGCCGCCGTCTCCGGACGGTGCTTGACCAAATACAAAGCACTTTCGATCGAGTCGGCGTAGCCGTCGAAGTTCGCGCCCTGCCACGGCGTGCCGTTGGTCTGCGCCACCGCGGCGCAGACCGCGTCGATCCGCTCCAGCATCGCGTCGAGGCGGCCGCTCTCGATCACCCCGTGGGTCCGGGCCGACTCGGCGAACAGCAGGACGCCGCAGAACACGTACCCCCAGTTGTCGCTCGGCCGCGGGTCGGTCAGCTCGCGCGTCGCCGGGTCCAGCGTGTTGCCCAGCAGTCCGTCATCGTTCACGCCGTGGGTCAGGATCAGCTCGAACATCGCCGCGATCGGTTCGGCCCACCGCTCGGCCCGCTGTTGCCACACCGGGTCGTCCCGCCGGCTCACCGCCAAGGCGTACGCCTCGGCCAGCCCGACGGGCAGCTCGTTGCCGTGGTCGCGCAGCATCGTTTTGGCTTCGGTCACGCGGTCGTTTTCGTAGTCGAAGTAGTGGGCCGGCAGTCCGTCGTTGGCCGGCAGCATCTGCGTGACCACCGCGTCGGCGAGCCGAGCCCCGAGTTCGGCGTAAGGCTTCTCCGGCTCGCGGAACGCCAGCCGCGACCAGACCTGCAGCATGTTGCCGTTCGGCTCGGACCGTGTCGACGGCAGCACCCCGCCCGGCGAGGGATGTCGCAGGTTCGCCCCGATCGCGTCGATCACCGCGATCATGCGGTCGTACGCCGCCGGGTCGTTGGTCCGCTCGACCACACTGATCAGCCCGTCCTTGACGTACTCGGTCGAGGCGAACATCCGCTCGTCGTGGTCTTCGCGGATCGGCTTAGCCGTGTCGTAGCGCACCGGCTGACACAACTCGCCCGCCGCCGCCAACGCCGACTCTTTCGCCATCGTCTCCCGCAGCAGCGCCAACGCCTCGGCGTCGTCGAACGCCAGCGCCGCGTGCAGCATGAACCCGTAAAAGTCGGCCGCCGTGTTGCGGTAGTTCCAGAACGGCTTGTCCATCGCCTGCGGGAACAGCCCCGTCTCCGGGTGTCGCCGATCCATCCACGCATCCATCACCGCTTTCGCCCGAAGCTCCGCTTCTTGCGCGAGTCGGCCGTGGATCGCCGCCGCCCGTGCGAGGTCGCCCGACGCCAGCACCGCGTCCCGCTCGGCCAGCACCAGCGACCGCAGCTCGAACCCCGCCACCGGCTCCCACGGCGGCGACGTGTCGGTGACCGACGCCCCCGGCAGCGAGCCGTCGCCGTCGATCAGCAGATAACCCAACACCCCCAACGCCGCGATCACGATCCACGCGATCACGCGCGTCCGCAGCAGGTTCCGCCTCAGCTTTGTCGTTTCCGCATCTGTACCGCTCAAGCTACGCTCCGATGCCTGCCTCCGGCTTATGCTACCGGCGTGTATCGCCTCGGCACGATCGGCTTCGCCTACGACGACTGGGCCGGCGTGTTCTACCCGCCCCGCGTCAAGCCCGAGCGTCGGCTCGAGCTCTACGCCCGGCAGTTCGACACCGTCGAGCTCGACACCACGTTCTACGCCGTCCCGCCCCGCGACCGCCTGCGCCGCTGGGCCAACGCCGTGCCCGATTCCTTCCGCTTCAGCTTCAAGACGCCCCGCGACGTGACGCACGAGGGCCTCGTCGGCACGCCCGCCACGCTCGACGTGATGCGGCACTTCCTCGACACGATGCGGGAATTGGGCGAGCGGTTCGGCGTAATCCTGATCCAGTTCCCGCCGAGCTTCGGCGCGGTCCGCGCGGCCGATCTCGACAAACTGCTCGACGTCATCGCCGACCGCGGCGACGGCCTGCGCTTCGCCGTCGAGTTCCGCCACGGCTCGTGGTGGAGCGACGCGACCGTGCGGACCCTGCGCAGCCGCAACCTCGCCTGGGCCTCGGCCGACCAGCCCACCGAAGCCGTCGCCGGCGTCTCGCCCGCCGACACCCAGCAAGGCGGCGGCGTCCACGCACCCCGCCCCGCCATCGTCACCGCCGATTTCTTCTACCTCCGCTGGGTCGGGAACCACGGCCAGTACCCCAGTAACGCCGTCGAGGTCGCCGACCCCACGCCCCGGCTGCGCTGGTGGGCCGACCAGTTACGACCGATCACCCCCGCCCCCGGAAGTCCTAACGGCTCATCGGTCCGCGAAATCTTCGCCTACGCCGGCAACAGCTACGCCGGCCACGGCCCGCTGACGGTCCGCCGATACATGCGACTCACCGGGCTGCCCGAGCCCCCGCCCCCGGAACTCACCGATCCGACGCAGGGCTCGCTCTTTTAAAGCCGCTCGCGGCTTAGCGGGAAATCAAAACTCGTACCGCGCCCGCACCGCCAGCGACCCGAGCACGTCGTTGGTGGTCTGCTCCTCGAACTCGTCGGTGAAGAACGTCTGGGTGTAGTCGACGCCGAACAGCCAGTTGCCGCGGCGCCAGTCGACCGCGAAGCCGCCGGCCAGCTCGCCGAGGAACGGCTCGAGCGAGACGGCCGGGCTCGGGTCACGCTGATAATTGCCCTCGATGAAGGTGTTCCACTCGACGTATCGGCCCGTCGCCTTGACGAACGCGTAGGTGCTCAGCCCGTCGACGGGCCGGCCGGTCGCGCTGCCGACGTCGGTCAGCCGGGCCGGGCCGAAGTCGTCGGGCAGGTTGAAGCCGAACCGCGTCGCCGCGCCGACGTGAGCCCGGCGGTACACCGTCCCGACGTCGAGCCCGACCTCGGGGATCAGCTGCCAGCCCCAGCGCTGCGGCCGGTAGACCGACCGCGGCGTCACGCCGTCGTCAAGGGTCATCAGCTCCGAGGTCCACAGGTCGATCCGCCACTTGCGGCGGTAGGTAAAATTCACCGCGACCTCGTCGCCGAGCTGGGTCCGCCAGTCGGGATCGACCTCGGCAAAAATATCGTGGAACCATTCCTGTACCGCCTCGGCCCCGGACGACGGGCCGACGACGCCGACGTCGAGTTGGACGTGGTCGAGAGTGTGTCGGAACTGCCGCTGCCAGAAGCCGCCGAGGAAGAGGTAGCCGGCGTAGGGCCGGTCGTCGGTCGGCGGGAAGGGCACGCTGAGCTGCGACGGCGTGAATATCTGCTGGGCGAGGATCAACCCCGCCGCGGTGCCCTCGGCCGGCAGGCTCAACGCCTCGGCCAGGGCGTCGCCGCCGGTGCGGTGCCAGGCGAACGAGAACCCCTGGCCCGAGGTGTAGTGGCGGTCGGTATTGCCGTTGGGCCGGACAAACGTGCCGTCGTTCTCGAAATACAGCGTGAACGATGGGAGGTTGGGCCGGGATTCTTGGCCAACCGGGGACGGGGCCGGCGGCACCTCGACCGGCTGCGTCGCCGCGGCGGCACCCCACGCGATCAGCGCGGCGGCCGCGAGGGTTCGGGTTGTGATGTGGATGAACATCAAGCCTCAGAGCGCGTGGGAGGTTCTCAGCTCCCGGGGGCAGTGGGGAAAGCATCGCCCAAACCCAGGTGGGCGATCAAGTCGGGGAAGAAGGCGTCGAAATCGGCGAGGAAGCCGTCGAGGTCGCTCTGCAGGACGTCCGCCGCCGAAGCGAGGTCGACCTCCCGGCCGAAGCGCTCGCGCAGCCGGGCAGAGAGGCGCCGGAGCGTGTGCCGGATGCCTGTCACCGTGTCGTAGTGTCCCAGCCAGTCCTCGGCCGCGGCGACGCGGACGATCGCGCCGGCCCGCGGCGGGACAAGGTCGAGCCGGGTGAGCATGCCCGCGTAGCAGCGATCAACGACATCGCGCCGGGGCGCCGCGACGTAGTCGGCCCAGCGGAGGCAGAGCGTGTGGTCGTAAAGCACGTCTGCGATCACGCCGGCGTACCGGCCGTGGCCCGGCCGCAGCCGCCGCCGGGACCGCTCGAACATGGCGTGACGGTCGGTGAACGCGTCGACCCGGCGGTGCCGCCGCACCCCGGCCATGACCTGCGGGTGCAGGCCAGCGGGCAGCCGGCCGCGGTGCAGGTCCGGCAGCAGGTTGCCCAGCCGCGACGCGGGCGTGTCGTCGGCGAGGACCAGGTGGGCCAGGAAGTTCACCGGCCCAACTAGAACAGATCGCCCCGCGTCTCGCCAGGGTTTTACGACCCGATCGCGAGCCAGACGCCGTGCCACTCCACCCGTCAGGCGGCGGCGACCGCGCCTAGGCTGGGCGTTTCGGTGATCGCGAGGCGGGCGAGGTCCCAGAGGTGGGTCGTGCGACGGTCGAGGCGGCCGTCCTGAGTTTCGAACCAGGCCAGGGCATCAGCGAGGCGGAAGGCGGCCCGGAAGGCGGGGTCTTCGCCGAGCAGGGCGACGGCGAAGGCGGTGGTCTGGGCGCGGTCGCCCGCGCTGCGGTCGTCGGCGTCGGTGAGCAGCCCGTCGCCGCCTTGCATCGCGGCGAGGGCGGCGTAGCCCGCGGCAAGGCGTCCGTCGAGCCCCGCCGGCACACGGTCGGAGACGTGGTCACGCCGAACACGCGCGAGGCCGGCGAGGGCTGCGGCCGTGGCGAGCGGGTCCGGGGAGTTCTGGGGGTCGTCGGACTCCCGGGGGTCGCCGAAGTGCCCGTCGAGGTTTTGCAGCCCCATCAATCGCTGCGTGAGCCCGAGGCTCAGCGGAGTGGGGGCGTAGGTGAGCTCGACGAGGCGTCGGAGGGCCAGCCCGAGCGGCGCGGCCGGGCCGCGTCCGAGGCGGAGGCGGAGGCCCAGCGGCAGGGGTTGGCCGTTGTCGGCCAGGTCGCGGAGCAGGCGGTCGTGATCGCCGGCGGCAAGGCTGCGTTCGATGAGGCTGACGCTGAGCATGACGGGTTTCCATTAAAATAGGGTTCTGTTTGTATCCAAACTCTAACCCAACAAAATATCGCGTCAACCCCGAATCCGTAGATTTGTTTGGTTATTTTTGGGTGCCGATCAGACCACGCGGGATTTTCCCGCCCGGCGGAGAGGCGGGCTGGAACATCTTCTGGGCAAACCTGTGGATAACGCCTTTGCGACCGGCCTGCGGCGTACGGGGCGACACCTCCCGGCGTGTCGAGGACGCCGGGTCGGCACGGCCAATGAGCGTTGACGTGCGGCTTTTTCGCCAGACAGCGACATTGAAAAACCTCTGCCACAGGGCTCCGAACCTGTGAGCAGAGGCGCGCCACGGCGAGCGTGGTCGGGGGACATACAGGACGATGTTTCGTTATCCTATCGGCCGGCTCGGCGGGGTGTCAACGGTTTGCCGTTGAGGCAGAAAACTATGAATAAATAATTGAATGAATAGCATTTACGATAAACACGGGTCAGCCTGGCCGGCTGATTTCACAAACCGTTACCGAGCCGGGATTTGGGGGTTTGCGGCGGTAGCGGAGAGTGGCCGATGTCTTGTGCCGGCACGGCCCGTGGCGCGGTGGTCGGACTTGTCGAGGAGTGGTGAAGGTGCGTAGGCGGGTGGAAGTGGCGCTGGGCGTGGTGCTGCACCGCGATCCGGCCGACGGGGTGGCCCGGGTGTTGATTTCCCGTCGTCCCGCGGCGGCGGCGTTGGGCGGGCTATGGGAATTTCCTGGGGGAAAAACCGAAAATGGCGAATCGGCGGAGGCCTGTGTGGTGCGGGAACTACGGGAAGAGCTGGGCATTGAGGTGCGGCCTACGGCGGTGTTGGGGGTGATCCGGCACGACTACGAACACGCGGCGGTGACGCTGCGGCCTTACCACTGCGAATGGGTGAGCGGCCGGCCCCAGAAACGGGGGGTGGCGGACTGGGCGTGGGCGGACGCGAAAGCGCTCGGGACATACCGTTTCCCGCCGGCGAACGACGGGCTACTGGTGGAGGTGCGGGGGTTGTTGAAGTGACGGGGCCCGCAGTCGGCGACCGTGGGCTTCTTTTCGCGATGAGGCGGGAAATCAGACGAGGGCGGAGCGGGGGGAGCGCATCCAGTCGGCGACGTAGCGCTGGGCGTCTCGTTGGCGGTCGCCGTGGGTCAGGGCGGCGACGACGGTCTGGCGGAACGTGTCGAGGACCTGATTGACTCGGCAGAGGGGGACGTCGAGCACCAGGCCGATCTCGGCCGGGGTCAGCTCGTCGGCGAAATACATCAGGACCACGTAACGGTCCGTCCGCCCGAGGTCGCTGAGGCAGGCCCTGACCCGATCGGCATCCGTGCAGCTCATCTTTTCCGTCCTTGGTCGAGAGATCCCCCACACGCGTCACGGCCCCTTCCGGGGGCCACGCCCGGGGAGCTATCGTGGCGATCGGTTCGGCATCTGCAGAAAAAAATTGCAGCGCGGCGTGGGAGTCTGCCGAATGCAGCGGGTTTGCCGTTTTGGCAACGAAAAACCGGCGTCCCGGAGACACCGGTTAAACACTTAGAATTATCTGGATTTAGACGCCGATCTGGCGGATCAGACCGCGGCGACCTCCAGCTCCTGCTTGAGCTGAGCGACCCAGTCCTTGATCCGCTGCTCGGTGAGCTCGGGCTGGCAGTCGTCGTCGAGGGCGAGGCCGCAGAACTTGCCGTCGATCAGGCCTTTGGACTCCTCGAAGTCGTGGGTGTCGGTGTCGGTGAACCCGATCTTGCCCTCGGCCCCGCGCTCGAGCATCTTGGTGTAGACCATACCGATGGCGTCCTGGTAGGTGTCGGGGTAGCCGCCCTGGTCGCCCATGCCGAACATAGCGATCTTGGTGCCGGTCAGGTCGACTTCGTCGAGCTGGTCGTAGACGTCCTGCCAGTCGTACTGGATCTCGCCGACGTCCCAGGTGGGGATGCCGCAGAGGATGAAGTCGTAGCCGGCGAGGCCTTCGGTGCCGACCTGGGCGATGTCGTCGTAGGTCTCGAAGAAGTCTTCGCCGAACTCGTCGCGGATCAGCTCGGCGGCGGCTTCGGTCTTCCCGGTGCAGGTTCCGTAAAGGAGGGCGGCTTTCATGGGGATGGGATTTAGGGTTTAGAGTTTGGGGTCTAGCTGCGACGCGACGCGTTGCTGACAAGCTGTCTCACCCATTGGCGAGAGTTTAGACCACGGCCGGGGGTTTTGCCGGGAGGCGGGGGTAGAGTTTGGTGTGACCGCCGCCGCCGCTTCTGCCCGGACCGCGACCGACCCCGCACTGGTGTTTTACGACGGGGGGTGCGGGCTGTGTCACGGCTTCGTGAAGTTCCTGCTGCGGCGGGACCGCGGCGGGACGCGGTTCCGTTTCGCCCCGCTGGGTGGCAAGACGCTGGAGGAAAGGCTCGACGAAGCGGAGCGGCAACGCCTGCCGGACTCGGTGGTCGTGGCGGACGCCGACCGGTGGCTAACCAAGAGCGACGCGGTGCTGCACCTGGGCCGGCGGCTCGGCGGGGTGTGGCTGGGGTTGGCGGTGGTCGGCGGGTGGGTGCCGCGCGGGTTGCGTGATTGGGCGTATGACCGCGTGGCCGCCGTACGGCACCGCCTGTTCCAAAAGCCCGACGCGGCGTGCCCGGTGGTGCCCTCGGAGTGGCGGGGGCGGTTCCTGCCGTGACGCTCGCCGTTAAGATCGCGGCCCGATGGAAACGACGACCGCCAACTTTTACGACGTGATGGCCGAGCGGGGGTTGGTTGCCCAGTGCACCGAGCCCCCGGAAGTCATCCGAAAGCGCCTGAGTTCGCCGGTCACCGCGTACTGCGGGTTCGACCCGACGGCCGACTCGCTGCACGTCGGCAGCCTCGTGCCGATCATGGGGCTGGCCCACCTGCAGCGGGCGGGCCACCGGCCGCTGGTCGTCGTCGGCGGCGCGACCGGCATGGTGGGTGACCCGTCGGGCAAGTCGGAAGCACGTAACCTGCTCGACGAGCCCATGCTGCGGCACAACGCCGCGGCGATCGCCGACCAGATCGGCCGGTTCTTACGCTTCGGCGACGACGCTGCCGACGCGGAGCTGCTCAACAACTACGACTGGATCGGCCCGCTGACCTGGCTCGAGGTGCTCCGCGACGTCGGGAGCAAGGTCAGCGTCAACCGCATGATGTCGATGGAGTCGGTCCGGCAACGGATGCAGCTGGGCGAAGACACCGGGGCCGGCATCTCGTACCTCGAGTTCAGCTACATGCTGCTGCAGGCCTACGACTTCGTGCACCTTCATCGCGAAGCGAACTGCACGCTCCAGCTCGGCGGGCAGGACCAGTGGGGCAACATCGTGATGGGCATCGAGCTGGGCCGGAAGCTCGGCGGCGTGAACCTAGCGGGGTTGACGTTCCCGCTGGTGACCAAGGCCGACGGCGGGAAGTTCGGCAAGTCCGAGGCGGGCAACGTCTGGCTCGACGCGGGCCGGACGCCGCCGTTCGACTTCTTCCAGTTCTGGCGCAACGTGGCGGACGCCGACGTCGGGCGGTACCTCGGCTACTTCACGTTCCTGCCGATGGACGAGGTCCGGGAGCTGGCGCCGGCCGAGGGCACGGCGATCAACGAAGCGAAGGTGCGGCTGGCTTATGAAGTCACGAAGCTGGTGCACGGCGAGGCCGAGGCGAGCAAGGCACGCGACGCGGCGGGGCGGGCGTTTTCCGGCTCGGCCGACGTGACCGGCGATGGCGTGCCCAGCCGCGAGCTCTCGGCCGACGACCTCGCCGCGGGCCCGGCCGTGCTCGACCTGCTGCTCGCCGCCGGCTTCGCCAAGAGCAAGGGCGAGGCCCGCCGGCTGATCCAGGGCAGCGGCGTGCGGGTTCACGACGTGAAGGTCACCGACGTCGCCCACACCGTCGGACCCGACGACGCGGCGGACGGCTACGTCCTGCTGCGGGCCGGCAAGAAACGGCTGATGCGTTTTGACGTAACGTAAGAACCTGGCGATTCGGCCTGCCCCGACCCGCCGCCGACCCAGCCCGATGCCCTCCGATCAGCCCCACATCCCCGAGCGCAGCTTCGGTAAGGACTTCAAGACGTTCTTCGTCCGTGGCCTCGCGATCGTGCTGCCCACCGCGCTGACCATTTGGCTGCTGGTGATCGCCTATACGTTCATCAACACCAACATCGCCGGGCCGATCAACAGCGGGGTCCGCGCGGCGGTGATCGGCTTCTCCGACTGGCCCCAGCCGCAGGACCGCGACTTCATCGACACCTGGGCGCAGCAGCCCGAGTCGCGCAAGCAGGACTGGGCCTTCGAGCTCGACGAGCGCCTCCACGCCATGGCGGAGGCCACCCCCGAGGGCATCCGCCGCCCCGAGCCGCTGCTGACCGACAGCCAGGCCACCGCCATGCGGCTCGAGTGGCAGAAGACCCAGGACGACCTGGTCTTCGACGCCCGGCTGCACGCCTTCGAGCAGCGGTGGGACAGCGTCCGCTTCGGCGAGTTCAAGGTCCTCAACCTCATCGGGATCGTGCTCGCCATCGTCCTGATCTACGTCGCCGGCGTCCTGGTCACCAGCTTCATCGGCCGCCGCTTCTACCGCCTCGGCGAGAACCTCATCGGCCGGGTCCCGCTGGTCCGCAACGTGTACCCGGCCGTCAAACAAGTCACCGACTTCTTCTTCAGCAGCGACCCCGACGAGAAGATCGACTTCAACCGCGTCGTCGCCGTGCAGTACCCCCGCAAGGGCCTCTGGTCCGTCGGGCTGGTCACCGGCGACACGATGCAGCTGATCGAGACCACCGCCGGCCGGCCCTGCCTCACCGTCTTCGTGCCCAGCAGTCCCACGCCGTTCACCGGCTACGTCATCACCGTCCCGAAGGAAGACACGATCGACCTGCCCATCAGCGTCGAGGAGGCGCTGAAGTTCGCGGTCTCCGGCGGCGTGGTGATCCCCGCGAACCAGGTCATCCGCCGCGACGGCGGGCAGCTCGACCTGCCCCGCCCCACTTCCGCCCCGCAGCCCCAGCCCGCCGCGGGCCCGACGCCCTAAGCCGTTTCACGACCTCTCTGCTATAACGCGAAACGGGGGATCGTTGCCGCGCTTCCGTGTCGCGGCCCCTTGCGCCGCCGCCCCGTCGAATACCCGCCATGAAGCTCCGCGATTTCGTCGTCCCCGAAGCCGTCGTCCCCCAGCTCGAAGCGACCGACCGCGACGAGGCCGTCGCCGAGCTGATCGACGCCCTGATCGCCGCCGGCGCCGCCCCCGCGAGCCTGCGGGGAGAGCTGATCGCGTCTGTGCTCAAACGCGAGAAGAACGGCTCGACCGGTTTCGGCAAGGGCGTCGCCATCCCCCACGTCAAGCACGAAAAAATCGCCAAGGTCGCCGCCGGCCTCGGCGTCAGCGGCACCGGCGTCGACTACAACGCTCTTGACAAGCAGCCGGTCTACTCCATCTTCCTGCTGCTGTCCCCCGCCGACCAGCCCGACCAGCACCTGCACGCGATGGAGACCATCTTCGGCCACCTCCAGAACGACACGTTCCGCAGCTTCCTCCGCCAGGCCGAGACCCACGACGCCGTGACCACCCTGCTCGAAGAAGCCGACACCCAGTCGCTCTGATCGCCGGCCGACCCGCCGGACCCCACCCGCCATGTCCTCCGCCTCCGCCAACCTCACGATCCGCAACCGCCTGGGCCTCCACGCCCGGCCCGCGATGTCGCTGGTCGACACCGCCAGCGGCTTCGCCAGCGACATCAAGATCGGCAAGGGTAAGCAGGTCGTCGACGCCAAGAGCATCATGCAACTCATGATGCTCGCCGCCACCCAGGACACCGAGCTGACCGTCACCGCTGAGGGCGCCGACGCCGAGGCCGCCGTCGCCGCCATCACCGCCCTCGTGGAATCGAAGTTCGACGAAGAGTGAGCAGAGCCGGCGTCCGCCGTTACAATCGCGCTACATGTGCGGCATCGTCGGCCTCGTCGCCCAGACCAATGTCAACCAGTCGATCTACGACGCCCTGACCGTGCTCCAGCACCGCGGCCAGGACGCCGCGGGCATCTGCACCGACGACGGCGGGCACCTGCGCCTCCGCAAGGACAACGGCCTGGTCCGCGACGTCTTCCGCACCAAGCACATGAAGAAGCTCATGGGCACCATG
>JBCCRT010000070.1:0-14126 GCA_039201235.1 Planctomycetota bacterium
CGCCAGCGAGAACGCCCGGCAGAACGCCTGCATCAGGCCCGACAGCGTCGAGCCCTCCTTGGCCATCTTCACGAACACCTCGCCCGGCGTGCCGTCGTCGAACAGGCCGATGGTGAGATACCCCTCGTGGCCCATGATCGAGAACTTGTGCGTAACCGAGTCCCGGCTGTCCGCGAGCGTTCGGCGGTGGCTGACCATCCCTGGTGTCTCCGTGAGTGTTGTGTGAGCGCGACAGTGTACCCGGCCCGACCCCCGACTTATCGGCCACCCCCCGCCCGGTTCTCCCCAAAGCCCGCCGCTGCGAAGCTATGGCGTGGTTCTCCCTACTATCCACCACCGTGACCGCCGCCACCCTCCCGTCTCCGACCCGCAACCACCCCCGAAACACCGATCTGCCGTCTCGCGTCGAGCGGTGGTTCCGCCGCCACCACCGCGAGTTGCCGTTCCGCCCCACCGACGACCGGCCCGCCAACCCGTACCACGTACTGGTCAGCGAGCTGATGGCGCAGCAGACGCAGATCGCCACCGTCGTGCCGTACTTCGAGCGGTTCATCGCGGCGTTCCCGACGGTCGAGGCGTTGGCGGCGGCCGACGAGCAGGCGGTGCTGAAGCTCTGGCAGGGCCTGGGTTACTACCGCCGGGCCCGCAGCCTGCACGCCGCGGCGAAGGCGATCGTCAACGACCACGCCGGCCAGGTCCCCGCGACCGCAGAAGAGTTAGCCCAACTTCCGGGGGTCGGCCGGTACACGGCCGGGGCGGTGGCGTCGGTGGCGTACGACCGGGCGGCGGCGGTGGTGGACGGCAACGTGGCCCGCGTGCTGTCGCGGCTCGACCGGATCGAAGAGCCCGTCGACCGCCCCGCCGGCCAGCGTCGTCTCTGGGCCCGCGCCGAAGCGCTGGTCGAGGCGGCCGCTAGCCCCCGCGACTTCAACCAGGGGCTGATGGAGCTCGGGGCGTTGGTCTGCACGCCGCGGAGCCCGAAGTGCCTGGTGTGTCCCGTGCGTCAGTCTTGTAAAGCTCGTGCCGCGGGCGTGGCCGAGCGTCTGCCGGTCAAGACGCCGAAGAAGAAGCCGATCGCGGTGACGCACACCGTGCTGGCGGTGTGCCGCGGCGACGAGCTGCTGTTCGAGCGGCGGCCGGGCAACGGGTTGTGGGCTAACCTGTGGCAGCTGCCCACGGCCGAGTCGGACGACGCGACGCCGGTCCCCCCCGCCGCCGTGGCCGACCGTCGGGGGCTGCGCCTCGCGGGTAAGCCGCGTCGGGTCGGGGACTTCACCCACGCCACGACGCACCGCGCGATCCGCTTCGAGCTGTTCGCAGCCGATGTCAAACCTGGCACGCAACCACCCAGCGGGTGTTGTTGGCGTCTGGCCGACGACCTGGCGGACCTGCCGTTGGCCAAGCCGCAGACGCGGGCGCTGGCGATGCTGGCGTGAATTAGAATCCCGCGATGAGCGATGCGGAGCCCGCGTTGGCCGAAGCAGTTGAACTTCCGGGGCTTCCGGGGGGGGGGGAGCCGATGCGCGGACCCGGCGCCGCGCTGCTCTGGGCGTGTTTCCTCGGCTGCTCGTGGACGTGGGTCATCGGCATGTTCCTGCCGGTGATGCTGCTGCGGGACTACGGCGTGTGGGGATGGGTCGCGTTCGCGGTGCCGAACGTGTTGGGCGCGGCCGCGATGGGCACGGTGCTGCGGACGCCGGAGGCGAGCTGGCGGCTGGTGCAGCAACACGGCCCGATGCTGCGCGGCTTCGCGTCGGTGACGATCGCGTACCAGGTGTTCGTGGTCTCTTGGCTGTTCGAGGGGCTGTGGTGGCCGGCGGTTTGTCTGCTGCTGCTGGTGCCGTGGCTGGTGATGGACGGCCCCCGGAAGCGGCGGCTGGGGTCGTGGCTGCCGTGGGTCGCGGTGGGGGTAGCGTTGGTGTCGTTCGGGGCGTTTTCCTCAGCCGGGCGTCTGGACGGGGCGTGGCTGGACGTGCGTGAGGACGTCCTGCCGTCGCGGCTGTCGCCGCTGGCGTTGGGGCTGCTAACGCCGGGGCTGATCGTGGGGTTCGCGTTGTGCCCGTACCTGGACCCGACGTTCCACCGGGCGAGGTTCCGCACGTCGCCCGGGACGGGGGCCGCGGCGTTCGCGGTCGGGTTCGTGGGCGTGTTCGGGTCGATGATCGTGTTCAGCCTGATGTACGCGGGGCTGCTGCGGCCGGTGGTAGACGGTGAGGCGTCGGTCTCGTCGCTGTCGCCGCCTTGGCAAGCCCTGCTGCTGATCCACGTCGGTTTGCAGGTGGGGTTCACGCTGCTGGTGCACGGGCGGGAGCGGTTCGGGGGCGGCGGAGAGCGGCGCGTCGGGGGGTTTGCGGGGTTGTTGGTTGCGGCCGTAGCTTTGGGCATGTGGGCGTCAACCGGGCCGGCGCTACTTGACGGGCTTACGCTGGGCGAGGTCGTGTACCGGCTGTTCCTGTTGGCGTACGGGGCGGTGTTCCCGGCGTATGTGCTGATATGCATGGTGCCGACATTGCGTCGTGGTTGCGGTGCCGATGCGAAGCTGCGTCGGCTCGTGTTCGTGAACACTTCGCTGCTGGCGTACCCGCTGGGGGCGCAGGGGTTCATCGTCGGCCCGGCGTGGTGGCTGCTGGGGCTGTACGCGGCGATCGTGGGCGGGCGGCTGGTGGTGGAAATCGGGCCCAAACGGCGGTGGCGAGATGAAACCGAGACCTAGGTGCGACGCGTCGCTGACGGTAGACAATGCGACGGGGCCGGGCGGACGAGTCCGCCCGCTACACCGGGAACGGGCGGACGACAGGTTTTCCACGGCTTTGGCGACAGGTTCTGCGGCCGGGTTGGGGCTGAACCGCGGCGGGTTACTATCGCCCGATGCCTTTCGATACCGGACGCGTCACGTTCACCCGATTCCACGTCGCCGGCGACGCCCCGCCGCGGGTCGACGACACCCTGCTCTCGATCCTCAGCGAGCACCGCTTCCGCGAGTTGGACATTGGGGTCCCCGACGAGGTCGAGGCGGGGTTCACGACCGGGGCGCACCTGTTCGACACCCGGTTCACACTCGAAAAAAACGGCTACACACCCACCGGCGCCGCGACGGCGACGCTCGCCTACTTCGCGTTGCGGGTCGACACCCACAAGGTGCCCGCCGAGGTCAAGCGGGCCTACCGCGTGATGAACGAGCAGTCGGCCGCCGCGGCGAGCCCGACCGGCTACGCCTCGAAGTCCGAGAAACGCCAAGCCCGCGAGACCGCCAACGAGCAGGTCCGCCAAGAGCTGGCCGACGGCAAGCACCGGCGGTCGAAGCTGGTGCCGGTGCTCTGGGACCTGGCCGCGCGGCGGCTCTACTGCGGGGCGACGGGCACAACGGTGATCGAGCACCTCTCGCGGCTGATGCGACAGGCGTTCGCGGTGGACCTTGAAGCGCTGAGCGCCGGCACGCTGGCGGGCAGCCTGATCAAGGCCGAGGGGCGCAGCCGGGACTACGAGGACCTGCGGCCGTCCACGTTCACCCCCGCGCCGGATGCGTTGGGAACGCAAGAGGACACCGAGAGCGGGGTTGAAACTTCCGGGGGCGGAGGGGTGGTGTTGCCGTGGATCGCGAAGTCGGTGGACCTCAAGGACTACCTCGGCAACGAGTTTCTGCTCTGGCTGTGGTGGCGTGGCGAGCGAGAGGGCGAGTCGCCAACGGTGGCAACGGAAACGGCCGGGGAGGTGTTCGTCGCGCTCGACAAGGCCCTCGATATGGATTGCGCGTGGGACCGGACGGGCAAGCAGACGCTGCGGGGCGAGCACCCGACCCGGCTGCCGGAGGCGGGCGATGCGCTGCGGACCGGCAAGTGGCCGCGGAAGGCGGGGCTGATCCTCGCCGACGCCGAGGGGCAGTGGGAGCTGACCCTGCAGGGCGACGCGATGACGGTCGGTGGGGCAACGCTTCCGGAGCCCGAGTCGGTCGAGGCCCCGACGCCGCGGGACCGACTGGCCCAGCGTCTCGAGCTGGTCACCCGGCTCGGCGAGACGCTGGACGCGGTGTACGCGGCGTTCGTGCGGCGGCGGACGTCCGGGGGCTGGGCGCAGGACCGCGAAGCGATCCGCGGCTGGGTCCGGGAGCGTCAGCGGCCCGTCGCGGCGGGTATGCCGGGGCCTGAGCTGGCGGCGGTCTGAGGCGTCGGGGCCTGCGGGCTGGGCGGGTGCCGCGGGTTGTGACGCCTGGGGACGCTTTCCGGGTGGTGGCGGGCGTCCAAATCGGGGTGCCGGTTCCGCGGCTTTGGGGTTAACTTCACGGCGGTGAGAGTGCTCCAGGTCCACAACCTGTATCAGCTGCCCGGCGGCGAGGACCGGGTGGTCGAGGACGAGCGCGCCCTGCTGGAGTCGCGGGGCCACCGGGTGTTCACGCACGTCGTGCACAACGACGCGGTGCAGGGTCACGGCAAGCTGGCGTTGGCGGCGCGGTCGGTCTGGAGCCGGACGTCGGCCGCGGCGTTGCGGGCCTTGTGCCGGGAGCACCGCCCGGACGTCGCGCACTTCCACAACACGCTGCCGCTGGTCTCGCCGTCGGGCTACTACGCGGTGCGGCGGGAGGGGGCGGCGGTGGTGCAGACGCTGCACAACTACCGGCTGCTGTGCCCGGTGGCGACATGCTACCGCGACGGTTCGATCTGTGAGGACTGCGTGGGCAAGCCGGTGAAGTGGCCGGCGGTGAAGCACGGCTGCTACCGCGGCAGCCGGGCGGCCAGCGCGGCGGTCGCGGGGGTGCTGGCGGTCCACGGGGCGTTGGGGACTTATCGCCGGGAGGTCGACGCGTACATCGCCTGTTCGGACTTCATGCGGGAGAAGATGATCGAGGGGGGGATCGCCGCGGAGCGGATCGTGACCAAACCGAATTTCGTGCCCGACGACCCCGGGGCGGGCGACGGGTCGGGCGGCTACGCGCTGTACCTGGGCCGGCTGGTCGAGGACAAGGGGCTCGGCGTGCTGATCGAGGCGTGGGAGCGGCTGGCGGCGTCAGGCGGCGAGGTCCCGGCGCTCAGGGTGGTTGGGAAAGGACCGATGGCCGACGCGGTGCGGTCGCTGGCGGACCGGGTGCCGGCGGTGACGTACCGCGACTGGGTGGGGCAACCGGAATTGGGCGAGCTACTGGGCCGGGCGGGGTTCCTGGTGCTGCCGACGCTGAATTACGAGGGGTTCCCGAAGGTGATCGTGGAGGCGTATGCACACGGCGTGCCGGTGGTGACGTCGTCGATGGGGTCGGCGGGGAGCGTGGTGGCCGAGGGCGAGACGGGCCGGCGGGTGGCGATGGGCGACGCGGCGGAGTTGGCGGCGGTGTGCTGGGAACTGGCGGGCGACGCGGCGCAGCGGGCCCGGCTGCGGGCCGGGGCACGGCAGGCCTACGAGACGCACTACACCGCCGACGTCAATCACGACCAGTTGATCGCGGTGTACCGGGGGGCTGTCGCGCAGCGGGACGCCGTGCCGGCCGTGGTCCCGCGGCACGACCCGGCTTAGCTGATTTGCCTAGCTTCGCGGCCCGGCGGACCGACTTTATGGTTTGTGCGGCAAAGTCCGTTGATTCCTTAGGACCCCGTGATACGCTAGACGCACACTACAAACCGTCCAAGGGGACCCGCGTCCGGAGGGGCGTGGATACGGCCGGATTTGAAACCGACAAGGACGAGGTGCCGTGGACGCGTGAAGCGATCCCGGGCCGCGCGATGAGATACGGGACGGGCCTGCTCGGCCGCAACACGCGGCCCCCGACCCCGGAAGCCCCAGGATTCTGGACACCCCGGGCTCCGACGAGCGACTTGTGCTCACGGCCGACCGCGGGGAGCCGGCGAATGGAGCACCACGAGGAGGCGAACGCGTGATGAGTTGGTGGGGACATGTGAAAGAGAGACTGCCGCGGCTTTCCGCCGGGCGAGCCGAGCCGCTTCGGGTGCGGGTGGAAGGCCTCAACCGGGTACTGGAACGCGAGCGGACCCGGGCGGACCGGACCGGTCGGCCGCTGTCGATGGTGCTGCTGGGCTGCGACGGCCGCACCGCGGGCCGGGCGGACACCGAACTGATCGTCGAGCTGATGCGGATGCGGGGGCGGATCACCGACGAGTTCGGGCGGTTTGACCGGCGGACGGGTTACGCGGTGCTGCCGGACACGCCGGCGGCGGGCGGGCGTCGCTTCGCCGAGCTGGTGCGGGAACAGCTGCGGCGGCGGGGGCTGCGGACGTCTTTCGCGGTGTACCAGTACCACCCCTCGAAGCCGACGCAGGCCCGCGGCCGCGGCCCGGACGACCGGGACCGCAAGCCGCCGACGGGCGGGCGTCGGGTGGGGGCGTCGCGGCCGTCGATCACGTTCCGGCCGGTGGACGACCCGCGTCCGCGACGGAAGCAGACGGTGGCGATGACCCGGCGAGCGGTGGACGCGGTCGGCGACCTGGGTCCGGTGCTCGCCCGTGGGCTGCCCTGGTGGAAACGCGGCACGGACCTGGCGGTCGCGGGGACACTGGTGCTGGGGCTATGGCCGATGATGGTGGCGATCGCCGTCGCGATCCGGCTCGACTCTCCCGGGCCGGCGATCTTCCGGCAGCAGCGGTCGGGCCTCGCCGGTCGGCCGTTCGAGATCTTCAAGTTCCGCACCATGATCGCCGACGCCGAGGCGAAGCGCGACGCACTGCTGCGCATCAACGAGCAGGACGGCCCGGCGTTCAAGATCCGGGCCGACCCCCGCGTCACCCGCGTCGGCGCGGTCCTGCGCAAGACCAGCCTGGACGAGCTGCCGCAGCTGCTTAACATCCTGCGGGGGGAGATGACGCTGGTCGGCCCGCGGCCGCTGCCGGTCCACGAGGCCGAGGCGTGCGCCGCGTGGCAGCGGCGGCGGCACGACGTGACCCCGGGGCTGACGTGTATCTGGCAGGTCTGGGGCCGGTCGGGCGTGACGTTCGACCAGTGGTGCCGGATGGACCTGCGTTACCGCAACCGCCGGACGCCGAGGCACGACCTGTGGATCATGCTCTGCACGGTCCCGGCGGTCATCAAGCAGCGGGGGGCGTGCTGACCCGCTCGCCGGGCGATTGTTTTTTTTATGACCGCGATCCAACCCCACCACCCCGCCGGGGCGTTCAAGCAGTCCGACGCGTCGGCCGCCGCGGGCCTGCCCAAGCGTGACCTGTTCGGCGTCGGCGTGACCGCCGCCGGCCCCGACGCGGTGATCGACCAGGTAATGGACTGGGCGCACGAACGCCGGGGCGCGACGGTGGACTTCATGCCGGTGCACGGGCTGATCGTGGCCCACGGCGACCCCGAGCACCGCGAACGGATGAACGGCTTCGACGTCGTGGCGTGCGACGGCCAGCCGATCCGCTGGGCGCTCAATCGCTTCCACGACGCCGGGCTCGACGAACGGGTCTACGGGCCCGACACGATGCTGAAGGTCTGCCGGCGTTGCGCCGCCGAGGGCGTAGGCGTCTACCTCTACGGCGGGCGTCCGGAGGTGCTCGAAGACCTGTGTCACCGGCTGGTCGATCGGCTGCCGGAGCTGAAGATCGTGGGGGCCGAGTCGCCGCCATTCCGTCCATTGACGGAAGAAGAAGACGCCAAGGCCGTGCGGCGGATCAACGCTAGCGGCGCGGGTGTGGTGTTCCTGGGGATCGGCTGCCCGCGTCAGGAAGCGTTCGCCGCGGCGCACCGCGACCGCCTGCGGGCGGTGCAGCTGTGCGTGGGCGCGGCGTTCGACTTCCACGCCGGGGCGGTCCGGCAGGCTCCGGCCTGGATGCAGCGGCGCGGTCTGGAGTGGTTGTACCGGCTGACGCGCGAGCCGGGGCGGCTCTGGCGGCGGTATCTGGTGACCAACACCACGTTCGTGGCACTCTTTGCCCGGCGGGCCGTGCTGGGCCGTTGAACCCGCCGCGAGACCGGACACCCGCCGGCCCCGCCCGCCCACCGAACCGCCCCCCCCGCGACGATGCCGCCCCACGCCGAACCCCCTGAATCCGAGAACGACGCGATACCCGCCGGCGGCCGGCTGCGCTGGATCGGCCGTGGCGTCTGGGCCCTCGCCGACCAGGCACTCTTCGCCGGGGCCAACTTCCTGCTCACCGTCGCTCTGGCGATCTGGCTCGACGAGCGGCAGTTCGGCGCGTTCACCACCGCCTACGCCAGCTTCCTGCTTGTCGGCGTGTTCACCACCGCTCTGCTGACCGAGCCGATGATGGTCTTCGGCTCGCAGAAGCGGCCTCGCGCGCTGCCGGGCTACCTGGGCCGACTCCTCGGGCTGCACCTGATCGTCACCGGCGTCGGCGGCCTCGCGCTGGCGGCCGCCGCCGTGTGGTTCCTGCTCGGGCGCGAGCCGATGCTCGGGCTCGCGCTCGCCTGCCTCGCCGTGACCCAGGTCAGCCAGCTGCTGCCCTGGATGACCCGCAACGCCTGCTACATCGGCGGCGACCCTCGCCCCGCAGCGCTCGGCGGCCTGGCCTACCTCGTGCTGATCCTCGGCGGGCTCTACACGCTGCAGCGCTTCAGTGCCCTGACCTTCGTCGACGCCATCTTCGTCATGGGCGCGGCGAGCCTGCTGGTCAACGTCTACTTGCTGGTCTACCTGCGGGTCGACCTGCGGCAGGTCGGCCGGGCCCTGCGCGACCGCCGCTCGCTGGCGGATCACTGGCGTTACGGCAAGTGGGCGCTGCCGACGGGTCTGACCAACTACGTGCCGACGCAGCTGCCGTTCGTCGCCGTGCCGTTCGTCCTAGGCTGGGCGGCGGGCACGGCCCCGGACCTGACGGCGGGCGGGGCGCTCAAGGCGATGATGAACTTCGCCGTGCCGCTGATCCTGATCGGCTGGGCGCTCTCGACGCTGGTGGTCCCGGTGCTGGTGCGCAGCCGCCACTCGCCGCGATTCCTCAAAGTGTCGCTGATCATGCTGGCGGTCACCGCCGGGCTGCCGCTGCTGTGCTGGCCGCTGCTGGGGCTGTTCGGCGAAGCGCTCGTCGGCTGGGTGTACCGGGGCAAGTTCGTCGAGCACGCGCCGCTGCTGTGGCTGGTCGGGCTGGTGCCGGTCTTCGCCGGGATTGACGCGACGCTGCACTCGCAGCTCAAGGCCGCCGAGCGGCCCGACCGGATGTTCTTCGCCGGCGTGTTGGCCGCCGCCGTCTTGCTGCTCGCCGGGCTGCCGCTGACGCTGATCTTCGGACTCGGCGGCGCGGTCGCGGCGATCGCGCTGTGCTACGCCACCCAGGGCGCGGCCCTGCTGCTGCTGGGCGGCCGCATCGTCGCCCGCCAGTGCCGGCCGCTGCCCGCCCTGATCACCGACGACGCCCCCGCCGCCGCCGGGGCCGACGCCGCGATGCCCCTGCCGCCGCTGCCCGAGGGGCCGCTCGTGTCGGTGCTGATGGCCAATTACAACTACGGCCACCTCATCGAGACCGCGATCCGCAGCGTCCGCACGCAAACCTACGAGCACTGGGAGCTGGTCGTCGTGGACGACGGCTCGACCGACGGCTCGGCCGACGTCGTCCGCCGGCTCGCCGAGCAGGACGCCCGCGTCCGCCTCCTCGAGCTGCCGGACAACCGCGGCCAGGGCGGCGCGTGGAACGCCGGCTTCCCGTATTGCCGCGGCGATGTGCTCGCCCTGCTCGACGCAGACGACGCCTTTGAGCCCGACAAGCTCCGCCGCGTCGTCGAGGGCTTCACGCTCGACCCCCGCGTCGGCATGCTCCAGCACCCGCTGCAGGTCGTCGACCTACGCGGCACGCCGGTGCAGGTGATCCCCTTCCTCAGCGGCCTCGAGTCGGGCTGGCTCGCGCCGAAGCTGCTGCGCCGCGGCGGGCGGTGGTCGTTCATGCCCACCTCGGCGCTGGCGTTCCGCATGCAGGTCGCCCGCCGGCTGCTGCCGCTCGACGCCCGCGCCTTCCGCCGCAACGCCGACGCCCTGCTGTTCACCGTCGCCCCGATGCTCACCCGCGTCGGCGTGCTGCCCGCGCCGCTGGCGCAGTACCGCGTCCACGGCGAGAACATGATGTCCAGCGGACGCACCGACCGCGCCGACCTACGCAAACGCATCCACTCGTTCCACCAGTCGATCAAGGGCGCGAACCGCCACCTCGCCACGCTGGGCCTCGACCTGCCGCCGCTACGGCCGGTGGACCACGTGCTTTACCGTGAGAACCTGTTCGCCTTGACCATGCTTCGCGGCCGACGCCGCGACTGGCCCGTCCGCCTCGCCGGCGTGCTGGGTGCCGTCTGGGGCGACGACATGTACGGCCCGGCCCAGAAGCTCCTGGCCGTGCCGCTCTACGGGGCCCTGCCGATGCTGCCGCCGGCCTGGCGGGGGCCGTGGATGGACCACGCCCGCGATTTCGGCGCCGCCAAGCGCATCGTCCAGTCCGCCCTGTCTCGCGTCCGCCGCCGCCCCGCCCCCGGCCTTGCTTCCGCCGATGACCCGCCCCTCGCAGCCGCCGCCTTCGCCGCCGCGGCACCCGGGGGGGCCGGAGGGCCCGACCAGCCGTGAGCCGCGCACTGCCCCCGATTTCGGAAGTCCGTCCGGCCGCGGAGCCTCGGCACGAAGCCGCCCCGCGGCGCGTGCCCGCCGCGCTGACCGAGCTGCTCACCCGCCGGTGGTTCGCGCTCTGGGGCCTGCTGCTGGCGATGCTCGCTATCGGCGGCCGCGGCTTCGCCTACGTCGGCCTCCCGCCGCTGTTCGTCTCCGAGATCACCCTGGCCCTCGGCGCGGCGGTTTTCCTGCTCCAGCCCCGCTGGCGGCAGGCCCTGCGCCAGCCCACGGCCGTCCTGATCCTCGCCCTGATGGCGCTGGGCATCGTCCACACCGTCCCGTACCTCGGCGAGCACGGGCTCGACGCCGCCCGCGACTACATGCTCTTCGGCTACGCCGCGACCGCCCTCTTCGTCGCCTGCGTCGTCATGTCCCGGCCGCAGCTGCTCGGCCTCGCGCTGCGCCGCTACCAGGGATTCGCCAAGGTCTTTCTAGTCGTCATGCCGCTGCTCTGGCTGCTGTTCCAGGCCGCCGGCGACGCCATGCCGACCTGGCCCTGGGCCGACCACGTCGGGCTCGTCGAGCTCAAGCCCGGCGACGCCGCGGTCCACGTCGGCGCGGTCGCGGCGTTGTGTATCCTCGGGCTGTTCCGCGGCCGGTCCCTGTTCTGGATGGGCCTGCTCTGCCTGCTCGTGGGCATCACCGGCGCGGTCACGCGGGCCGGGCTGGTGTCCTTCGCGTTGGCGTTCGGCGTCGCGTTCGCCTTCCGGCCCCGCAGCCAATGGGCCGTCCGCCTCGTCGTCGTGATGGCGGTCATCGTCACCCTCGCCGCCGTCACCGATGTGAGCTTCAAGGTCGAGGGACGCGAACGCGAGTTCTCCGCCCGGCAGCTGCTGCTCAACGTCACCAGCACGTTCGTCAGCTCCGGCGGGGCCGGCGACCTTGACCAGACCAAGACCTGGCGGCTCGAGTGGTGGGAGAAAATCTGGGGTTACACCGTCGAGGGCCCGCACTTCTGGACCGGCAAGGGCTTCGGCGTCAACCTCGCCACCGACGACGACTTCCAGGTCTTTGAGGACGAGTCGCTGCGCTCGCCCCACAACGCCACCTTCACCGTGCTGGCGCGCACCGGCGTCCCGGGCCTCGTGCTCTGGGGCGCGGTCAACGCCGCATTCCTCTACGTGGTCGCCAACGGCTACCTCAGCGCCCGCCACCGCGGCGAGCCCGCCTGGGCCATGTTCTTCGTCTTCCTGCTGTCGTACTACGCCGCCCTGACCTTCAACGCCTCGTTCGACGTCTTTTTCGAGGGCCCGATGGGCGGCGTGTGGTTCTGGTCCGTCGTCGGGCTGGGCTACGCCGGGGCCTGGGTCTTCGAACGCCACCCCGAGGTCCTCCACGACCCGGCGCTCGAGCCGCGCGAAGGCTGACCCGCCGCCCAGGTTGTCGGCCAACGAGGCCGGAAGGTCATGCCGGTTGTGGGCGTAGCAAACGCCGATTCAGACACAGCGGCAGACCCGGACTCGAAATATAGCGTCTATCTCGGATGGATCGAAGAAAACCAAGCCAGCCAGCACGCAGAGCATTTCGCAGAATTGGGAGCAACCGGTTCTGAATTCAATTAACAATTTGGATGATAACTGGCCATCGCTCACTAATTCACAAAAACTATGTTTTTAGTCATTTTTCACGACCAAAGCGATACGTTCCGGCGAAAGTTTTTTTCATAATGACACACCTATTTTTGATCTTGCCCCCCCTTCCTGCTCCACGTCGAATACGACGCTTTTAGATAAAATCTGTATCACAAACCGAGTAATTTCGGTAAAAAGAAACGTTATACAGAAGCAAAGTTAGCATTCACCTTACGTCAAGCCGATTCCGATACGGCGGTATCGGAGATCACGCAAAATCCGGGGATTTCCGAGGCGACGTACTGCTGCCGAAAGAAGAAGTTTCCAAACTTGGCGGCTGTGAAAATATATCGGCTAAAGCAGTCGGAAGAAGAGAACCGCAAGCTTATACCGCTGGTTGCAGACCTGTTGCTGGATATGATGGTGCTTCAGGACGCCCGCAAAGCGAAGCTCTGAAGCCCGCGGCCCCGCGTGACTTGGCAAGCCGGACGTAAGTGGTCAACGGGGTCAGCGAGAGTCGGGCGTGTGGAATATTGTCTGCCGGACGATTTACGGTTCGGTGAGGCCTAAGAAGGTGAACGCAAAACCACGATGACGAGATGAGGAATAGAAGCATTTTTTCCCTGATGACCAAAACACGGATCGGCATCGGCTGGCAGGCAAAAGGCGGACGCGAGTAGCTCACTTGTTTCCATCCTACCCACGCACCGATTGGCTAAATTAGCTCGACGCGGAATACTCAACGGCACCCTTGCACCGATCGGCACCGGGTTCCATCCAGGTGATCTTTCCTAGATGTTCGTCCTTTTGCGGACGGCGTGAGGTCTTTGTGATCAGTGGAATACGGTTACTTTAATCCAGAGATATCTGCGAGTTACACAATGTATATTTTGGTGAAGCTTACTTGCTCAAAAATTTTCAAGTGATAACGATGCGAGATCACCACCCCGCATCGACTATGATATTTTGCTGATGGGTTTACGATATCGACGAGTGCTTTTCATGACCAACGCTCGTGCGTTTCTATTATTGGCATCAACTCTTTTGATCTTCCCACCGCTCGCGTCTCAAACTATGCCGAGGCATTCGTCTCAAGTCCAGATCATATCTAGCCCACACGGCGATGAAGGCCCTAAAGATCGCTACGCCGCATCATACGTACCTCTAACGTATGGCCAGCATACGGTCGCCCCTTTACCTGGGATAGCTTACGCCTACGAGATGATTGACTGGGATGGTGACGGAAACATCGACATGCTCACGTTGTTGCGGCGGGGAGGTGGCCTGCTGGTGAACCTACAACTCGAGCCTCGAGCAGACGGCCCACGCTTCGGCGAACCTCGGGACTCGCCACGCCTCATGGAAGCGGAGAAACTGGGATGCGATGCCCGCTGGTTCGCGGTTGCTCACCCCGCCCGGGGGTCCGGTCCGGTCATCCTCGCGTTTTTTCGCCCCTGCCCGGGCGACGCGACAGATACACGAAGTCCGGGGCTTTACGCTTACACCAACGACGGTCGGCCCCTCGACCCAAGCTGGAGATCGACACCGGTATTGAACGCCGAGGGTTCGATCTTTTCCTTCCGGGGGCGTTTCACCGCCGGCGATCTGGACGGCGATGGGGCCGACGACCTGGTGATCTGCCGTTTTGATGAGGCCGAAGCGACGGACCTGCCGAAGCGCGGGGGTCGGCGGTTGAGTAACTTCCCGGCTCCAGACCGGATCGACCCACAAGTCGGGCGGGTGTTCGTTGCTCGCAACATTTCGGATAACACCGACACGCCCCGCCTCGATACCCCCGAACCGTTTGTTGCCGATGGCCAGCCGGTTCGTACCTACATGCTGGCGTATCCGACCGTCGTCGACCTCGATGGGGACGGCCGTGTCGAGGTGCTCCTCAGTAGCGACGACAACGCGATCCGGGTCTTTCGCCAGAACGATTCGGGTTGGACGGAGCTGGGGCCTCTAAGTGATCCTGACGGCGAACCAATCCAAACCAGCCTCGCCCGCCGCGTCCGGCC
>JBCCRT010000071.1:0-14041 GCA_039201235.1 Planctomycetota bacterium
GCCGATGTTGTTGTTGTGGTACCGCAGGGCGACCGCGCCGGGGTTGCCGGCCCCGACGTCGATCGTCAGGCCCTCGATCGAGTTGCAGAACGCCGAGTTGGACCACCAGAAGTCCAGGAAGTTGACCAGGACCTTGGGGTTTTCGGGGTCGTCGAACCCCTCGGCGCGGTCGTCGAGGCGGATGACCGTGCGGGCGCGGTCCTGCCCGACGACGTGGAGGTAGCGGCTGGCCTCGATCGAATCGGCCAGGACCAGGCTGTCGGAGACTCGGTAGGTGCCGGCGGGAAAGTACAGCGTGGCGTGGGCCCGGTTGCGGGCCGGACCGCCCTGGCGGCCCTCGGCGGCTCGGATGGCGTTGCGCTGCTTGCGGCCGGTGGCGACTTCGCGCTGCGCCTGCGCGATCGCGCGGCGGATCGCCGCGGTGCTGTCCTGTCGGCCGCTGGGGTCGGCACCGAACGGCGGCTTGGTGACATCCAGATATCTCTCGACCTCCGCCATCGCCGCCCGCGCCGAGGGGTCGTACAAACCTTCCGGTACCCCGGACACTCCGGACACTCCGTCGGCGAGGGCAGTACTACCCGGTAGCAGGCTGATGCCAAGCACCAAATACCGGCCCAACCTACGCACGACGCGTCCGATCACCTGCGGACCGATCTGGTCACCCCGGCCGGCGTCCACCGCTTGAAAACAGGTCGGGCACATGGGGCAGCAGTTCCGGGGTGTGGAGGCCATGCAATCGGGACGATCGTTGGCCGCGTGAGTGGAGAAAGCGAAACGGTCCGGCGAACAAAGCTGTTGCGTTCGGCGGAATGGACGGTATAGTATCATTCGAATGATCTTTTGCAACGTCTCCGGGTTTCGGTTCCTACTTTCCGCCTCAAACTGTTCGAGTCTCCCATTTACGAAGGCCCATCATGTCCGAATCCCCGACTCGTCTTGACGCCCCGTGCTTCCGTGCTTTCACCTTGATCGAGCTGCTCGTGGCCATCAGTATCATCGCGCTGCTCATTGGGTTGCTGCTGCCCGCCCTCGCCGGGGCCCGCGTCGCCGCCCGGTCGACCCAGTGCAAGTCGCAGCTGCGTCAACTCGGTATCGCGTTCGAGACCTACGCCGAAGCCCACAAAGGGATCGTCCCGCCCTCGCTGGTTACCGGAGCGGACGCGGGCATCGTCGGCATCCCCGCCGGCACCCGTTGGCACACGCACTTCCTGGTCGAATGGGTCGACAGCAACAAGCTGACCACCACCCAGCAGGCCCAGGGCATCGCCGCCGAGCAGGGCGACAACAGCATCTTCATCTGCCCCGGCTCGGACACCTCGGTCACGGGCACCGACCCGTTCGCGGATCGGCTTTACCAGAACAGCTACGGCATGAACGCCATGCTCAACTACCGCACCGACTTGCTTTCCCCGCCGCTCGTGCCGGCGGTCAACAACTGGCCGCGCTGGCGGGCCAAGTTCAAGGACCTCTACGCGGTCCGGTCCCCCACGACCGCGATGCTACTGATCGACAACAAAAACCCGTCGGTCAACGACAGCACCAGCGACCTGACGCTCACGGCCGGGGAGTACGAGGGCAACCTCGAAGTCGGGGCCCGGCGTCACGACGGCGTCGGCAACGCGTTGTTCGTCGACGGCCACGCCGCCGGCGTCCCCCTCGAAGAGCTGCCCCACGAGGCCAACGGCGATGTCCGGCCCGACGACGAGATCGACGCGTTCTGGTTCGGCCGCTGAGCGCGTCGGCCCCGGCCGCTCCGCGTCGCCCGACCCGAAAGAAGTGAGCACCCAACTCTTGCCGACCCAGGTCAAGCCAACCTCACCCCTTGCGGTTGCCGAAACTCCGCTTGTCCGCGTCCCCGCCCGCTCGGCGGCGTTGCGGCTGGGCCTGATCGGCTGTGGGGCGATCGCGGCGGGGTCGCACCTGCCGGCCATCGCGGCGACGCCGAGCTTAGCGCTCGCGGCGGTGCTGGACCCCGACCCCGAGCCGCCCGCGCTCGCGCGTCACGGCCGGTCCCTGCCCGGGGGGGTGCTGCGGCGGGACCCCGAGCGGTTTTACGCCGCGGGGCTCGACGCGGTGGTCGTCACGTCCCCCGCCCCCACGCACCGTGAAATTGTGCTGGAAGCCGTGTCGCGCGGGCTGCCGGTGCTCTGCGAGAAGCCGCTGGCGGGCGACCCGGCCGAGGCGCCGGAGATGGTAGATGCGGCGATCCGTCGAGGGGTGCCGCTGCATGTGGGGTACTGCTACCGCTTCAGCCCCGTGGCGGCGACGATCCGTCGTTTGGTCCGCGACGGCGCGGTCGGCGAGCCGAGGACGCTGCGGCTGATCTACAACTGGGCCTGCCACGGGGCCGCGATCGAACCGGAATCCGTTAACCCGCCGCGTTTCCACAGCCACGTCCGCCGGGACGGCCGGATGCGTGAGGGCGGGCCGATGGTCGACTGCGGCACGCATCAAATTGACCTGGCGCGGTGGTGGCTGGGCCAGGAGGTCCGGCGGGTCACGGGCCACGGTTCGTGGGCCGACGATACCGCCGACTACGAAGCGCCCGACCACGTCTGGGCCCACCTCGACCACGCCGGCGGGACGCACACCGCGGTCGAGATGAGTTTTTCTTACGGACACAAAGCCCGCAACCTGCCCAAAGAATTCGTTTACGAAGTGATCGGAACCGAGGGCGTGATCCGCTACGACCGCATGCGTCGGCGGTTCGACCTGATCGATGGCAGGGGCAACACACCCCTCGAGTTTGGCCGGGAAAAAGGCTTCGGCGAGATGTACCACGCCTGGGCGGAGATGCTCCGCGGGGGCGTCGCAGACGACCGGCTGTGTACGGGGAGCGACGCAGCCCGGGTGAGCGAATTGGCTTGGGAAGCAACACGGCAGGCCATCGCGTCACGCCACGGCCCGCCGGTCGGCCACGCGGAAGGGCGGCGTGACGCCTAGTCCGGACACCCTCAAATCCGCACCCGCACGACAGGGACGAGCCGGCTTGGCGTGGCCCGATCGGCCTGCCGGACCTGCAAGGTCCGACCGATTCCTGTCGCCGCCGACTGTCCGTAACTGATCCATGACCGTACCGAGCACCCAGCCTGTTGAGGGAGACGGCTTCATCGCCATCGCCGCTCGCGAGGAGAAAGACGCACGGGACGCGCTCGTCCGCCTGCCCGCCTCGCCTTGGCCGGAGAACGATCTCCCGCTTGAGCCCGGACGCGAGGCATGGGCGGCGGCGGCGGAGCCCGAGGCCGCGCCGGCATGGGACGCCTTGTTGGCGGGGCAGCGTGAGCGGGTCAAACCTTTCCTCCGAAACTTCGCGCCGGAGCCGGCGGTCCTCCGGACTGTGCGTCCGATCGAACGTTTTTTCTGGCGCATGGAAGAGGAGGCGGACCTCACGGATTTTTCGCGGGTGCTGTCGGGCGACGGCGACTGGGCGGAGGTGACGGTGCCGCACTTCGGCGGGCCGACGGGCCGGGCCACGGCGTACTACCGGCAGACGTTTGTCGCCGACGATGCGTTGCTGGCGAGGCCGAGCGTCGCGGCGTGCTTCGACGCGGTGGACTACGTCGCCGAGGTCTACCTGAACGGCCGGCTGGTGGTGCGTCACGAGGGCTTCTTCGCGCCGTTCGAGGCCGAACTGCGGCCGTACCTGGTATCCGGTGAGAACACGCTGGTCGTCGCGGTACACAACGACGGCCTGCACCGCGGTGACGGCACGTTCGCCCACCCGATCGGCGAAAAGGTGTTCGCGGCGACCGGCCCGGGCTGGGACGAACCGGGGACCGGCTGGCACCACTGCCCGCCGGGCATGGGCATCCCGCAGGCCGTCCGCATTGAAGGCCGTGACCGTCTGCACCTCAGCGACCTGTTCGTGCGGACGTTGCCGGGGCGCGACGAAGTCGAGGTCCGCGTCGAGGTGACCTACCGCGACACGGCGATCCCGCAACTAGGCGCGTTCACTCCCTGTACCCTGGAGCTTTCGGTCGACGGCGGCAACTTCGATTCGCCCGGTGTAGTTCCCCCCAAGCGGATCGAGGTCCGTGACGCCGGGCCCAACGCGAACGAGTACCGCATCAAGCTGCCCCTGCCCGACGCTCGCCTCTGGAGCCCGGACACGCCTTGGCTGTACCGGCTGACCGCCCGGGTGTTCGACGACGAGCACCGCGACGCCCCTTGTGACGTGCGGGCCATCGACTTCGGCGTCCGCACCTTTACGCAAGACCTGGACGGCGAGCCGAGAGGGCGGTTCTACCTCAACGGCCACGAGGTCCGCCTGCGGGGGGCGAACACGATGGGCCACGAGCAGCAGGCCGTGATGGCCGGCGACGACGGGTTGCTGCTGAAGGATTTGCTGATCGCCAAAGCGGCGAACCTGAACTACCTGCGGCTGACCCAACGGCCGGTGCAGCGGCGCGTCTACGAGATGGCCGACCGCGTCGGGCTGATGATCCAGAGCGACCTGCCGCTGTTCGGTTACCTGCGTCGGCCGCAGGCGTGCGAGGTGATCCGGCAGGCTGCCGAGATGGAACGCCTGGTCCGGCGGCACCCCTGCGTCGTGCAGTGCAGCTACATCAACGAGCCTTTCCCGACGCCGGAAGACCCCGAGACGGGTGAGGGCACGCGGCAGCTGACCCGGCCCGAGCTGGAGTCGACGTTCGTCGCCATGACGCAGGTCGTCCGGCACGCCAACCCCGAGCGCGTCGTCAAGCCGATGGACGGCGACTACCACCCGCCCGGCCCGGGGCAGCCGGACAACCACTGCTACACGCTCTGGTACAACGGCCACGGCCTGGCGTTTCACGAGTTCTACGCCGGCCGGTGGCAGCCGACCAAGCCCGGCTGGATGATGGCCTGCAATGAGTACGGGGCCGAGGGGTTGGACCATGTTGACCTGATGCGTCGGCGTTACCCCGAAGGCTGGCTGCCGGGCGACGCCGACCCGGCCGCCTGGACGCCGTGGCAGGTCCACCGCAGCCAGACACCGAAGATGCAGCCGATGTTTTTCCCGCGACCAACGGGGATCGAGGCGTGGGTCGAGGCCAGCCAGTCGTGGCAGGCCGAGGCCGTCCGGCTGATGTCCGAGGGCCTGCGGCGGATCGAGCGGATCAACACGACCGCGATCCACCTGTTGATCGACGCCTGGCCGGCGGGGTGGATGAAGGCGCTGGTCGACTGTGAGCGGAACCCCAAGCCCGCGTTCTGGGCGTACCGCGAGGCGATGACCCCGCTGAACGCTCACCCGACGCTGGAACGGAAGTCGTACACGTCGGGGGAGACACTCGACGCGGCCGTCTGGCTCTGCAGCGACCTCGCGGAGGACACTGCCGACGTCGAACTGGTGTACGCGGTCACGGTCGGCGACGAGACGGTCGCGTCGGGCTCGGTGTGCAGCGGCATCGACGCGCTGCGTTCCCGAGCGATCGGAGCGGTCCGGTGCGTCTTGCCGGAGTCCGACGAAATACGGCGTGGGGCGGTGCGTGTACGACGGGTGGTCGAGGGGCGATACGTAAGTGAGACGTCCGAGTCGTTCACGCTCTGGCCGGTGTGCCCGCCGCGCGGAAGCGGCCGAGGCGTTGACGAAGGACCGACCGCAACGCTTCGGATTCACGCGGATGGGCGACCGTTGGACGCCCAGGCCCACGGCTCACTCGAGACCCACATCCGTCGCGGCGGCACCGCGGTCGTGTTCGGCCTGCCCGAGGGCACGCACGAGCTGCCCGGCGGCCCCGTCAGTGTTGCTTCGTTTTCGCTCGGCGGCGCGGTCTTCGTCGAACCGGCCGCCGACCACCCCGCGATCGCCGGCCTACCGGCCGACGCCTGCTTCGCCTGGCACCACCCGGATCAGGGTGTGTTCGCCGAACTGTGCCGTACGGTCGTCCGCGACGACGCCGGCTGGTCTCCGATCCTGCGCGGCGTCGGCGGGGCCTTCTGGCAAGGCGAGTACTTCGAAGCCTACGCCGCCGCCGAACGCCGGGTCGGCGCGGGGCGGCTGATCCTCTGCCAGGTCGACCTCGACCAATTCGCCGCCACCAACCCCGCGGCCCGGCGGCTCAACGCCGCGTTGGGCGTCGAACACGCAGCAACCGCTTCGCCTGCGTTTTAACGTGTGGATCAGTTTGCGCCGTAAGTGTCCTGCCCCGTTTCTGGTCACCCGGAAGAAAGAGCGAATCATGCCGCCCGTCACCACAAACCGGATCGGCCTCGGCCCCGGACAAACTCTTGCCGTTCAAATGGCCTGCCTCGCCTCCGTGATCCCGGCCGTTGTGTCGGCCCAGGGCACGCTTACCGGGCCGACGCAGCAGTGGCAGACCCTGGACCTCACCTTCGCCCTGTCCGGCACGTTCGACGAGAAGGCCGGACCCAACAACCCGTTCCTCGATTACCGCCTGCAGGTCGAGTTCGCGCACGGCGATCAGACCCTCAGCGTCCCGGGTTACTACGCCGGCAACGACGACCAGGGCAACGGCCTGTGGAAAGCACACTTCACACCCCAGAAAGCCGGCGACTGGTCGTACGTCGCCGACTTCCGCACCGGCAACCAGGCCGCCGTCCTACTCGACGACGAGGTCGCCTCCGCGGCCGGCGTCAGCACCACCGGCTTCCACGGCGCGGCCGGCACGTTCAACGCCGCGGCCTTCGACCCCGACGCCCCCGGCTTCGCGTCGAGGGGCCGGCTGGCTTACGACGGCGGACACTACCTCCGCTACGCCGACGGCTCGTATTTCCTCAAGTCCGGTATGGACTCGCCGGAGAACCTGCTCGGCTATCGCGGCTTCGACAACACCCAGACCAAAGGCGTCAATAGCATCGGCGGCCAGACCTTCCAGGGCAACCTCGGCATCCTCCACGACTTCGCCCCCCACGCTCAGGACTACGACCCCGGCGACCCGAGCTGGGATACCCCCGACTTCGACTACGGCAACAGTCCGGCCGAGGGCGGCGACGCCCGGAACTTGATTGGCGCAGCCAATTACCTCTCCTCCGTCGGTGTCAACTCGATCTACTTCCTGGTCAACAACATCGGCGGCGACGCCAAGGACACCCACCCCTACGCCAACGTCTCCACGCCCGAGCAACTCGCCGGGGAGTTCAACACCGGCGTCGCCAACGACAACCTCCGCTTCGACAACTCCAAGCTCGCCCAGTGGGAGCAATTTTTCCGCCACGCCCAGGAGAAGGGCCTGCACCTGCACGTCGTGCTCAACGAGCGCGAGCTGGCGAACAAGTCGGAGCTCGACGGCGCCACGCTCGGCGTCGAACGCAAGCTCTACTACCGCGAGATGACCGCCCGCTTCGGCCACCACAACAGCTTGCAGTGGAACATGAGCGAGGAGTACGATTTCGCCGGCCGCGCGGGCGGCTTCGGCTCGACCGAGGCCGAGGAAGCACAGGCCGTTATCGACTTCGCGGCGTACCTCTCGGCCGTCGATCCCTACGACCACCCGCTCACGGCTCACAACGCCCGGAAAGCCAACATCGATACGGACCCGACCGATTCCGCATGGCAATACTTCATCGGCGAGGGCGACTTCGACCTCACCAGTCTGCAGCGTGCCAACGAGGAAGAGGGCTGGTCCGACACGGTTGAGAACTTCCGGGCCGCGACCGCGGCGGCCGGCCGGCCGATCGCGGTCATGATCGACGAGCCCGAGTCCATCACCCGCATCGCCGTGGGTAAGAACGATGACACCGACCCGTCGGGCGACACCGACTTCGAACGGTTCACCACCGTTCGCAAAACCATGGCTTGGGACATCTACCTCTCCGGCGGAGCCGGCGTGGAGTGGTTCGTCCACAACGGGGACCAGGGCATCGAGAACTTCCGTCGTTTCGAGAAGGTCTTTGTCGAGACCGCCCACGCCCGCCGGTTTGTTGAGGAAAACCTCCCGTTCACGGAAATGACGCCGGACGACGGCCTCGTGCGTTACGCCGACGAGGACTATGGGGGGGCGGAGGTCTTCGCCAAGGCCGGCGAGGTCTACGCGATCTATCTGCCCGACGGCAGCAACGACGACGGGCCGAATGCCGTCGCGCCGCAATTGGATTTACGTGACGCCGCCGGTTTCGTGTTCCTGCTGCGTTGGTACAACCCGCGCAGCGGCGAGTTCGACGAGTCCACCGCCGTTCTGTCCGGCGGGGACTGGGCCTCGCTCGGCGCGACCCCCAGCGGCTTCGGCAGCGTCGCGGACTGGGCCGCGTTGGTGACGCTGATCCCCGAGCCGGGCGTCGGCCTCGGGCTGGGGGGTCTGCTGATCGTCGCCGGTCGGCCGGCCCGCCGATACGACGCACGCTGATCTTCCCACAACCACCTGCCCCCATCGCACCGCCGCCCGGAGGGAACCGACCACGATGAACCGACCCGTCGCCCCCGCCCCGACCCCACCGAGGCCGACTGCCGCCCCGATGACCGACGCCGATCTCTGGTCGCGCCGGCTCACCTGGCTCGGCGGGGTCGACCTCGACACAGAATACGCCCAGGCCCGCGAGGAGGGGCGTGACCTGGGGCCGCTGCGAACCGAGTTCGAGCGGCTGCTGGCGGTGCCGCGCGCGAGCGACCAGTGGTTCCCGCACCGCGGCGGCGGCCGCGACGGGGCGTGGCAGGCGGCGGCCAATAAACTGCTCGACGCGGTGCAGGGCCGACCGCTCCGCGGCGACTACCGATACCACGAGCCCGACGACCTCGCTTCGATCCGGGCCGAGTGCGCCGTTCCGTCACCCCTTCCTATGTTCCCGGGTGGCCGCGATGAGCTGTTGCGTCGGCTCCACGGCGGGCTGCTCGGACGCATCTGCGGCTGCATGCTCGGCAAGCCCGTTGAAGGCCACGACCGCCGCAGCATCCGCGTCCACGCCGAGGCCACCGGCCGCTGGCCCATCACCGATTACTTGCTCCGCCCCGATCCCCGGCAATACGCCGCCATCGAGGGTGCCAAGCCCGACAAGATGCCCAAGCCCACCGATCTCAAGTTTTACGCCGGCGAGATCGAGGGCGCGGTTATCGACGACGACATCAACTACACCGTGATCGGTCACGCCGTGGTGCAGCAGTGCGGCGCGGACTTCAAGCCGCTCGATGTCGCCGAATTCTGGGTCACCCACCTGCCGCTGCGTACCGCTTGTACCGCCGAGCGGATCGCCTACCGCAACCTCGCGGACGCCGTCCTCCCGCCGGATAGTGCGACATACCGCAACCCCTGCCGCGAGTGGATCGGAGCCGACATCCGCGCCGACTACTACGGCTACGCCAACCCCGGCGATCCGCAGCGGGCGGCGGAATGGGCCCACCGCGACGCCAGCGTCAGCCACGTCCGCAACGGCATCTACGGCTCGATGTGGGTCGCCGCGATGATCGCCGCCGCGTACGTACTCGACGACTGGTACGACGTCATCGAGGCCGGACTCTCACAGATCCCCGAACGCTGCCGGCTGCGGGACGCCGTGGACCGGGTCACGGCCATGCGTCACGCCGGCGAGAGCTGGGAAGCCGCTGTCGATTCGATCCACGCCGAGTGGGACGAGATGAACCACCACGGTTGGTGCCACACGATCAGCAACGCCCAAGTGATGGTCGCGGCGCTGCTCTGGGGCGACGACGACTACGGGCGGACGATCTGCCGCGCCGTGATGCCCGGGTTCGACACCGACTGCAACGCCGCCACGGCGGGCAGCCTCTGGGGCGTGATGCACGGCGTCGACGCGGTGCCCCGGGAGTGGACCGAACCGATGCGGGACCGCGGCGTCTCGACGATCCCGCGGTGGTCGAGCTTCGCGATCTCAGGGCTCGCCGCGGAGATGACCGAGACGGCCGTCGCCAACGGGGCGTTGGCATGAGCCGCCCCGCGGTCGGCCGACCAAACTTTCTGTTGCTCGTCGGCGAAGACACCGGCCGGATCGCCGGCTGCTACGGCGATCCGGTCGCCCGCACCCCGCACCTGGATCGCCTCGCCGACCCCGCCCGCGGCGGCCGACGCTTTGACGCCGCGTTCACCACCACGCCCGTCTGCGCCCCGGCCCGCAGTGCGATCGTCACCGGCCGCTACCCCACGTCGATCGGCACCCACCACATGCGGTCGACCCTGCTCGACCCGCCCCGCCTCTTCACCCACGAGCTCCGCGACGCGGGGTACGCCGTGCGGTGGCCCACCAAGCTCGACTTCAACTTTGATCCCAGCCCCGGGTGGTGCGACGACACCGATCCCTGGCTCGACGACTTGTCCGCCGGCCGCGTCGGAACCGACGGCCGGCCGTGGCTGGTCTATACCAACCTTGTCGGCACCCACGAAAGCGGCATGTGGCCCCCGCAAGACCCCGACGCCCCCGATCGGCCGAACGCGGTCCGCGAACCCGACTGGCTCGAACCGCTTGCGTCGCCGCCCGACCCGCTTACCGACCCCGACGCGGTCCGCGTCCCGGCCTATCTGCCCGACACCCACGCGGTCCGCGCCGACCTCGCTCGTCACTACGACAATCTGGCCATGCTCGATACCCGTGTCGGGCGCATCCTCGAAGCATTGGACGCCTCGGGGCAAGCCGACCACACCGTGGTCGTTTTCCATGCCGATCACGGCCGCGGCATGCCCCGCGAGAAGCGGTGGTGTTACGCGGCCGGTGTCCACATGCCCCTTATCGTGCGTGGCCCCGGCGTCGAGCCCGGCGTGGACGACACGCCGACCTCCTGGGTCGACATCGCCCCGTCGCTGCTCCGCCTCGCCGACCTCGCGGTCCTCGGTCACTACGACGGCGTGCCGCGATTCGGCCCGGAAGCCCGCACCCGCAACTTCTCTTTCGGCGGCCGCGACCGCATGGACGAGGCCTACGACCGCGTCCGCTTCGCCACCGATGGGCGTTTGCATTACCTGCGTAACGACGCCCCCGACCTGCCCTACGCCCAACGTGTGCGGTTTATGGAGCACCTGCCGACCACCCGTGAGCTTCGCCGGCTCCACGCCGAGGGCCGTCTCGTCCCGCCGGCCGACGCGTGGATGGCTCCCGTCAAGCCCAGGGAAGAGCTGTATGACCTACGTGACGACCCGGACTGCGTGGTCAACCTTGCGGACGATCCGGCTTACCGCCACGACTTGATGCGGTTGCGTAAAGCGCTCAATCGATGGCGTGAGACCACGGGCGACCAAGGGGAGCGACGCGAGCGTGACCTCGTCGCGTCCGGCCTGGTCGCCGACCGCATCACGGAATACCGGCAGCGTGTCGCGCCGCTGCCGCCGGACCAACGGGTCGGCGTCCCGCTCACCGTCACCGAGGCGGACGACCCGCGATGAGCAAGACCGAGCCGACCGTCGGGAAGTTCACGCTGGCCGAAGACCACGGCCGGTGGTCGTTCGTATCGCCCGACGGCAGACGGATGTTCACGATCGGCGTGAACCACCTCGGCAGCCTCGAGGACCCGGGTGCCGCCGAGCGGGTTGCCGCGGCCTGGAACGTCACGACCGCAGAGCTGTGGGAACGGGTCACGCAGCACCTGACCGAGCTGGGATGCAATACGATCGGCTATCACGCCCCTGATGCCTTGCGCGACCGCTTACCCTGTTTCGTCGAGACCGATTTCCACGACACGTCGCACTGCCTGCCCGGCCAACGCTTCGCGTATCCCGACGTCTTCGACCCCACGTTCCAAACACACGTTCGCAACAAAGTCCGGGAAACCTGTGAGAAGCACCGCCACCGCAAGAACCTGATCGGCTACTTCTGGACCGACACCCCACGCTGGCACCTCGACACCGCCCGCGGGGAGCGGGCCAGCGACTGGGTCACCGCTACCCGACGCCTCGGCCCCGATACCCCGGGCAAGCGGGCTTACGTCGACTTCCTCCGCGAGACGTATGCCGGAGACTTCGCGGCCCTGGCCCGGGGCTACCGCTTAGATTTTCAGTCGTTTGACGACCTACTCGCCTACGACTTCGCTTACCAGGAACTCACCTGGCCGGCCGTACGCCGTGACGACCAAGCGTTCCTCGCGCGCACCGCCGAAGAGCTGTATCGGGTCACCGCCGAGGCTTTTCGGACCTGCGACCCCGGTCGCTTGCTGCTGGGTGAGCGTTACAAATCACACGACCACCACGACGGCGTCCTCCGCGCCGCGGCCCGTTACGTCGACGCGATTTCGATCCAGGACGGACCCGAAATCGGCCCGCTGCCCGGACCGGGCCGACACGAATCGGTCTTCGACCGCGGCTATTTTGATCACGTCCACGGTATCACCGGCAAGCCGATCCTCGTGTGCGACCACAACATCAGCTTCCGCACCGAGGCCCACCCCGTCACGCTCTGGCACGCCTGCGACACACCCGAACAGGCCGCCGAGCTACATACCGCTTACCTCTGCGACGCGGCGGCGACGCCTTACGTGATCGGGTACGGCCGCTGCCAGTACCTCAGCGTCTTTGACCCGAAGCGTGGCTTGCTCAAACAGGGTCTGCTTCAAGAAGACGGCAGGCCTTATCCTGAGTCCAACCACGCCATGTCCCGGGCGACTACCCGCGCCCTCGCCCTCCGCAAGCAGGCCGCCGAGCCGCTGTCCTCAGCTTGATACTTCCGGGGAACGGCCGCTCCGCCAATGAGGTACCAACGGCGATCGTTCTCTCGACCGGGGCCGAGACACCGGAAAGCCGTCTTGCTCGTGGCCCCCAACGCCCGTCGCCAGCCGATTCGTACCCACCTCGCTACGTCCGGCATCTTCGCCAGATTGCGGGTATCATGGCACTGATCAATGATCCACACCTCGGGGTGTAGCTCAGCTTGGTAGAGTGCTTCGTTCGGGACGAAGAGGCCGCAGGTTCAAATCCTGTCACCCCGATCTTTTTCCAAGAGATACCCTTCGGCGAGGACGTCGAAGGGTCTCTTGAGGCCGCATTGCGACACGCACCGCCGAGGGTCTTGGCCGATGCGACGATATCCAGGAGCCGCCACCAGGAGCTCTAGACCGCACCAACCTCACGTTTAGACGAGGGCGGCTACGCCCCACCTGCTAAACGTAGAGATGTGACGCGCTAATCGGCGGGAAGCTGTGGCTGGCGAGGTCGCTCTGGGGTTCGGGGGTCCGACCTTGCCGCGAGCCGTACGACCACGCGTCGCGCTGTGGGGTCGTCGTCGGCGGCGAACCACAACGACGAGGACGAGGGGTGATAGCCGTGGCCGTCGGCCCAAAATACGCGGAAACCGGGGTGCGCGTGCAGCGGACGGCGGGGGTAGTTGTGGTTGACCTCGGCGTCGGCGGGGGTGAGCAGCCAGTCTCGGGTCCAGGTCACGCCGGCGTCGTCGCTGGTCCAGACCGCGATGCGGCCGCCGGCGGCGAAGGGTTGGGGGCCGGGCTCGGTGGCGCCGATGAGCGTGAGGCGTTCGCCGCCACCGGGCCTAAGGTCGACGAATAGGCTGCCGGCGTCGTAGTTGTGGTCGCTGTCGGTGATCCGGTGGTGGGTCCAGCCGCCGGGGCGTTGGCGGGCGAGCCACCAGGCGTGCGGGCCGTGCTGCGGCCCCGGCTCCCAGCCGCGGCTGGTCGAGTAGAGCACCAGCGGTCGGCCCTCGGCGTCGGTGATGAGGTCTTTGATGAAGCAGAGCCGCGCCTCGCCCTCGAAGTCGTGGACGAGGGCAGAACACCGGGGCGAATCGATCGGTAATTCGACGGGCCGGCCGTCGGCGGTCCGCCAGGTCACGCCCCAGTCGTCGGACCGCATGACGTAGAGGTTGGTGCGGCGGTCGAGGCCGCCCTCGTGGGGGTGATAGTCGAAGGCGGTCCACAACACGCCGTGTCCGGTGTCGTGATGGGAGACCTGGTAGTGACCCCGGCCGGCGGCGGCGAGGCGGCGGGACGGCGTCCAGTCCCGGCCGTCGCGGCTGTGCTTGACGTGGAGGCCCCGCCCGTCGGCGTAGACGGTGTGGAGCAGCGCGAAGCCGCGCTTGGGGTCGTAGTGCGGCTGGGGGTAGGCGAACAACGGGCCGTCGCTGACCGTCTCCCAGCGGTCGAAGGCGTGGGGCCGCGACGAGCGGTGGATGAACGACCGGGTGGTCCAGTCGCCGTGGCTCGGGGAGAAGAGCC
>JBCCRT010000072.1:0-14012 GCA_039201235.1 Planctomycetota bacterium
CGACGGCGTGCGGCAGTACGAGCTGACGGTGGACGTGCGGCAGGAGGCGCTGCTGCAGCAGGGCATCAGCCTGCCGGCGGTGGCGGACGCGGTGCGGGCGTGGATGAACGAGGTGCCCGGCGGGACGGTCAAGGGCACGACCGGCAACGTCAAGGTCCGCACGATGGGCATCGAGGAGCGGGCCGAGGCGGTGCGGCAGATCGTGGTCCGCAGCTTCCCCGACGGCCGAACGCTGACCCTCGGCGAGATCGCCACCGTCACCGAGGGCTTCGTCGACGACCCCGTCTTCAACCGCTTCAACCGCCGGCCCCCGGAAGTTGGTCACTCCGCGGCCGGGGCTTCAAAAGAGCGGGGTGAACTGCTCGGCCAACCCGCGGCGGTGATGACGATCTACAAGGTCGGCAAGCAGGACATCGTCAAGATCGCCGAGATGGTGCGGTCCTACGTCCGCGGTCGGCAGGGCCTGGGCTTCGACGGCGGGGTGCTGGAGCAACGCTTCGGATCGAACCGTTATCAGGCGTGGGAACTCGGCCGGGACGCGCCGCACCCCCTGCCACGCGGCGCGGAGATCGCGACGACCAGCGACCTGGCCCGCTTCGTCGAGGGCCGGCTCGACCTGCTGACCCGCAACGCGAGCTACGGCGCGGTGCTGGTGTTCCTGACGCTGCTGGTGTTCCTCAACTGGCGGGTCGCGCTGTGGGTCGGCGTCGGGCTGGTCACCGCGATCCTCGGCACGCTGGTGCTGATGTCGGCGATCGACGTGACGCTGAACCTGTTGACCATGTTCGGGCTGATCGTCGTGCTCGGGCTGCTGGTCGACGACGCGATCGTGGTCTCGGAGAACATCCAGGCCCGCCACGACCGCGGCGAGCCGGCGATGGAGGCGGCGGTCAGCGGCGCGAACCAGGTCGGCTGGCCGGTGGTGGCGACGGTGCTGACCAGCGTGGTGGCGTTCCTGCCGATGACGTTCATCAAGGGGCAGATCGGCGACCTGCTCGGGGCGCTGCCGATCGTGGTGGCGTGCGCGCTGCTGATGTCGCTGATCGAGTCGCTGATGATCCTGCCCAGCCACATGGGCCACAGCCTGACCAAGCGGGACGCGGCGAGGGAGCGCTCGCCCGGCCGGATGACCCGGGCGGTGCAGCGGTTCGAGGCGGCCCGCGACCGGGTGATGTTCGACCGGCTGGTGCCCGCCTACGCCCGGCTGCTGGGCTTCGCGCTGAAACACCGCTACCTGGCGGTGATCGCGACGTTCGCGGTGCTGCTGGGCACGGCCGGGCTGTACGCCGGCGGGCGGGTGCCGTTCGTCTTCCTGCCCAACACCGACGCCGAGACCGTGGTGGTGGACCTGCGGATGCCGATCGGCACGCCGCTGGGCGACACCGACGCCGCGGTCCGCCGGGTCGAGGCGGCCGCGTTCGCCCAGCCCGAGGTCGCCGCGGTCAGCAGCGTCGTCGGCCAACGCTCGAACATCGACACCGGCAGTGTCGAGGCCTCGTCCACCCACGTCGGGCAGATGTTCCTCGAGCTCGCCTACGTCGAAGAGCGCGACCGCGAGTCCTCCGCCGTGATCGCCAGCATCCGCGAGGCCCTCGACGGTCGGATCGACAACGTGGACCGGCTGGGTTTCACCGAGATCACCGGCGGGCCGTCGGGCGCCGACATCACCGTCCGCGTCCGCGGCGAGGACGGCGGCCGGGTCAACGACGCGGTCGAAGACATCAAGGCCCTGCTCGCGGGCTTCGCCGGCGTGGTCGACATCAACGACAACAACGACCTCGGCCAGGCCGAGCAGCGCATCGTCCCCCGCCCGGCCGACATCCGCAGCGTCGGGCTGACCCCCGCCGACGTCGCGCTGCAGGTCCGCGGGTTCCTCTTCGGGCTCGAGGCGCACACCTACGCGGCGGACCAGGAAGACATCGACGTCCGCGTCCGCCTCGACGAAACGACCCGCCGCGACCTCACGGCCGTCGAAGACATCTGGCTCGTCACGCCCACGGGCGACCTCGTGCCGCTGGCCGAGGTCGCCGACATCGTGCCCACCACGACCTACTCGACCATCCGCCGGGCGGACCGGCAGCGGAGCGTGACCGTCACCGCCGAGACCGTGCCGGGCCTGAGCCCCGAGGCCGTGACGTCCGAGATCGCAAAACCCCCGACTAAACCACACCCGCTTGCAGACCGTTTGCCGGGCTGGATAGCAAAGTATCTACCTGAACAAGAGATCGAAGGGGCGGTTGCACCGTTGGTGGCCCTCCAAGATGACTTTCCCGACTTAACGATCAAGTATGCCGGCCGGCAGGAGCAGATGGGCGACGCCTTCGCTTCGCTGCCGCTGGGCATGGGCGCGGCCTGCCTGATGATCTACGTCATCCTCGCCTGGCTCTTCGCCAGCTACTTCCAGCCGCTGACCGTGATGCTGATCATCCCGTTCTCGCTGATCGGCGTGGTGTGGGGCCACCTGCTGCTGGGCTACGAGATGACGTTCCTCAGCCTCATCGGCGTGGTCGCGTTGTCGGGCATCGTGGTCAACGACTCGCTGATCCTGGTCGAGTTCTACAACCACGAACGCAAGGCGGGCACACCGATCGTCGACGCGTTGCTGTCCGCGGGCCGGGCCCGGCTGCGGCCGATCCTGCTCACGACGATCACGACCGTGCTCGGCCTGACGCCGCTGATCCTGGAGCAGTCGTTCCAGGCGAAGTTCCTGATCCCGATGGGCATCAGCATCGCGGCCGGGCTGATCTCGGCGACGGTGCTGATCCTGGTGGTGCTGCCCTGCTGGGTGCTGATCTTCGACGACGTCCGCCGGGGGGCGTACTTCCTGTGGCACGGGCGGTCGAAGCCGACCGGAGATCAATCCCGTGACCGTGCATCGCCATTGCCGGCGTGACGCAGCGTATTTGCTGGTTTGTCAATCGCCGCGGAACACGGCAGGCAGGTCGCGGTGGCCGTGGATGAGCCGTTGGACCTCGACACGATCATCTTCCGCCCGGTAGAAGATCAGGTGGTTGGGGAAGCCGACGACGGCGGTCTTGCGTAGGCCGAGGTATTCGACTCCCGGTAAGTCGAAGGCGGGGTGGGCGTCGGGGAACACGAGCAAGCCGGTAAACGTCTCGACCGCGGCGGCCTCGAAACGTCGGGCCGTATCGAGGCTGTCGCGGGCCAAATATTCGACCATTTCCAGCAGGTCGAGCTCGGCTTGTGGGCGGATGAGCAGGTGGCGTTTCACGCGGTTGACTCGCCGCGTTCGGCCGCGACCGCGTCGATCTGTTTCCGTATCAACCCGCCGAGCTGTTCGGGGGTCGTTGGTTTGGCCGGCCCGGAAGCGACCGCCTCTTCGCTGATTTGTTTGAGCCAAGCGGCGGCACGCCGTCCCTCTTGATCGCCGCGGATCAGCGTTTCGAGGTAGATCGACACGTCGCCGTCCGCTTCGATGTCGGCGCGTTTCTGCAAGTAATCGAGCGAGTCGGGGCTTATCTGGACGCTTGGTCTTGTCATGGTGATGGGTCCAGAAACGAGTTGCAAAAGTAGGCCTACTCCCCCTTGCGCATCGCCCAGTGGATGGCGTGGCGGGTCAGTTCGCTGCCGTTCTTGAGGCTGAGCTTGGCCTTGATCTTTTCGCGGTAGGTCTCGACGGTCTTGACCGAGAGGTGCAGGCGGGCGGCGATCTCGCGCGAGGTCAGGCCGTCGCCGAGGAGTTCGAAGACCTCGAGCTCGCGGTCCGAGAGGGTGGAGACGGGGCTGGGGGCGGTCTCGCCCTCGCCGGCGACGGTGTTGAGCACGCGGGCGGTGGCGCTGGGGCTGAGGTAGACCTCGTTGTCGAGCACCTTACGGATGGCGGTGATGATGTTCTCGGTCGCCTGTTCTTTGCGGAGGTAGCCGGAGGCGCCGGCGCGGAGGACGCGGTCGGCGTAGAGGGCTTCGTCCATCATCGAGACGACGAGCATCTTGCAGGTGATACCGGCGGCGCGGACCTGTTTGATCAGCTCCAGCCCGTGGCCGTCGCCCAGCGACAGGTCGATCAGCGCGAGGTCGGGCTCGGCCGCGCGGAGGACGGCGAGGGCGGAGGCGACGTCGGCCGCCTCGTCGACGACGTCGAACTCCGGCACGTCGTTGATCAACTCGATCAGGCCGCGGCGGACGATCGGGTGGTCGTCGATCACCACGATGCGGACGTGGGTGTCGGTCGGATCGGTCGTCGGGCTTTCGGGTTCGGCGGCGGCGATCATCGCGGCGGGTCCTGGGGGTCGGGGGACGGGGGGGCAAAGGAATCCGGGTCGGCGTCGGTGGCTTCGGCCGCGGGCATGAAGCAGCGGACGGCGGTGCCGACGTCCGGGAAACTATCGAAACGTATTTTAGCGCCGATGGCCTCGGCGCGGAAGCGCATGATGCTCAGGCCCAGCCCCGAGCCGTCGGATGATTCGGTCGGGTCGTGAGGTTCGGCGGGCGGGCCGATGCCCCGGCCGTCGTCGACGACGCTGAGCCGCAGGCCGTCGTCGCCTTGCTCGAGGTCGATCTGGATCGAATCGGCCTCGGCGTGCTTGGCGGCGTTGTGGACCGCCTCCTGGGCGATGTAGAGCAGGTGGTTGGCCGAGTCTTCGTCCAGCTCGTCCGGCGTGCGGGGGCAGCGGAAGGTGACCGGGACCTGGTGGACCAGCGAGGTCCGCTCGGCCAGCGATTCGAGGGCGGTCTCGAGCTCGTCGGGGCCGATGCGTTCGGCGCTGAGGCCGCTGAGCAGCCGGCGGACCTCGCGGTTGGCCTGCTTGAGCATCTCCGAGAGCTCGGTAGCGCGTTGGCCGGCCTGCTCCAGGTCGTCGGGTCGATCGGAAGCGAGCCGGCGGCGGAGGCTTTCGGCGAGCATGTTGACCCCGGCGATCTGCTGGGCGAGCGTGTCGTGCAGCTCGTGGGCCAGCCGCTTGCGTTCGCGTTCGGCCTGGAGGACCTGGGCCTGGGCGAAGAGACGCTGACGGTTGGCGCTGATGTCCGTGAGCGCGAGGATCGCCCGGCCGAGGTCGGGCTCGCCGTCCTGCTCGGGCACTTCGAACCGCATCAGGACATGGAGCTTTCGGCCGCGGACGGTGTGGCAGTAGGTCTCGAGCTCGGCGGAGCGTCGGCCGTCCCAGATCGCGCCGAGCTTGGCCGCCAGCGCCTCGGGCGGCGGGCCGACGTGGCCGTCGTACATCGAGCGGCTCAGCTCGACGTGGTCCGCGGCTTCCATGAGGTCGAAGGTCGCCTGATTCACGCCGTTGATCTTGGTCAGCCGGACGGCGTGGTCGTGGGCCTCGGGGTGCTCGCGGAGGTAGGCCCCGAGGTCGCGGACGCCGGACGCTTTGAGCTCGTCGAGCCAGCGGGCGACCTCACGCAGGTCTTGTTCCCAGACCGAGACGGGGACGCGGTCGAAGAGGCTGCGGAACCGCCGCTCGCTCTCGGCGAGGCGTTGCGTCGCGTGTTGCAGATCGGTGACGTCGGTCGCCACGGCAATGATGCTAGTCGCCTCGCCGTGGTCGTCGAAGACGGGGACCTTGTCGGTACGGATCCAGCGGTCTTCGCCGCCGGGCACGGGGTTGGTTTCGAGGTAGCCGAGCTTGGGCCGGCCCGACGCGAGGACCTCGCGGTCGTCGCGGTGGTAGGCGGCGGCGACCTCGGCGGGGTAGAAGTCGGCGGTGGCCCGGCCTTCGATCTGCTGCGGGGGTAGCCCCAGCGACTCGGCGGCGGCGCGGTTGACCCGGAGGATGCGGTTGTCCGCGTCTTTGTAGAACACGTAGGCGGGCACGCCGTCGAGCACGGTCTGCGTCTCCTGCCGCTGGTGTTTGAGCTCGAGCTCGGTCTGCTTGCGGCCGGTCACGTCGCGGACGCTGATCGCGATCCCGTCGCCGACGCGGACGACCTGCTGCTGCATCCACGACGGCGTGATGCCTTCGTCGGCGGCGTCGATCTCGAACTCGCGCAGCAGCGTCTCGCCGGTCTGCATCACCTCCCGGTAACGGTCGATGAACCGCGGCTCACGGTTGACCGGCAGCAGCTCGCACAGCCGCTGGCCGACGACCTCGTCGCGGCCGCGGCTGATCATCTCGCAGCCGCTGGGGTTGATGTCCAAGAACACGAAATCCTCGATCCGGCCGTCGGGGCCACGCAGCGCTTCGAGCAGGAAGAACGCGTCCAACGCGCCGTCGGAGGCCACGCGGTACCGCTCCTCGCTACGCTCCAGGGTCCGCCGGGTCTCGACCTGCTCGGTGACCTCGCGGAGGCTGAGCAACACGCCACGGCCCGCTTCGGTGCTGTGCCCGAGATCGTGGAACGGACGGGCCTCGGCCCGCCACCAGCCGCGCTCGTCCTGTATCGGGGGTAAGGTCTGGGTGTGTCGGTCCTGTCGGCCCGCGGCGAGTTCGGTCAACGCCGCGGCCAGCTGCGTCGATGCTTCGCTGCCGGACGTGGCGAGGGCGTCGGTCAGCGATGCGCCCTCCGCGGGCCGACGCGGCAGGCCGGCCCAAGCCCCCGGCGTGAGCCACGCGGGGTTGGCGACGCGGACCCTGCCGTCGGTCGACAGCAACGCCGCCGGCCCCGGCAACGCCGCGAGCAGAGCCGCCACCGCCGTATCCATGGCGTCGTCGGCGGGGCCCGACACGTCGGGCGGCGATGAGGCATTCACGCGGGTCGGCATCGGCTTGCCCCGGGCGGGGGCCCGTTGGATCTTGCGTGGCGGCCCGGGCCGAGAAGTCCGCCACGGCTAAGCCTATCGGCCGTTTCGGCCGGGTCATTGAAGTTCCCGGAAAGACCGCCGCCGGGTTACGCCCGCTTCAGATCGGCGTCTTGAACCCCATCGCCCGGACCACGCACCAGCCGGCCCGCGCTTCAAACACCATGAAGCCGCCGCCCGCCAGCAGACCCAGCCCGAGGCAAACCCCGGCCAGCACGGGCAACACCCCCGATAACGTCAGGGCCGCGACGACGACCGCCGCCGCCAGGCAGCCCAGCCCGCCGATCAGCCGAACAGATTTACCCTTTGCGTCGATGTTGCACCGCATGATTAAACCATAGGCGAAACCCCGCGGCTTGGCGGCGGAGTGCGGAGCGGGGTCGGCTACACTCGCGGCGATGCTGCGACGCCGCGCCACCCACCGCCTGCTCAGCCCCGATGATCTCAAGCCGTCACGCGACGGGATGCGGGTCATCGGCGTGTTCAACCCCGCCGCCGCCCGCCGGGCCGACGGCCGGATCGTCATGCTCGCCCGCGTCGCCGAGGCCCCGACCGACCGACGCAGCGGCTTCCACGCCCTGCCGCGTATCGACGCCGACGGTGGGCTGGTCGTCGAATACCTGCCCGAGGACCAGGACACGCTGATCGATCCGCGGAAGGTCGTCCGCGCCGCCGACGGGTTGATGCGGCTGAAATTTGTGAGCCACATCCGGGCGTTCCTGCTCGACGAGACGGGTACCCGGGTCGAGTCGGAGCTGCCGCCGCTGCTGGCCGAGGGTCCGTACGAAACGTTCGGCGTGGAAGACCCGCGTATCACCGTGATCGACGGGACGTACTTCGTCACCTACGTCAGCGTGAGCGAGCACGGCGCGGCGACGAGCCTGGCGACGACCCGCGACTTCGAGACCTACGAACGCCACGGGATTATCTTCTGTCCGGAGAACAAGGACGTCGTGCTGCTGCCGGAGAAAGTCGGCGGGCGGTTCGTCGCTCTGCACCGGCCCAACACTTTCCAGCGGTTCTGCAAGCCGGAGATGTGGCTGGCGACATCCGACGACGCGGTGGCGTGGGGCGGGCACCGCCACGTCTGGTCGGGCCGGCGGGCGTGGGACGACGACCGCATCGGGGCCGGCCCGCCGCCGGTCCGCGTCGCGGGACGGAGCGGCCGGCCCGGCGGCCTGCTCGAGCTCTACCACGGCAGCCGGCGGGCGACGAAGCGCGGCGAGGTCGGGGCGTATCAGGCCGGGCTGCTGCTGCTGGACCCCGACGACCCGGCCCGCGTCCTGGCCCACAGCCCCGAGCCGGTGATGGCGGCGCAGCACGACTGGGAAATGACCGGCTTCGTGCCCAACGTCGTGTTCCCCACCGGCGTCATCGAAACCGACAACCAATGGCAGGTGTATTACGGCGCGGCCGACACGCACGTCGGCGTGGCCGTGTTCGACCTCGACGACCTGATGGGAGCGCTGCAACCATGAAGACGGTGGCCCTGACCGGGGCGAGCGGTGCGATCGGCAAGGCGATCGCCGAGGGCCTGCCCGGCCTCGGCGACTACGCGCTGCGGCCGATGTCGCGGTCGATCAACGGCACGGACCTGATGAACCGCGACGGCCTGGCCGAGAAGTTCCGGGGGTGCGACACGGTGATCCACCTCGCCTGGAGCTACGCTCGGGAGAGCGAGGTGCCGGGCCGCTCGTCGTTCAACAACCTCGTGATGCACCGCAACGTGCTCGACGCGACGAAGGAGGCGGGCGTGAAGCAGGCGGTCATGGCCAGCTCGGTCCACGCCGATTTTTTCTACGACTGGATGGGCCCGGGGCTGCTGGGCCTCGACCGTCAGCAGCGGGCCAACGGGCTCTACGGCGGGCTCAAGCTGCTGGTCGAGACGCTCGACGAAGAGGCGGCCGACGAGGACTACCGCGTCGTTGACGTGCGCTACGGCGGGGTGAGGGACGACGGCCGACCGCACCCGACCGACTCGTGGGAGCGGCGGGTCTGGCTCAGCGACGCCGACCTCTGCCGGCTGATGCACGCCGTCCTGTCGCACGGCGACCCGCCGGTCTACAGCAAGCTCTACGCCGTCTCGGACAACGAGCACCGCGTCCACGACACGGCCAACCCTTTCGGCTGGGTGCCGCGGGATTCAGCCCCCGTCGATATCCGCGCCGACTTGTCGCCGTGACCGACGCGCGGCGACGGTTGCGGTAGATTGCCGGCATGCCGCTGCGCCGCCGCGAGACGCGTTGCCTGTTCACCCCGGCCGACCTGCCGCCATCACGGGAGGGCTTCGAGGTCGTCGGCGTGTTCAACCCCGCGGCCGCCCGGACGCAAGACGGCCGGATCGCCATGCTTGTGCGGGTCGCCGAGCGGCCGACCGAGACGCGTGACGGCTTCGTCGCTTCGCCGAGCTACACGCCCGACGGTAGCGTCACGATCGACTGGATCGACGCCGACGCGGTGAGCCAGCACGACCCGCGGATGGTGATCTTCAAAGACACGGGCTTCAAACGCCTGACCTTCCTCAACCACCTGCGGCTGGTCTACCTGAAGCCCGACGGCGTCACCCCCGACACCGTCGGCCCGGTCGTCGATTACCACGCCCCGCACGCCGCGTTCGGCCTCGAAGACCCGCGGATCACCCCGCTCGGCGGCCGCTACGTCGTCACCGCCGCCGCCGCGTCGTTCCACGGCGTCTGCACCGTTATGCTCGGCACCGAGGACTTCGCTAGTTACACCGACCACGGCATCGGCTTCTGCCGGGAAAACAAGGACGTCGTGATCTTCCCCGAGAAGATCAACGGCGATTACCTGGCGATCCACCGCCCGACCGGGAAGTTCGAGGTCAGCCAGCCCGAGATGTGGCTCGCGTCCTCGCCCGACCTGACGCACTGGGGCCAGCACCGCCCGCTCTGGGGCTCGCGCCAAGGACGCGGCACCGGCCAACCTTCCGGGGGCGGGGGCTGGGACAACGGGCGGGTCGGCGGTGGCGTGCCGCCCATCCGCGTCGATCGCGGGGCCCACCGCGGCTGGCTGGTGATCTATCACGCCTCGTGTCGGCCCGGGCTCGGCGAGCCGATCGGGGTCTATGCCGCCGGGGCGCTGCTGCTGGATAGCGACGAGCCGGCCCGCGTGCTCATGGCCACGCCCGACGCGTTCATGCGGCCCGAGGCCGACTTCGAGCGGCAGGGTTTTGTCAAAGCCGTCGTCTTCCCCACCGGCTTCGCCCACGACGGCGACGACCTGCTGCTGTACTACGGCGCGGCCGACACCAGCGTCGGTGTCGTGCGCTACCGCCTCGACGAGCTGCTCGACACCCTCACGCCGATCGCCACCGGATGACGGCCACTTCCCCCGAGCCCCGCGTCGTCGCCCAAGCCCGCTGCAAGCTCGGCGAGGGCCCGACGTGGCACCCCGACGAGGGCGTGCTCTACTGGCACGACATCGACCGCGGCCGGCTGCTGCGCTACGACCCGGTGACCGGGGAACACGATGTCGTCTACGAACTCGACGGTGGCCGTACGCTCGGCGCGTTGACCGTGCAGGCCGACGGCTCGCTGCTGCTGCTCGGCGGGCCCGGGGCGTGGGCGGCCGTGCTGCGTGATGGCGAACTCACCCCCGTGCTCGACGGAATTCCGGGGGAGACCCGGTTCAACGACGCGCTCGCCGACGCCGCCGGCCGGGTCTACTCCGGCACGATCCCGCAACGCTGGGGCACCACCGACCCCGACGAGCTCGGCAGCCTCTTCCGCCTCGACCCCGACGGCTCGGTCACCAAGGTCGACACCGGCTTCGGCTGCGCCAACGGCATGGCCTGGCGCGACGACCGCACCCTGCTGTTCACCGACACGCCGACGCAGTGCGTCTTCGCCTACGACTACGACCCGGCCGACGGCGCGCTGCGCCACCGCCGCATCCACCTCGACACCCGCGCGGCGATACCGCCGGACGCCGCCCCCGGATTGGCCCCCGGCTCGGCCCCCGACGGTATGACGCTCGACGCCGACGGCCGGCTCTGGAGCGCCCGCTGGGGCGGCGGGTGCGTCACCGCGTTCGATCCCGACGGCTCGCTGGCTCACTTCATTGAATTTCCCGCAACCAACACCACCAGCGCCGCCTTCGGCGGCCCCGACCTCGCCACGCTCTACGTCACCTCCGCCGGCGGCGACGACTCGGCCCGCCACGGCCCGGGAGCCGGCGGACTGTTCGCCTTAGAAATCCCGGGGGTCCGCGGCCGAGCCCAGCCCCGCTCCCGCATCGGTCTGTGACCCCCAACCCCCAACCCCCAACCCCCAGACCCCGAACCCCATGTACATCGACCCGCACATCCACATGGTCAGCCGGACGACCGACGACTACGTCCGCATGGCCCAGGCCGGCTGCGTCGCCATCACCGAGCCGGCGTTCTGGGCCGGCTTTGATCGCTCCTCCGCGCAGGGCTTCTTCGACTACTTCCGTCAACTCACCGAGTACGAACCCAAACGGGCTGCGCACTACGGCATCGCTCACCACGCGTGGCTGTGTATCAACCCAAAAGAGGCTGAAGACCCCGGCTTTGCGCGCGAGGTCATGCAGATCATCCCCGACTTCCTCGACAAGCCCAACGTGCTCGGCATCGGCGAGATCGGCCTCAACAAAAACACCAAGAACGAACTCACCATCCTCGAAGAGCACATCGCCCTCGCCGCGAAGCACGATCGGCTCATCCTCGTCCACACGCCGCACCTCGAGGACAAACTCAAGGGCACGCGGCTCATCATGGACGCCATCGAACGCAACGCCGACATCGACCCAGGCCGCGTCCTCATCGACCATGTCGAGGAGCACACTGTCGGCCCAGTGCTCGACCGCGGCTTCTGGGCCGGCATGACGCTCTATCCCGACACCAAGTGCACGCCGCAGCGCGCTGCCGACATTATCGAGATGTGCGGCTCCGAACGCCTGTGGCTCAACTCCGCCGGCGACTGGGGCCACTGCGACCCGCTGTCCGTGCCGAAGTGCTGCCTCGAGATGCGCCGCCGCGGCCACGACGACGCCATCATCGAACGCGTCAGCTACGCCAACCCGCTCGCCTTCCTCAGCCAGTCCGGCAGGTTCAAGCCCCGTGCGTGACGTGCTGGGCGAAGGCACCGTGCTGTGTTACGGCACGAACGCACTGCCGAACCAGAACTACGACTCATACGCTGCCGCTCTCGTTGAGGTCGTTCCAGCCGTTCGCGATCGGCTCGGGTTACGCGAGCCCCTTGCGATCGGTGTGTCGTTTCCGAGTGATGTTGAGGGACAGTCCTCAATCAGAAACTTCGGCAGACTGCTGCCGTGGCTGCGATTCGAGTGGGTCGACGACAACAGGGCTTACCAAGCCCATTCGGATGTCGTCGACTGCGTGACCGCAAACTCCTTCGCGTTCCACTACTTCCACGACACCGTCGTCAAGAAAAATGTCTACGAACCCGATTGGACCGCGTTTGAACGGGTCTTCCACGACAGCGGCCACGGGGATGAACTCGCGATGCTGCCCTTCCGCGGGGGGAGCAAGCGAAGCATTTCGACGTTGCCGATTGCATTTGGGACACCCGGCCTCTCGTCGACGCAGCTCCGGAAGGCGGTATCGAATCTTGAAGGCGCAGTCGCCGAGTTACGTGATCTGGCATTCAGTGCATACTCGAAGCTCGATCCGGTGTTCACACTCGACCTCGAACCCGAGCCCGGCTGCATCCTCGACACCGCTGATGACGTCATCTCGTTCTTCAGCGACTACATCCCCGAAGAGCACCGCCAGCACATCGGCATCTGCCACGACGTCTGCCACAGCGCCGTGATGTTCGAGGATCAGCGGGCGGTGTTGCGTCGTTACGCCGAGGCCGGCATCCGCGTCAACAAAGTTCAGATCTCGTCAGCCCTCGAAGTCAACGTCGCCGCCATCGGCCCTGAAAGCGCAGCCGAGCGTCTCGCACCCTTCAACGAACCCCGCTACCTGCACCAGACCGGCTTCACGACCGGCGACAGCTTCCAACTCCACGAGGACCTGCCCGACGCCCTCGCAGCCCTTGCGCGCGGCGACTCGCCAGACACGGCCCGCACGCACTTCCACGTACCGATTTACCTCGACGAGATCGACCTGGGCTCCGGCCCGATCACCACGACCAACGACCAGATCGCCGACGCCATCAAGGCAGCCCGCGAATACCACGACTGCAAAATCTTCGAGGTCGAAACCTATTCGTGGTCGGTCCTGCCCGAGCCGCTCCGGCAAGGCACGCTGGCCGAGAGCATCGCCCGCGAACTGCTGTGGGTGAAGGATCTCGCCCAGTGCGAGAACATCACATGAGCCCGTGGCACGGGCGTCTCGCCCGTGGGAATAAACAGTCGCCGTGGGATCGGCATCTTGCCCGTCGTGTCTCCGCCTGGCTCAAGCTCTGCCGCATCTCGAATCTGCCCACCGTCTGGTCGAATGCCTTGCTCGGCCTCGCCCTTGGCGCGTCGTCATCCGACACCAACCTAGTCATCACGCCGAGTGTCCTTGTCATACTCAGCCTCTCACTCCTCTACACAGCAGGCATGATCCTCAACGATGCCTTCGATGCCGACATCGACCGCATCGAGCGTCCCTCACGACCGATCCCGAGCGGGCATGTGTCTCGCGTCACTGCGTTCATGTTCGGTGCATCGCTGCTCGCCATCGGTGTCGGCCTTGCCTTCGCAGCGAACCACCCCGCCGGCATTCATGCGTCCGTTCTCACAGCCTGCATCATCGCCTACAACGCCATCCATGCGCGCACCGCATCGTCGATAATCCTCATGGCTGCATGTCGCGCGCTCGCCGTCCTCACCGCTGCATCCGCCTTGAGCGTCTCCCCTGATCCCGCGACCATCAGCGTCGCGGTAACCATTGGCATCTACACACTCGCAATCAGCCTGCTTGCGCGAGACGAAGCATTAAGCCAAACACGTGCGCCCTCAATCACCGCACGCGCCTTGCTCCCAGTCGGCCCGGTCATCGCGTGGTTCGTGCTGAATCAAGCACCGACGCTTGGGGCCGGTGCCATCGCCATTATCACGCTCGGTTGGCTTGGTCTTGTCACCGTCCGAGCAGTCATCGGCCGCAGAGTCCCCGCGGTTCTCGCAGCCCTCGCCGGCTTCTCGCTTGTCGATACCGCACTGCTCGCGGCACTCGATCAACCGCAGCTCGCCAGTGTTGCGCTGCTCTGCTTCATCCTCACAACGCTCGCCCACAAGCACGTGCCCGGCACCTGACTCGTCGTCTTTGGTGGCGCCAGTCTCCAGACCGGTGCGCTCGCCTACAAGTACGCGTGGC
>JBCCRT010000073.1:0-13910 GCA_039201235.1 Planctomycetota bacterium
CACCCTGCCCTAACCCGGCCGCCGTTACACTCGGCCCATGCCCGAACCGCCCGCGTCCCTCTCCCCCCCGCCCGACCCCGACGCCCCCGCCGTCGTCGGCGAGTTCATCAACCGCGAGTCGTCCTGGCTCGAGTTCAACCGTCGCGTCCTGCACGAAGCCCTCGACGACCGCACCCCCCTGCTCGAACGCATCGGCTTCCTCGCGATCTTCAACTCGAACCTCGACGAGTACTTCCAGAAACGCGTCGGCGGCCTGAAGCGCCAGATCGAGGCCGGCCTGATGACCCGCACCGCCGACGGCCTGTCGCCCGAGCAGCAGCTCGCCCTGATCCGCCAGACCGTGTTGCCCATGCTCCGCGAGCAGGCCGACTGCTACGCCCGGACCGTCCGCCCCGCCCTCGCCGAGCGGGGCATCCACCTGCTGAGCTGGGACGAGCTGACCGACGCCGAACGGAAGCAGGCCGACGACTACTTCCGCACCAACCTGTTCCCGGTCGTCACGCCGCTGTCGGTCGATCCCGGGCACCCGTTCCCGTTCATCTCGAACCTCTCGACGTCGCTGGGCGTCATGCTCCAACACCCCGGCGGCGAGCGGGACTCGGCCGAGAGCTCGACCCCCGTCCGCGAGCTACCCCCGATCGGCGCCGACGCCGACGTCGTCTTCGACGAACACGCCGGCCGCTACCAGTTCGCCCGCGTCAAGGTCCCCGACGTCCTGCCCGCCTGGGTCCAACTCCGCAGCGCAGACACGCCTGCCCCCGAAGCCGAGTCAAAACTTAACGCATCAAACAAGCGCTCGAAAACCTCCGACCGCGGAACGAAAACTTCCGGGGGGGATCGGTTTGTGTCGGCCGAGCAGATCCTTCGGCACAACCTCGACGACCTGTTCGAGGGGATGGCCATCAAGCACGTCGAGCCGTTCCGCATCACGCGTAACGCCGACGTCGAGCGTGACGAGGAGGACGCCGAGGACCTGCTCGAGCTGATCGAGAAGGAGCTGCGCGACCGCCGGTTCGCCAAGGCGGTCCGCCTGGAGACCGACGACTCGCCGTTCCACCCGATGAACCACTTCCTCATGCAGGAGCTGGGTCTGTCGGACGACGACGTGTACCCGATGCCCGCCGAGCTGGACTACATCGACCTCTGGACGATCCACGGCAGCGTCAACCGCCCGGACCTCAAGTACGAGCCCTGGACCCCGGCCGTGCCGCCGCGGCTGGCGGACACCGACGCGAACATCTTCAACGTTATCCGCCGCGGCGACGTGCTGGTGCACCACCCCTACGAGTCGTTCTCCGCCAGCGTCGAACGCTTCATCCGCCGGGCCGCGAACGACCCCGACGTGATCGCCATCAAGCTCACGCTCTACCGCACCGCGAAGGACAGCCCGTTCCTCTCGGACCTGATCAAGGCCGCCGAGGCCGGCAAGCAGGTCGTCGTCCTCGTCGAGCTCAAGGCCCGCTTCGACGAGGAACGCAATGTCCAGCTCGCCATGCAACTCGAGAAGGCGGGTATCCACGTCGTCTACGGCGTCGTGGGCTACAAGACCCACACCAAGACCTCCCTCGTCGTCCGCCGCGAGTCCGACGGCCTGCGCACCTACGCCCACGTCGGCACCGGCAACTACAACTCCAAGACCGCCAACCTCTACACCGACCTCGGCCTCTTCACCGCCGACCCCCGCATCACCCACGACCTCGTCGAGCTGTTCCACTTCCTCACCGGCCGATCCCTGAAGCGCGACTTCAAGCACCTGCTCATCGCGCCGACCAACATGCGCCGCCGGTTCACCGAGATGATCGACCGCGAGATCGCCCACGCCGAGACGTGGAAGAAAAACGGCGGCGACCCCAAAGCTTCGGACGCGGAGCGGGAGGCTTCCGGGGGGCCTTTAATTATCGCCAAGATGAACAGCCTCGAAGACCGCCGGCTCTGCCGCAAGCTCTACGAGGCGTCCAACGCCGGCGTCCGCGTCAAGCTGATCATCCGCGGCTTCTGCACGCTGCGTCCCGGCGTGCCGGGCCTCTCGGAGAACATCACCGTCTCGTCCGTCATCGGCCGGTTCCTCGAACACTCCCGCATCTACACCTTCCACAACGCCGGCAACACGGAGTATTACATCGGCAGCGCGGACTGGATGTACCGCAACCTCAACAACCGCGTCGAGTGCATCACCCCGGTCTACGACGCGTCGCTGCGGTCCAAGCTCCAGACGATCCTCGACACGATGCTCGCCGACCAACGCCAGACCTGGGACCTCGCCGCCGACGGCAGCTACACCCAGCGCAAGCCGCCCCGGGTGACCAAGAAGAACGCGGCTTCGCCCGCCGTGGTCGGGACGCACCAGCACCTGATGGATTTGACCCGTCTCGAACTCGCCGACGGGTAGGGGTCGGCAGACGTAAACCGCCGCGTACCCGTTCGGGCTCGCCGACTGCGTCTATGAGTTAGCGTCGGTGTCGCCGCCATGCGCGGAGATCAGCGCGATGGTGGATCAAAGCCTCTATAGATTCGACCACCCTTTTTGCTCTCGTTTTCGGTGTCTTGGCCGAGAAGACGTGTTGCGCGAGTATCCGCTTCTTGCCCGGGGTCAACGCCGCCCACGCTTCCGCCGCCGGTCGATCGTCGTTGATGGCTTGCCGGAGGACTTGCGGAACCTCCACATGGTCCTGATCCGCGATCCGGAACAGGACCCGCACCTCGTCCCCGACGTAGACGTCCGCATCCTTCAAGACCCGGGGCGACACGATGAGGTAGTACCGCCCGTCGCCCGTGGGCATGAACGCGTTCTCGATCGGGACTTCCGCGATCTCGCCCTCGACCCGTAGCCGCGGGTACCGATCGAAAGGTAGTAACCCCTGGAGTTCCCGGGTCAGGAACACCACCGTGTACCAGATCACGCGGGTCTTGCCGACGCCGAAACGCTCGATCGGTGCCGCAAACCGGTGCGGGTAATAATCCATGCGGTGGCTACGCGGCGGCGGGGAGCGGCGTGCCGCGGTAGTCTTCGCCGCGTTCGACGAAGCGCGTCAGCCCGTCCAGGTCCTTGCGGTGCATGTCGCGGGTCCAGCGGACGATACCGAACAGACGCAACGCTACGTGAAAGGGCGGCGTGATGTCGTTGCGGAAGACGAGGACGACCCGCGTGGTATCCGGCGTAACCGGGACCAAGTGAAACGCCAGCGTCGGTTGGTGCGGCGGCCCCTTGCTTTCGAGTCGGAAGGCCACGCTCCGCCCCGCGTCCAGTGCCGCGACCTCTTGAAACCCGAAGCGTCCGCCCTTCTTGTTCAGGAAAACGGTCTGGGCCCCGACCGTTCCGTCTTCGCCCTCCACGCGGCAATCGGACCCGGTCTCGGGTGGCCAGGCGGACCACTTCATGAGGTCGCGTTGGAAGCGGATCGCGTCGTAGACTTTGTCCGCTGAACCGGAAATGTCCGTGACTTCGACGTATTCGACCACGCGGGGGGTAAGCAACACGACCGCGAGGAGGGCGACCAGGAGGGAAACGGAAATCGGGATCAGGATCATGGGGAGCCTCGCAGATAGTTTACTTTTCAAGTATATTGATAATCGAGAGAAAATCAACATGCCGAAAAAAAACGACCGCACCCCGCCCGGCCCCACGGACGCCCACGGCCTCGTCACGGCATGCCGCCGTCTCCACGCCGCCGTCGACCGGCTGGACGCCAAGGCGGCGTCCGCGGCGGGCATCTCGAGGAACGACCTGCGTTGTTTGAACCGCCTGGAGCAGGGCCCGCAAACCCCCAAAGAACTTGCTCAGCACCTCGGCCTGACGAGCGGGAGCGTCACCGCGCTGCTCGATCGCCTCGAGCACCGCGCCTTGATCCGGCGCTCGCCGCACCCCGGGGACCGGCGGGCGGTGTTGGTCAGTATGGAACCCAAAGTCTTCCGGGAACTCGCGGCCGTCTACCGGCCGTTCGGGGAGGCCTTGGTCGAACTGACGCATGGGTTTTCGAAAAGGGAGGGCGCCGCCGCCGTGAAGCACCTCGACGACGTGTCGGCGGCTTGTGAGTCGGTCACCGATTCGAGTTGAACGCCGTCTTTTTCACGATGTGTTCGAAGATCGTTTCGGGTTGCGCCATTCGGCCCGCTCCGGAGGTGCGGCAGGCCTGCCAGCCGGAGTCGGGGCTGACCTCGTGGAGGTTCGGTAGCAGGTCGCGGAGGGTGGTGAGGTTGCGCTGCACCACGGGGTGGGCCCACATGTCGGCGTTCATGGCCGGGGCAAGCAGCAGTGGGATTTCGGCGGGCAGGGCCGAGGCGGTGAGGGTGACGGGGTCGGGGGTGAGGCCGGCGGCGAACTTGGCGAGGGTGTCGGCGGTGCAGGGGGCGACGACGAAGAGGTCGCACCAGCGGGCGAGGCCGACGTGTTGGCTGTCGGGGCGGTCGTCGTGGTCCCAGACCGAGGTCAGGACCGGGTGGCCGGAGAGGGATTGGAACGTGAGCGGGGCGACGAAGCGGACGGCCGCGTCGGTCATGACCACGCGGACATCGGCGCCGGCCTGGACGAGGTGGCTGACCAAGGCAGCGGTCTTGTAGGCGGCGATCCCGCCGGTGACGCCGACGAGGACGCGGCGGGCGTCGAGGGGCGGGGGGGATTCGGTGGGCATACCAGCCGCTTCGTCGCTTCGCTTCTCAGCGGCGGCGTGGGGGGGGCGTTACTCGTCGTTGTCGGACGGGAGTTCGAGGGTGATCTTGCCCTCGACGACTTCCTGGACGGCGACCTCGAAATCGGTCCGGCCGTCGCGTTCGACCAGCGGGCGTTCGCCGTCCATGAGCTGGCGGACGCGGTGCTGGACCAGCGAGGTGAACTTGAACCGGCCGCCGAGGTTGTTGATGACGCTGTCGTCTTTGAGGGCTTCGATCATGGGGATAAGGGTAGGGGTCGGGGGTGCGGGGGCGGAGGCTGTCGAGGCCAAGCCGTAAAAAGTATCCCGGAACCTTGGTTTTGGCAAGGGGAACGGAATCGATACGGGTCAGAGGGCGGAGCTGGAGCGGCTGTCTTCCTCGGCCTGGGTTTCGGGGAGGTGGAGGCCGCACTCTTGTTTGAGGCCGGCGAAACGGCCGGCGCGGTCGTCTTCGCCGGCGGTGATCGGTCGGGTGCTGTGCCAGTCGCCGACGCTGGCGTAGCCCTGGGCGTGGAGGGGGTGGTAGGGCAGGGCGTGGTCGGTGAGGTAGGTGTGGACGTCGCGGGTGGTCCAGTCGAGCAGGGGGCTGATCTTGAGGCGGCCGGCCTGTGTCTCGACGCGGCGGAGGGTGCGGCGGTGGTCGGTCTGCTGGCGGCGGAGGCCGGCGAGGACGGCGGTGGCGCCGAGGTCGTCGAGGGCGCGGTCCATGGGCTCGACCTTGCGGAGCCGGTCGTAGCGGTCGCGGTCGGCCGGGTCGTCGGAGGCCCAGAGCTGGCCGTGGCGGGCGACGAACCAGGCGGGGCTGTCGTCGGGGGCGTAGACGCGGAGGTCGAGCCGGAGGCGGTCGGTGAGCTGGTCGGCGAAGCGGTAGGTCTCGGCGAAGTGGAAGCCGGTGTCGATGAAGATCACCGGCACGTCGGGGCGGACGCGGGTGACGAGGTGGAGCATGACGGCGGACTGGACGCCGAAGCTGGTGGTGAGGACGAGCCCGTCGCCGGCGGTGTCGGCGGCCCAGCGGACGGTGTCGACGGCCGACGCTTCGGCGAGGTCGGCGTTGACGGCATCGAGGTCCGGCGCTGCGGTAGTGGTGTGGCTGGGGGCGGTCATCGCGGGGGCGAATGGGGGTCGGGTCTTCGGCGCGGTGAATATTATAGCTGGGTGGCGGTGTGGCCGAGGAGCGGAGCTTACAATCGCAACGTGGCCGAGCAGAGCGATATTCCGCCCGGGGAGGTGCCGGTGACGGCGTACGTGGCCCTGGGGTCGAACCTCGGGGACCGGCGGGCGGCGTTGGATTCGGCGGTGTCGGCGCTGCGGGGCCTCGATGGGGTTGAGGTACGAGCGGTGAGCCGGGCGGTCGAGACGCCCCCGGTCGGCCCGCCGGGGCAGGGGCCATACCTCAACGCGGCGGCCCGGTTACGGACCAAGCTCGGGCCTCACGTGTTGTTGGCCGCGACGCAGGCGATCGAGCTTTCCCTGGGCCGACCACCGCGGGAGCATCGGGAGCATTGGGGCCCGCGGGTGATCGACCTCGACTTGCTGCTGCACGGAGACGCCGTGATCGACGATGACCGGCTGGCGTTGCCGCACCCGCGGATGCACGAGCGTGAGTTCGTGTTGGTGCCGTTGTGCGAGGTCGGCCCGGACGCGTGTCACCCGGTGCTCGGGCGCACCGCGGCAGAATTGTTGGCCGAGTTGACTCACGCGGAAGCGGTGTCGTGACCCCGCGTACCAGCCCTTCGCCCGACCTCGACCGCTTGAAGCTGCGCATCAACGAGGTGTTCTTCTCGGTGCAGGGCGAGTCGACCTACGCCGGACTGCCCTGCGTGTTTGTCCGGCTGCGGGGCTGCCACCTGCGGTGCGCGTACTGCGACTCGGAGTACGCCTTCCACGAGGGCGACGCGTGGACGCTGCGGCGGGTCCTCGACGAGGCGGACCGGCTGGCGGGGCCGGGCTACGACCTGATCGAGGTCACCGGCGGCGAGCCGCTGCTGCAGCGCAACGTCCACCCGCTGATGACGGCCCTCTGCGACGCGGGCAAGACCGTGCTGGTCGAGACGAGCGGGGCGTGCGACATCTCGGCCTGCGACCCGCGGGTGGTGCGGATCATGGACCTCAAGACCCCCGGAAGTGGGGAGGCCGAGCGAAATTTGTGGAGCAACCTCAAGCACCTCACGCCGCGGGACGAGGTGAAGTTCGTGCTCACGAGCCGGGAGGACTACGACTGGATGCGGGGCGTGCTGGAGGAGCACCGGCTGGCGGAGCGGGTCGGGGCGGTGCTGGTCAGCGCGGTACAGGACGTGTCGCCGGGGGTCGAGGTCGCGGGGTGTGCGGGGCTGCCGCTGGCGGACCTGGTCGAGTGGTTGCTGGCCGACCGGCTGCCGGTACGGCTGCAGACGCAGCTGCACAAGCTGATCTGGGACCCGGCGGCGCGGGGGGTGTGAGGAATGCGGAAGAGGGAAGGCTGAAGTCGGAAGTAAGATATTGTTGTCGACTTTCGTCCTTCCGATTTCCGCCTTCCTCCTTCCGCCTTCCGCCTTCCGCCTTCATGAAAACCCGCATCCTCCGCAAGTTCAGTTTCGACGCGGCGCACCGGCTCTTCACGATGCCCGAGGGGCACAAGTGCCGGCGGATGCACGGGCACACCTACTGCTGCGAGGTCGTCTGCGAGGGCGAGGTTGATCCGGCGGTGGGTTTCTTCCTGGACTACGGCGACCTCAAGGCCGCGATCGAGCCGGTCGTGGCCGAGCTGGACCACCAATACCTCAACGACATCCCGGGGCTCGAGGTGCCGACGGCCGAGGTCATCGCCAAGTGGTTGTACGACCGGCTCAAGCCGTCGCTGCCGTCGCTGGTGGTGCTGCGGCTGTGGGAGACGCCGAGCAACGGAGTGGAGTACGCGCCGGGTGATGGGGTCTAGGGTCTGGGATTCGGGGTCTCATGCCCAGACCCTAGACCCTAAACCCCGGACCCCATCACAGCGGCCACACCGCCGGCGCGAGGCCGAGCGTGATGGCCATGACTAACAGGTTTAGCGGCAGGCCCACGCGGACGAAGTCGGTGAAGCGGTAGCCGCCGGCGCCGTAGACCATGAGGTTGGTCTGGTAGGCCGTGGGTGTGGCAAAGCTCGCGGCGGCGGTCATCATCAGGCTGATCGCGAAGGGCTCGAAGTTCAGCCCGGCCGCGAGCGCCGCCGCCCGCGCGACGGGGAACATCAGCGCGACCGTCCCGATCGGCCCGATCATCGACGTCAGCGCCATCGCCACGACGTACACCGCTGCCAGCACGGCCCAGGGCCCGAAGCCCATCGACACATCCACCAGCCGCTCGGCCACCGCGACCGCGGCGCCCGTCGAGTCCAGCGCCGAGCCCAGACCGAGCGCCCCGCCCATCGCCAGCAGCACCCGCCAGTTCACCGCCCGTCGCGCCTGCTCGGGCGTGCAGCAGCCGGTGAAGACCATCCCCCCCGCCGCGAGCAGCGCGGCCGTGACCAGCCGCATCTCCGTCAGCGTCGCCAGCAGCAGCATCGCCGCCAACAACGACAAGGCCACCCACGCCCGCTCGGCCCGCGGCGGCTCGGAGCCCTCGACCTCCGAAACCAACACGAAGTCCTGCCGCTCCCGCTCCCGGGCGACGAAGCCGGGCCGGGCGTCGAGCAGCAGCACATCGCCCGCCCGCAGCTGCACGTCGCCGAGCCGGCCCCCGAGGCGGTCGCCGCCGCGGAACACCGCGATCACCGCCGCGCCGTACTGCGTGCGGAACCCCGCCTCCCGGATCGTCCGGCCCAGCATCGGGTGATCGGGCCCGACCACCGCCTCGACCAGCCGCCGGTTCGGCCGACGCTCGTCCAGCCGGAATACCGCGTCGCCCGTCGGCTCCAGCCCCCTCCGCTTCCTCAGCTCCACCACCGCGCCCACGTCCCCGGCGAAGATCAGCCGATCCCCGGTCCGCAGCTCCTGCTCCGGCCCGACCGCGACCAGCCGTTCGCCTCCGCGTTCGATCTCCACCAGGTACGCCCCCGGCAGCCGACGCAGCCCCGCCCGCTCCACCGTCTGCCCCGCCAACGGCGAACTGTCCGCGACCCGCATCTCGAACGTGTATCGCCGATCCGCGGTGTCCTCGGACCCTGGCGAATCCGACAAACGCCCCGCCGCCGGCACCCGCGCCGGCAGCCAGCGATCCGACACCAGCAGCAGGTAGCCCAGCCCCACCAACGCCGCCGGCACACCGACCACGCTCACCGTGAACAGCCCCAGGCTCATCGGCGTCCGCTGCCCGTCCACCACCGGCCCGAGGCCCGGGCCGTCGCGCTGCGCCGCGGCGACCATGCCGTCGACGAACAGGTTCGTCGCCGTGCCGATCAGCGTGCACGAGCCGCCGAGGATTGCGGCGTACGACAGCGGCAGCAGCAGCTTCGACGGCGAAACCCCCGACCGCCGGCAGCCGTCGCTCACCAACGGCACGAACATCGCCACGATCGGCGTGTTGTTGAGAAACGCGCTGAGCCCCATCACCGCCGGCAGCAGCCGGGCCTGCGCTCCCCGGACCGTGCCGGCCCGCCCCAGCAGCGGCCGAGTCAGGCGGTGCAACGCCCCGGTCCGCGACACGCCCTCGGCCACGACGAACAGCACCCCGATCGTCACCAGAGCCTCGTTGCCGAACCCCCGGAAGGCTTCGCCCGCGGTGGGGAACGCGTCCGAGAACACGCCCATCCCCGTGAGTACCGCCGTCGCCCCCAGCAGCACGGTGTCCGGCCCCGCCCACCCCCGCAGCAGCGCGACCGCCCCCGTCGCCACGACCCCGAGACAAAACCACGCTTCCCAGCCCATCGCCTCGCTCGCCAAACCTCGGACCCATCACAAATGTACCGCAACGCCGAGCCGACCTCGCGGAGATGGGTTCAAGTGATCCCCGCCGCCGTTCGATAGAAACCCGACGGGGGCGTTGTTCCGTCCTCCCCGAGGTTGAAACCATGTCCACCTGCGCCGTCCGGCTGCTCTGCCCGAACCTCAAGTGCCGCTCGATCCTGTCGGTGCCCGTTAGCGCCCGTGGCAAAACCGTCCGCTGCCGCAACTGCAGCATGCGGATCCAGGTCCCGGCCCCCAAAGCCGCCCCGGCCGAGCCGGCCCCCGAAGAGCCCGCGTCCAAATAACCCCCGGAAGCTATCCTCGGCCCGGTCGCGATGCGTGTGGAACCCGGGCGGAAGCCGGCTTCCGCCCTATTTCGTGTCGTCGTCGTCCAGATCGTCGAAATCGAAATCGATCAGGCTGCTGTCGCTCGGCTTGTCGCCGGGCTGTCGTTCCTGACTCGCCATCGCCTCGAGCGCCTCGAACGGGTCCGGTTCCTCTTCCGGGTCGCCCGGGTCCAGCCGTTCGGTCGTATCGACCGACGAGATCACCTCGACGTCGGCGGCCGCCAACCCCTCGACCGGCGCGACCGTCGCGTTCGAGTCGCCCGCGCTGCCGGAGGTCACGATCGTCCGCACCGGCTTGATCTCGTCCGGAACGCCGTCGATCACCAGCGTGAACACCACCGGGCCGACCACCACCTCGTCGCCGGCGGCGAGCTCGGCCTCCTGGACGCGTATGCTGTTGTGGTACGTGCCGTTGCTCGACCCCAGGTCCCGCAGCTTCACGGTGCCGCCGCTCAGCGTCACCTCGCAGTGCTGACGCGACACGCTCGACAGCGGGATCCGCAGCTCGCAGCTGTTCTTACGGCCGATCACCATCGGCCCGGGCCGCAGCGGGAAGTCGCGCCGCGAGCCGTCGGCCTTGAACATGACCAGTGTTGCGTCCATGAGCGGTCTGATCCGATCCGAAACGAGGAGAACCCCCGGGCAAGAGCCTAATTGCGAGTTTATCGACGCCGATCCACGCGGGCAACCGCCCGACGGCCCCGGTTCCGACCCTATCGACGGTTTGTACCTGCACCTTCCGTTCTGCTTCCACAAATGCCACTACTGCGATTTCTACAGCGTCGTCGATCCCCCTGGGGCTTCCGGGGGCGACCGTCAGGCCGCGTTCACCGACGCGCTGTGCGCCGAGCTACGGGAGCTGACCGCCCGCCACGGCGAGTCGCTGTCGCCCGACACGATCTTCGCCGGCGGGGGCACGCCGACGTACCTCCGGGCCAAGCTGTGGGACCGGTTGTTCGGAACCCTCCGCGACCTCGGTCTGCTCGACCGCGTCGCCGAGTTCACCGTCGAGGCCAACCCCGAGACGGTCACCCCCGCCCTGATGCGTCGGCTGGCGGCCGGCGGGGTAAACCGCGTCTCGATCGGGGCGCAGTCGTTCGACCGCGCGAGTCTGGCGGCCCTCGAACGCTGGCACGACCCCGACAACGTGCCGCGAGCGGTCGAAGCCAGCCGGGCCGCCGGGATCGACAACCTCTCGCTCGACCTGATCTTCGCCGTGCCGGGCCAGACGCTCGCCATGCTCGACGCCGACCTCGACCGGCTCCTCGAGCTCGAGCCGACGCACCTCTCGACCTACGGCCTGACCTACGAGCCGCAGACCCCGCTCGCCGCCCGCCTCCGCCTGGGACGGGTCACCGCCGTCGACGACGAGACCGAGCGGCAGATGTACGAACGCATCCTGGAGCGGCTGGGCGTCGCGGGGTTTGTGCAATACGAAGTGAGCAATTGGGCGCGGGTTGAATCCGGAAGTGGGAAGGCAGAAGGCGGAAGTTCAGAGCAACGAGTCAACGCGGACACCCCGCCATCGCTTGCGTCCGACACTTCCGCCTTCCGCCTTCCGCCTTCCGGATTCCAATGCCGCCACAACCTCCACTACTGGCACAACCACGACTGGCTCGGGGCGGGGCCTGGGGCGGCGTCGCACCGCGGCGGCCATCGCTGGCGCAACGCGCCGAACCTTAAGGCTTACCTCGACGCCGCGCCGCATCCGCCGACGCAGGACCACGAACGTCTTGACCCCGACGCCCGCCTCGGCGAACGGCTGATGCTCGGGCTGCGGCTGCGTGAGGGAGTGTCAATCACCTGGCTCGACGCGAACCTGCCGGCCGACGACCGACGCCACGCCGCGATCGACGAGATGATCGACATCGGCATGCTCGAACGCACCGCGACGCACCTGCGATTGACCCGCCCCGGCCTGTTCGTCGCCGATAGCGTGATCGTGAAGCTGTTGTGAGGCCGCTCGCGGCTTAGCGCAGGGTCGGGGTCAACTCGTCCAGCCCCACCACCGCCCGGCTGAACACCTCGTCACCAAGGGTCCGCAGCGACAGTTCGACCCGCGGCGTGGGCGACGACCAGTCGACTCGGACCACGCCGTAGTTGGGGATCCGACGGACCGGGCCGACGCGGTAGCGGTTGCGCTCACGCTTGGCCCGCGGCTTCTCGTTGATGCCCGACGTGGTGAGGTCCCACATCGGGTACGGCGTTCCGTCATCGGTGTCACGCGACAGCTCGCCGTGGTGGCGGTCGCCCGTGACGAAGACCACGCCCTCGGCCCCGGCGGCCGCGATCGTGGCGTACAGCCGATCAAGCTCGTGCGGGAAGTTGCCCCAGCACTCCTTGCCGTGCTGGCGGGAGACGACCTGGATGCTCGAGCCGATGAGGCGCAGGTCGGCGGGCTCACGGAGAACCTTTTCCAGCCAGGCCCACTGCGCCTCGCCGAGGATCGTGCGGGTGGTGTCGAGCGTGGGGCCGTAGGGCCCGCCGAAGCGGGCGCCCTCGCCGCGCTTGTGCGCCAGGCGGTCGCGGAACCACCGCGTATCGAGCAGGATCAGCTGAACCCGCCGCCCCGGCTCGCCGAAGAAATAGCGCTGGTAGACGCCTTCACGTGCCCGGGCCGGGTGGTCGGCCGGGACGCCGAAGAAGTCGAACATCTTCTCCTTGGCCAGCTGCTTGAGCCCCCACTCCCGGCCGGCGTCGTTCTTGCCGTAGTCGTGGTCGTCCCAGACGGCGTAGACCGGCGTGGTCGCGGTCAGCCGAGGCCAGTAGTCGGTCGCCGCCAGCTCGGCGTACTTGCGGTCGAACGGCACACCGCTGCGGGGGACGAACGGCACGTCGACGTAGACGTTGTCTCCGAGCATGACCCACGCGTCGGGGTCCAGCGCGATGATGTCCTCGAACAGGGGCGCAGGCCGACCGGCCTTGAGGCAGGAGCCGAAGGCGAACACGGTCTGCTCCGCCCGCGGCACGTCGGCGAACGGGTCGGGCCCGACGTCGGCCGGCGGGCCGCCGACGCAGCCGGTCAGGACGCACACGCCGAGAACCAGAGCGAACCACGACACGGTCTGGCGACGTGAGATCATGTCACGGTTATAGCCCGCGGCGTCGGCGGTCACCGCCCCTTGCGGCGGCGTTGTTTTTTCGGGCCCGAGTGGGTCTGGTGACGCTGCCGGGCCTCGGCCGCACGGCGCTGCTTGCGGGACAGGTTGGCGGCGCGGTCCGGCGCGGTGCCGGCCCGGTCGGCCACGGCGTTGGCGGCCCGCTGGTCGGCGCTGCCTTGCGCCGCCGCGCTCGCTGCGGCGGCGGCCACTCCGGGGGCGGGCCCGCTTCCGGGGGCGGCGTCGGGGTGCTCCGCTTGTTGTTGGTCGCCGTAGGCGTTCTGCAGCCGGACGTTCGGCGTCAGCCGGGCGCGGAAGATCAGGTCCGTCACCTGCTCGCGGGTCGAACGCTGCATGTCCTGGAACTGCGCGGCACCCTCGCGTTTGTACTCGATGCGGGGGTCCTTCTCGGCGTAGCCACGCAGGCCGACCGAGTCCTTGACCTGGTCCATGGCGTAGAGGTGATCTTTCCACGCCTTGTCGAGGATCTGCAGCAGCACGAACCGCTCGAGCCGGGTCAGCTCGCCGACGAAGGCGGCGTGGCCCTTGTCGTAGACAAAGTCTTCGAGCTGGTCTTCCGGCACTCCGTCGATCTCGCCGTCTTCGAGCACGACGCCGTAGCGCTCCTTGAGCCAGTCGGCCAGCCCCGCGCGGTCGGCCCGGTGCTTGGCGGCGCGTTCCCGTGCTTCCTGCCGGAGCTTGCCGCCTTCGGCGAGCCAGGCTTGCTGCTCGTCCATGATCATCTGGTAGATCGCCGGGCCTTCCTTGCTCACGATGTCCTGTTCCTCGACGTCGACGAGGTAGCGGGTCTTCATCAGTTGCTTGATCTGCTCGACGGCCCACTTCTGGTCCTGCTGCGCCCCCTGGCTGATGACCTGCATCGTGAATTCGACGGGGTACGTCACCTCACGCTTGCGGTAGGCGGCGCGGGCCTGGTCGAGGATCGACGCGGCGACGCCGTCGGGGTCGTGGCGG